>JBGSNV010000281.1:0-7360 GCA_041739485.1 Chitinophagaceae bacterium
GGTCAATCGGTAGAGGATTGTGCCATGGATTTAATTGTAGAAGATAGCAGCAGAGTAGGTACCGCTTATTTCCTGATGACGGAAGCCAATACAAGAAAGCAAATAAGTCTGCCGTGGCTCAGTTTCGGAAGCGATGAGGGTTCTTATTCAACAGAGGGTGTTTTTCTGAAAAGCAATGTACACCCAAGAGCCTATGGCAATGTGGCACGCCTGCTTGGAAAATATGTACGGGACGAAAAAATAATTCCCCTGCAGGAAGCAGTTCGAAAATTAACGAATCTGCCTGCTACCAATTTAAAGCTGAAACGACGTGGTCAATTGGGTGTTGGCTATTTTGCAGATATCGTTGTGTTTGATCCGGCTGCCATACAGGCTCATTCTACTTACGAAGACCCGCATCAATACAGTACTGGTGTGCTTCATGTATGGGTCAATGGAAAACAGGTATTGAAAAACGGAGAACATACCAACACAAAACCGGGTAAGTTTTTAAAAGGAAACGGATACGCAGCAAAATAAAAACAAAGAACCTGGGTGCAAGGAATGATAGCAGGGAAGAAACCAATAACAAATTATATGAATATAAAAATAAACAAATATCAAAAGGCATTAGGTAGGTTTCTTGTTGCCTTATTTTGCCTGATCCTTTGGCAGGGCTGTTTCAAATTCCGTACTTCAGATCCGGAGGCCATCAAAGCCTATGGCGAAAAAAACGTAGCCTTAACCATCCGCAATTTTGATTATTCGGAGGTGCGCAAAATACATTACCTCCAAACGGGGACAGATAGTGCACCCACCATTTATTTTATCCATGGCACACCGGGTTCTTCCAACAATTTCGACAGATACCTGCAGGACTCTGCGCTGCGAAATGAATACCGGTTGATCTCGATAGATCGTCCGGGTTTTGGATACAGCAACTTTGGCAAATCAGAAGCTATAGAGCTGCAAGTTGAAATGATAGATGCATTTATCCGAAGTAATGACAACGGCCAACCCGTTATTTTCGTAGGTCATTCGCTGGGAGGCCCTATTGTAGCGGCGATGGCCTCTAAAGAGAAAAACCTTGCAGAAGTAGTGGTTATTTTGGCCGGTAGTGTATCCCCCGAACTCGAACCGAAAGAAGGATGGCGTAAACTTGTAGGTAATTCTTTTTTTCGTTGGGCATTACCCGGAGCCATGCGTCCGAGCAACGATGAACTTCTTGATTTTAAGAAATATGTATATACCATGCCGGATGTACTGCAAGGCGTTACCGCTGAGGTTTATATCCTTCATGGCACAAAAGATATGTTCGTTCCTTACGGCAATATGGAATATGCCGTACAGCATCTTAAAAATGCAAGCTCAATAAAAACGGTGACTTTCGACAAAGAAAACCATTTTATCCCCTGGTCAAAATTTCAGGAAATAAAGAACTTGCTGTTGTACATTCGGCCACAACTATAAGGAAAGAAATGGAAGATAAAAAAACAGATATTAGCATCAGAAGAGCTGTTGCAGGAGATTGTCCAAGATTGCTCGAGCTGATCATGGAACTGGCAGTTTACGAAAAAGCACCCGAAGAAGTAACCGTAAACCTCGAACATTTTGTGGAGAGTGGTTTTGGACCCAATCCGGTTTGGTGGGCCTTTGTAGCCGAAGCCGACGGACAGATACAAGGTTTCGCGCTTTACTATATCCGCTACAGCACCTGGAAAGGCCAACGCATGTATCTCGAAGATATTTTGGTTACCGAAGCATGGCGTGGTAAGGGTTTGGGTAAACTCCTTTTTGAGGCACTGATTGCAGAAGCCAAACAAAAACAATTATCGGGCATCGTTTGGCAGGTGCTCGAGTGGAATGAACCTGCTATTCATTTTTATAAAAAATACAAAACCCAATTTGACGGGGAATGGATAAACTGTAGTCTGAATGTTCTTTAAAATTAAATTAGGTTTATATTTTGTAGATTTTAGCTCAAAAAAGACGCAAATTGTATTTTTTTAGCCCCATTTTTATGTAATTAATTGTAATACTCAACTAATAAAATTAAATTAGCAATGCCTAAAACAATCGTATGGTCAAACTGAAAGTATTCCGCATTGCTCTGATTTGTTCATTGATCATAATCTTCATGGCAAAAATGCCTGTATTTGCCCAGCAAAGTGATTACATCCAAATAATAAAAGAACTGCCTGCAGAAACAAAATTTGAAACGGTTCAAACCTCAGTTGAAAAATACTTCAATCGTTTTGATACCGAAGCCAATAAAAATAAAAACGGGTATAAGCTTTGGAAACGATGGGAGTGGTTTGCCAATCAGCATATTGACACGGATGGAAGGGTTGGTAGCTGGACCATTAAAAGCGAAGAGGCTTTGCTTGCAGTAAACAGTTTGCCCGCATTGAACAATGTAAATGGTGGCTGGTCTTCGGCTGGTCCCGGTAGTATTAGCAACGGGGAAAATTTTTTAGGGCGGGTAGAATGTGTGGCCTTTCATCCCACCGACCCCAATACACTTTATGCAGGCAGTGGTACCGGAGGTTTATGGCGTACCAACAACCTGGGCGGCACCTGGACTGCTTTGACAGACAACCTGCCTAGCTTATCTATTGCAAGTGTGGTGGTTCAGCAAAATAATCCCAATATTATTTATATCCTTACCGGAGACGGAGATGGAGGTACTAACTGGGGATATTATGTAAAAGAAAGAAGTTCCGGGGTTTTTAAATCTACCGACGGAGGCACAACCTGGAACACAACCGGCCTCAACTGGAACCGGAGTGATGCAGAACGATACGGCTTCAAATTGATTCAGAGTCCCACCAATACCAATATTTTAATGGCCGCAACAAGCAATGGGATATGGAGAACTACGGATGGAGGAAACAACTGGATACAGGAGTTAACAGGTGAATACAGCGATATCATTTTTGCCCCCAATAATGCCAGCAGGGTGGCCGCCATTCCCTATGCTTCTTCTGTTTTGCGCATTTCCACCAACGGAGGAGCAGACTGGACTAATAAAACAATCCCCTCGAGTGGTCTCGGCACTACCCGAAGCATGTTGGCCGTTACACCGGCAGCAACCAACAACGTCTATATTATGATGGGGCGACAAGGGGACAGCACCATCCGAGGCTATTACCGATACTCCTGGAGCGGAGATAATTTTACCCTGATTACCAATACCCCAAATATATTCGGTAATGCTTCTAACGGGAGTGGCACCGGAGGATTTCCCTGGTGGGCCATTGCCGTTGCGGTATCTCCCCTCAACAGCAATATTCATTTAGCCGGCGGAGTAATTGGCCGCCGCAGTACAAATGGAGGCGTGGATTGGACCGCAGCACACCCGGCAGCCATGCATGCTGACCTTCATGGTTATTATTACCATCCTTCGGGCACAGCGGTATATTGTGCCCATGATGGCGGCATCAGCCGAAGCAGCGATAACGGGGTTACCTGGACCAACATTACTACAGGTATGCGCATCAATCAGTATTACCGCATTTCAACCACCCCGCAGAATGTAAATGCAGTATTAGGAGGCACACAGGATAACGGGCACCATGTTCGCTACAGCAATACTTCTGCCTTTAAATGGACCCTTACCTGCTGCGATGGTATGGATAATGCCATTGATTACACCAATGATCAGATTATTTACATGTGTACGCAGGACGGAGGGTTGAACCGATCTACCAATGGCGGTGACACCTGGTCTTATATTTCTCCTATCAGAACAGGCACAACCCGCGAAACAAGTTCCTGGGTTGCCCCTATTAAACTACATACTACTAACCCGACCACCATTTTTTATGCAGGCAATACAGGTATTTGGAGATCTACCAATTCCGGACTGAGTAATTGGGTAAATATTGGGGCCGATGGAAGAGGGGCTATGGCGCAAGGCACAAGTTTCAACAGCAGGATGTATGCCTCAGGAGCCAATACAACACTCCGGATGAGCAGTAATATCAATGATGCAAGCCCTACATGGACTACCATAAGCGGAAATTTAGGGTGGCCTGCTTTAGCTAACTTATCCGGTAGTACCATCACCGGGATTGCAGTTAATCCGGACAACAGCAGTGAAATCTGGGTTTGTTTTTCCGGATACAATGCAACCACCAAAGTGTACCGCAGCATCAATGCAGGCAATACCTGGCAAAATCAAACCTTATCTCTTCCCAATGTTCCGGTACATACCATTGCCTTTCAGGATCAGGGGGCTAATAACGGAGCCTATCAAATATACATTGGAACCGATATTGGCGTTTTTTATAAAAGTAACTCTTCGGCTAATTGGGGCTACTTTAGTAATGGATTGCCAAGGGTAATGGTTACTGATCTGGAAATTACCAATAACTATTTATATGCGGGTACCTATGGCAGGGGTATTTGGAGAACGCTTGTTTATGACAATTGTCCCACCAACGCTTCCTACTCGGCTACCTATAACAGTGAAAGAGTATTCCAGGCTTCGGGTACCATCAATACAACCATTACCGTTAGCGGTACGTTGGGTGCCAATGTTTGGATGCAGGCTGGCGATTATGTACAACTGAATGCTGGTTTCGAAGCAAAAGCCGGTGGTATTTTTACGGCAAAAGCAGCCCCTTGCGGAGCTGTTTTACTCCCTGAAATGCAGGCTATCCTTCCGAAAGAAGAAGAAGAAGTCCCTAAATAAACAAGCTAAGCTATACTTTCCGCGGTTACTTCCTTATTGATTTTACCCACAAGTCCCTGCAATACCTTGCCGGGTCCTACTTCAATAAAATGGGTAGCTCCATTGGCTACCATTGCCTGCACGGTTTGCGTCCATCGTACGGCACCGGTCAACTGATCGATCAGGTTTTGCTGAATAGCCACCGGGTCAGTTACTGCCTGAGCCACCACATTTTGATAAACAGGACAGCTTGGTTTACCAAAAGTAGTGGCTTCAATAGCCGTCTTCAGTTCTTCGCGGGCCGGTGCCATGAGCGGGCTATGGAATGCACCGCCAACCGGTAAAACGAGGGCACGGCGGGCACCTGCAGCTTTTAGTCTTTCGCAGGCTGTATTTACTCCGGCAATACTGCCGCTGATCACCAACTGTCCCGGACAATTGTAATTGGCAGCTACTACCACCTCTCCGGTTTCGGCAGCCACTTCGGCACAAATTTTTTCAACCTGATCATCGGCAAGACCAAGCACGGCCGCCATCGTGGAAGGTTCGGCTTCACAAGCTTTCTGCATCGCATTGGCTCTTACCTGCACAAGTTTCAACCCATCCTCGAAAGTCAATACCCCATTGGCCACCAATGCCGAAAATTCACCAAGCGAATGACCGGCTACCATATCGGGAACCGGAGTTTCCAAAGATTTGTAAGCCACCACCGAATGGATGAAAATAGCCGGTTGGGTTACATTGGTCTGTTTCAACTGCTCATCCGTGCCGGCAAACATGATATCAGAAATACGGAACCCAAGGATATCGTTGGCAGATTCAAAAAGAGCTTTGGCTGTTTCGCCGGATTCATAATGGGCTTTGCCCATACCGGAAAACTGTGCGCCCTGCCCCGGAAATATGTACGCTTTTTTACTCATAATTATAAAAATTAGAAAGACAAATATGTGGGAAAAATAAGAAAGGTTGCCCGGAAATCAGCGCTTCCTTTGCATGATTTTCCTAAAACTTTTTAATCGATTTTATCAAATCATCCCCTGAACCGCCGCTCAGGTCAACCGTTGACGCAGATTAAACAGCGTCTGTTTAATTCCCGGATACCTTCATTTGTACCAAAAATATTGGGGAAGGGAAATTCGGCATCGTTCAGGCGTCCATAATTTATGGTTTAATGTCTTAGGGTATGCAATCCCCTTCCTATCAATATCTCGGAAGCACCAAAAACCGTAATAGTCGCTTTCTGAAAATCCGCTTCCTCAGCCTTGTAAATATTTTCTACAAATTTCTGTGGATTCCGGTCAATATAGGGGAACCAGGTGCTGTTTATCTGTATCATAATACGATGACCTTTCTTAAAGGTATGCAGCACATCCTGCAGCGGAATCGAAAGATCGGTGGGCTGATTGGGTACAAAGGGTTCAGGCTTTTCAAAGCTGTTTCTAAACCTTGCCCGGTAAGCTTCACTACGCACCAATTGCTGATATCCACCCATAACAATGTTTGCGGGATTGTGCTCGTAGTTGGGATGATCATTGGGATATACATCGATAAGTTTCACCATAAAATCGGCATCGGTACCGGTAGTGGCCACTTTTAATTTGGCCAAAATTTCGCCACTGATGGTAAAATCTTCTGTCAGTGTATCGGTTTCAAAAGTGAGTACATCGGGCCTTTTAGAGGCATTTCGCTGATCATCACTCATAAAATTGCGGGGTGTAAAAACAAGCGCTTCGGTTTGCGAAGTATAGGGAACCGGATTTGCCGGGTCGCTGATATAATCAAATGACAGGTTGTTTACCGGTGCCTGATTCACCTGCAGTTTTCTGCCCATATCAAAAGTCAAACGAACCACTTGCTTTTCTTCGGGCCAGGTTTCAAATTGTTTCCATTCTTTTATCCCGGTATTGTACATCCAGGCTTCGGGCAAGGAAATATTGCCTTTATCCTTCAGATGTTTGGCAAAAAATGGTGCTTCAATATTGTGCTGATACCAGGTGCTGATGCTGTCGCCAAAGTAAATATGGTTATGTATACTCTTTCCTTTTTCGCGTGCCCAATCGCCATGACCCCAGGGTCCCATTACGATCTGATTTACAGCACCGGGGTTATTTTTTTCGATGGTCTTGTAAATATTGAGCGGTCCGTATAAATCTTCTGCATCGAACCAACCGCCCACTGTTTGTACTGCCGGGGTTACTTTTTTCAAATGCGGTAAAAGATTTCGCTTTTGCCAAAAGGTATCATAATTGGGGTGATCAATTACCTGTTTCCAGAAAAAGTTATCGTAATGGTATTTTTCGGTAAAATTTTTGAGTGGCCCCATCCGCAGATTGAAATCATAACCATCCGGAATATTTTGTTCATAAAAACGCATCAGCGGTGTCCTGAACCAATCCTCTTTAGTAGGTTTTTCGGGGCTGTAACTAAATACCCCAAAAATGGTATTGTATCCCTGTACAAAGGCACCCTGATGACTGAAATCATCAAAAAAGAAATCGGAAATCGGCGCCTGCGGCGAAACAGCTTTCAGGGCAGGGTGGGCATCGGGCAAGGCTGCTGCCGAATAATATCCGGGGTAAGAAATCCCGTAGAGACCAGCTTTTCCATTATGATTTTTTACATTTTTCAACAGCCATTCAATCGTATCCCAGGTATCGCTGCTTTCATCTACAGAAGCCTTATTTTTCATATCATTTCCCGGAATAT
>JBGSNV010000288.1:0-38188 GCA_041739485.1 Chitinophagaceae bacterium
AAAAAATGGAGATGAAAAGAACTTTGGAGAAGAGAAACTTGGAGTTTGTAAAGGAAGCTCTTCGAGGTATCAGCTTTAATGAACAGAAGCTGAATTTTGATTTTGATTTCGTGGATTTCAATCCATTATTGAAACTGTCAAAAAGAAGCCCGAAAATTTTTATGAAAATAAAACTTAATAAAAGAGTAAGTGCCAATGAAATAGAAACGACTAAAAAATTAATGTGAGGTTTACCAATGGCATCAAGGGTAACCCCACTTTGCCTATCAAATGGCCTGAGCAATGCTACAATCAGAATGACCCGAAAGAAAGGAATGGCATCTAAATAGTTATTCCCGGCAACAATAATAATCACAGGTTTTGCAAGAAAAATCATTAAAATAAAGAATGGTACCGTCATTGCCAAAGTTATACTGACAGATTGCTCGAAAAGATGCCGAACAGACTCTTTTGCCTTATCCTCTGCCAAGGTCATACTTTGTGCACTTTTTGGATATGCTATAGCGGCAACAGTATTAATGGGTACTTCAATAAAATTCAAAATTCTTCCGGCCACATTATTTATTGCTACCTGAGCAGGTGTAAGCAACGCGCCTAATACAAATTTATCTAAACTATTGCTAATCATACTCATAAGATTAGTTCCAAAAACATACTTCCCAAAGTGAAATAAATTTGAAACCCAATAACGAGAAACTGACTTTGAAAAATAAAGAGACCTATAAGAAATAAGAATGGAAATCAAACTAACAATTCCTATTATTACAGCTTGCCAAATGGCAAGGTCTGTCAAACTAATTACTTCAGCTCTAAACCAAAAAAAAATAATCAAGAAAAAAAACAAACCAGTTCTCCATGTATGTATCCAAAATAGTCTTTTAAAGTCCATTCTCGCCTGTAGGGTTACCACAATATGTGTAATTGGAATATAAAAAATAAGTGAAACAAAAAAATACAAAGTCATCGATGAAAATTCCGAAAACTTCCAAATTTTGGACAACCAAGGAATCATTAAAAGCAAAACGAATGCACAAAAAAATGTGACTAAAATATTAAGCAATAAGGCAGCAGACTGAATAGGTGCAGAATCACGCCCATGCTTATCAACAATATATTTTATAACCCCGTTCTGCAAAAATCCATTGCGAGCCATATCAACAACGGCTATAACCGTAATATATAAAATCCATAAACCGAAATCTTCTTTCGAAAGAATTCGAACAAGAAAGTAAAAACTAAAAAAGCCAAATAAAAACTCAACTACCCTTTGAAGTAAAGCATAAAAGCCAGCTGAAATCCAATAATCACCCTTTTCTTGCGCCATATGTTTTGATTTATAATCATGGGCTTATAACAGTTCATTATATATTTCTAGAACCTGCTTAGCCGTTTCATTCCATGAGAATTGAGCAGCTCTTCGAATACCATAATCTATAGATTTCATTCTCATTTGATTATCGCTCAATATGGCATTAACCATGTCCGCAATTTGTCCGGGATCACTTGGATCAATTAGGAGAGCTCCACTTCCTGCCACCTCAGGCATCGCAGAGGTATTACTTGTAATTACAGGAACGCCACATGCCATTGCTTCAATAATTGGAATGCCGAAACTCTCTCTCAAAGATGGATAAAGAAACAAATCTGATAAATTATAAAGTAATGGTAACCTGGAATTATGGATATACCCTGTAAGTTTAATATCATCAATTAAACTGGTTGCACCTAATGATGTGAGTAAATTTTGGAGTTCTGACTTTCCAAAATCAGGCATTACAATTTTATGATTTAGCTGATTTCGACTTTTTAGTAACCATAATGCCCGCATGACATTGGGTAAATTCTTCTTGGGGTCAGTATTACCCAAGAAAAGTAAGAACTTTTCAGGTAATCCCATTTCTGTTCTAAAATTCTCCAATAATATTTTATCTTTAATGGGCTTAAAATGCGTACCACAGGCATTATACACAGTTCGTACCCTTTCTCCTGGCAAATTCAAAGCTTCTTCAATTCTTTGCTTCTCATAATTACTTACAGTAATAATAATATCAGCCATTTTTGCAACTTTCGGAACATTCCAACGTCTGTAAAGGTTTCCAAAACGCTGATACCACGATCCTTGTGTAATCATCCATTTTTCGAGATAAATGATATCATGAATTGTAATTACAAGTGGACAAAACTTTTTAATAGGAGCGGTATTACTTGTACAATGCAACAAGTCTATATTATCTTGCCTACCCATGTATGGTAACTTGCTTTGCTCCCAAACCGGATAAATGGAAGGACCATTCAGCCTAACCTGCAATCGTTCACTATCTTTAAGTGCATTCTGATCTTCATCAGGTTGAGCATAAACATAAAAATCATGAGGGGTTTTAAATGTTTGAAGCTGCTTTAAGACTTCCAGGATAACAATATCCATCCCGTGTTTCTTCTTCCTGAAAATTCGTTGAGCTTCAATTCCAATTCTCATAAAAAATATTTAAAAAGCTGATAAAAGCTAACCACTAAAAATCATTAATGAAATAAAAATAACTCAATCTTATAAAAAATCATTTGTCATATTGATCATCCTTTCCATGTCTAAAATTCCAGATAACTCCCCTTAAAAAGGCCTTAAAGTGCTTCCACTCTCCACGAAAGGCATATTTTAATAAATTCCTAGGAACTGCGAACAATAAGTAATATAAAAAAGCAAAGATTCTGTTTATGCCATTAACGTTTCTTCTTGTATATAAAAATCGATTTCTTCCATAATAGTAAGCTTTAAGTGTGCTCTCCTTACCTGTAGCCATTGACTCCTTATGCCATATTCTTGAAGCTGGCTCATACCAAATAGTAAATCCCTTACGCTTGAATCGCTCACCATAATCCATTTCTTCATAATATAAAAAAAATATTTCTGCCATAAGGCCTACTTTTTCTATTGCTAAACGTGGCATCATCATAGCTGCTCCATGAGGACGATTTGTTTGGCCAGGCTTGTCGTGTTGTCCAGTGTCTTTTTCCAGGTACCCAACAGAAAACCCTCTGCCGGTAACCGGATGAATAGGGCCAAAGCCGGCAAACTGAATAGTATCAGGTTCATCAAAATATAAAATTTTAGGGCAAATAACCCCGATGGTAGAATTATCCATTAATCTATGAACAAGAGGTTCCAAGAATCCGGGGTCCACTTCAGTATCGTTGTTCAACAATAAAATACAATCCCCGGTTGATAATTCTATCCCTTTATTATTACCTCCTGCAAAACCCAAATTTGCCTCAGTATTTACAAATACTATTTCAGGAAATTCATTCTTTAATTCAAAACATGGAACTTTTGAACCATTATCTACTACTACTATTTCTAAATCAGGGTAAGTGCATTTCCTTAGTGAAAGTAAAAGATCTCTGGTTACCCCTGTACCATTAAAATTAATTGTAATTATAGAAACACGTGGCAGATGGCCTTGAGTACTCATAATGAATGCTTTTGCTTTTGAATTTGACCATCAAAATATGGGGCAAGTACAAAAAATGCCCAGGTAGTATATAATATTATGCCCAAAGGAAACTGACCTAAAATAGGATTTCCATATGACGCTACTGTTATACCAACAGATCCCGAATGAATTGCCATGATGTAAGAAGCCAATACCGGGTCCCTAATTCTAAATATTACCATATATCCGTATACAATAAAAAAAACAAGCATCGCAATATGAAGGCACAGTCCAACGATCCCAGTTTCTGCCCAAATTTTTATATACCAGCTGTCATTTGCGGTTTCGGCCAGAAATGTGCCCGGTGTAAAACGCTGTCCCCATGAACCAGAAGTACCAATACCTCCACCAAGAGGTCTGCTGGAAAGGTAAATTTTAAATTTCTTTTGATTCTCTAATCGTACTTGTAAAGATGGGTCGTTGGGGTCTAAAGCTGACCTGAACCTTCTTATTTGATTGTTATTATTAGCAATTGTAGTAAATTTTAAAAAGCCATATATACCACCAACAAAAACTGAACCGATTATAATAGCACGAAAATTACGAGTAGCAAATAAATAGGCAAAAACTCCTGATGCAGGCACAAAAAGTGCACCACGCGTTCCGGATATTAGCATTCCCCAAATACCGATAATTGCTGCAAATGCAAACAAAATTCGTGTAGAGGTCTTAAATGGCCCAAATGCCAGAATACCAGCAACCAAGCCACCATAGGCAGCAGTTGCACCAAACTGACCTGCATCAGAATAAAACGAAAAAACCCTAAGTATTCCAAAAAGAATATGAGTTTTATATGCCCCTGCTGCAAGCCAGGCATTTTCTGCTGCATCAGTACCAAAAAATAGTTGACGAGCTCCCCAGAATACTGATATGACAATTACAATAATATTAATATGTATGAATCTACGCAAATCTCTTATTGATTGCATATACATAAGAGCTATGGCGAGGGTAAAAACCTGATACAGAGATACACCTCTTACAGCATAAAACCATGCTTCCTTACTCCTAGCTTCAGGATTTGCAATTTCTAAAACGGTAAATAGAAACCATACAATAGTAAACACATATACGCCACTTTTCAAAAATTGAATATTTGGTTTAACCCGCGAAAAGAGAGCAACAAGTAGTGTGACGATCAATACAATATCTACACTTAAACCTATCGGTCCTGCATCTATATAACGCGTTAATCCATTTATAAAAAAAGCAATCAATAATGCTGTAAAGACCCCGGCCTTAGGGAACTTGTATAAGTAAATCAGGTAAAAAAAAGTAAATAATAGTAATATAATTATAACAACAGCCGAAGTACCTCCTTTACTTACAAACAAACCCAATATTATAGCAAGTGGTAAAAACAATAGCTTTATCAGCTTAGGTTTGTTATAACTGAATATATTCATTCTATTGGTACATTTTACGGTTTCTACCAACGAATGACCTGAATGGGATAGAGCCAAAAAAATCTTTAATATGATTAGGATCTACTTCATTTAAAACCATAAGGGGTTTATTTCCATGTGTAGTTTCTACCATGGATAATAATTCTCTGTCAATATCCTTCCACTGTCTTGAAGCATTTGCCACAACAATAACAATATCGGCACTATTCATAAGCCTTGCAGGAAAAGGCGACTTGTTTAAAGCAGGAAATCCAGCAATTACGAAAGTACGTCCATCTTCGCCAGAGGATTCTAAGGGTAAATCGGTCCATTCTATAGATGACAAAACCTGTAACTCAATTGGCATTGATTTTACACCATCTACTGTGCTTTCGCCGGCCCAATATCCCTCGGCCACATAACCGTGTTTAATAAGTTTATCTTTTAGAATTCCAACTGTTTTTGCACTATTATCAGACATAAAAGTTTCGTAAACACAAATTTTCACATTTTTCAAAGGTTTATTAAAATCATTAGATTTAACTATTAGCTCATTTATCAGCTGATTGTTTGCAATCTGTATGGTTTCGTTGAGTTTAGCATCGGGCTTCTTTCCTTTATGCCATGGGTAGCAAGAAATAACCTTCATACCAGTTTTTTCACTCGCAACAGAAGCATTTTTTAATGTTCCATCTAATATGACTTTTGCAATAATAGCACCTACAACTGACAAGAGTCCAACAAAAACTGATGCAATAACAAGTACAATTCGTTTACCTTTCCTTGCACTTCCCGGGATAAATGGCTCATCAATTAATTCCTGTACGCTAGCCTGTTCTACGCTTTGCCTCTGAAGGTTAGCTAAGTTCAATCCATTAAGGATAGAAAGATACTGACTTTCATTTACAGAAACGCTCCGTTCCATTCTCTTTAGCTCAGCTCCTAGTGGTGCAAATGCCTCTATTCGGTCGGAAACCATGTTTTTTGAGGCAGTAACAAGCTCCTGGTAAGACAATTGCTTTTCTCGTTCCGTGAACAAAATAAGCCATTCATTTATCAGTTGATTAGCGGGTATTCCATCTATACTATAATCTTGCTGGTATAACTGTGCCACCTGCTCTGATATTGCTGTGTACAAATCCTGTATTTTCTTTCTTGTTTCAGCGATTTCATCAGTATAAGCCAGTTTATTTATTAGCATCGCATTGAGCCTGCTACGAGTTTCTGTAATAGTATTTCGGAGTATAGCAAGCGAATCTATAATTTGTGTTCTATCCTTACCTCCAGATAGTTTAACTTCTATTTTCTTTAAAGCATTATCTGCTCCTACTGCTAGCTGTCTAGCGGTCTGTTCTTCCTGCTCTTCTTCTTTTTCATAAATAAATAAACTCTTACCTTGCTCGTAATAATTTAATATCCTGTTTGATGAAATAAACTCCTTTAAGATTTCCTCGCTATCCTTTAATTTCTGACCAGCTACCCTTAATTGAGCTTCAAAGTATTCAACTGCCGAGGCATTTTGGGCCCTCTTCATTTCACGATAACGCAAAAAATAGGCTTCAGCTAGTAGTTTTAGGGTGTACATGCATATAGCTGCATCGTCAGACTCAAATGAAATATCAATCATGTCACTGGAAGCCCTTCGATTAGCCTTTATTTTTTCCAGAATTGGATCAATACCATAGTGAGGGTGATCGAAAAAGAGTTTGGCTAACTGACCATCAGGAAACTCACTAAGGTGCTTTTTGATACGTTCTGTAGTGGCTAAAGCATCTCCAGGCATAACAATGAGTTTTCTCAGGCTGTCCGGCACTGTTTGTTTTAATTCTTCATAGTTTTTCCAATTTATGATGGCTGGATCATGTTTGAGGAGTGAAAGATGCATAGCCAAGAGTTGTATGGTAGCGGATTGAATTGTATTACGACCCTTAAATATGGATATTAAATTATCCATAGCGTTATTGGCGGTATAAAAATCCAGTTTTGTTCCTTCGCCAACTCCTACCTTGGCTGCAGAAATACCAGTATAGATAGTCATTTTACAATCATATATCTTATTCTCATGCCGAGTCAGATAAAAAACAGTTGTACCAAGTATTGCCGGAAAAAGCAAAACAAGCCACCAATTTTTTATGATTGAACGTATTACTTGAAGGCCATACATATTTTTATCGCTTTAAAGACTGAATTAGCACTCCCAATAAAGCCTGTAGAGTATAGTAATTATCATAAAAAAGTTTTTCAGCCTCATACCATCGGTTTTCAGAAGTTGCACGAATTTCAGAAATTCGAGTATATTCAGCTAATGGTATTTGATTCTCATTCATCTTTCTTTCCGCTAACAACTCTGAAATATTGGCTTTCTCTACTAAAACTTGTAAAGTGTTCATCTGCCTGAAGGATGAAATCATTTGGAAATAGGTGGATATCACCTCTTTATCAAGCAACAATCCAGCCTCTTTAAACTGAAATTCCGAAGCATCAGCTTCAGCTTTTGCTAACTTTACTCGATTAGGTCGCGAAAAAAACTCGTATATAGGTAGGCCTAGGTTTATACCCATTCGATACCCATTTGACAACTGATTTAAATCACTATTTGCAGAACCACTAAGCAATAGGCTTTGGTTACCCACTGAGTAGTTGCCTTGTAATTGTATATTAGTACTCCAGCTTTTTTGTGCCAGAGCAATTTTTTCCCTTTGTGCTTTATTAAAAGAAGCAAATTTCTCAAGCATGGGGCTGTTTTGGCGTGCAAGCAAAAGTAGACTATCTAAAGGAGGCAACTGATCCTGAATATCTCTTGAAAAATCAAATAGAAATGGTTTTTGCATCGTATCCTTTTTTGCAACAGTTCCCCCAACCTGTTGCCCAATGGCATAGGTTTGTAGTAATAGTAGCAAAAGCCATCCAAAAAACCGTATTACATTTCTCTTTCGGGGCATATATAACCTTTTTACACTTTGAATAACCAACTCAAAATATCCTTCTTACACATTTTCTTTCTGGAAAAGTGCAGGAATGGTTTTTAAAATAAGTTTAATATCAAACCAGAATCCATAGTGGTCAGCATAAGTGTTATCCAGAGATATCCTTTCTTCTTCGCTCATTGGTCCACCTTTGCCCCGCTTGGTTACCTGCCATAACCCGGTAAGTCCGGCCGGAGCTAAAAAGCGTTTGGCAAACATATCCTTAGTCAGTTTTTCGGCTTCGTATAAAGGCAAAGGTCTGTTTCCAACAATACTCATATCGCCTTTAAATACATTCCATAACTGAGGGATTTCATCAAGACTACTATTGCGCAAAAACTTTCCTAATTGAGTAATACGGGGATCATTCGATATTTTAAAGAAAGTGTCTTTGGCATTTCTTTTTTGTTCCAGAAAAACTTTTTCGCATTGTGGCTTGCCTGTATCATCATACAGCAGGTTAGTACAAGCTGTACTTTTCATGATACATTCATCGCAATGGGTAAACTCTTCTTCCTCATGAGGATTTTCATCAATTGTTGTTGCCACGGCATATTGATTCAAATGGCTGAGTTGCTTCAACTTCTTATCAGCATCCGGAACCATCGTTCTGAACTTATAAAAATCGAATATATGATAACCGGCACCAACCCGCTTGGATTTATAAAATATAGGTCCTTTACTTTCAGAACGTATCAAAAGGGATATAATTCCATAAACAGGGGAACAAAGCAAAAGTACAGTCCCGGAAACAAGGATATCAAAAACCCTTTTACTGAATTTTGGTTTATAACTAAAGGAAACATGTTCCTCAATTACTTCTTCCTTGTTCCAATGATGCGTCCGCATAGGCGGATTGCTTGCAATTTTTGAAAGTTCCTTACAAAATTCCGGATGTTTGATATCATCAAATTCAAATAGACTTGCAATGCCCTCTTTTACTGCAATCTTTTTATCCTGAAAGGCAAAATGACTGCTTACAATAACAGAGGGTTTGTCTAATAGATGCAGGTAAGGAGTCGTTTTCTGTATGGTCCTGATGATTTCATCATCCATCTGATCCATTGAAAATAAAACGAGGTCAAATTTCGGCCGGGAGTTTAAAAACTCAATCAGCGCAAATCCACTATTAACAACTTTCAGATAAAAATTTTCTTCCAGTAGATTTTCCAGATATTTCATCCGGATGGGACTTAAATCAACGTAAATAATGCTTTGCATAAACGATAATTAGGTTACTTGTATTTTAAAAATCGCTCCATACGTACCCGCAATTCAATGGGATTAAACGGCTTGTTGATAAAATCATCCGCTCCGTTTTGAAAAACTTCTATACGTTTGGCACTACTGTCTTCTCCCGACAGTACGATCATTGGTGTATTCTTAAAGTAATTCAGTTTTCTCACTTCTTTTAGAAAATCAAGCCCGTTCATTTCCGGCATATTCAGATCAAGCACAATGATATCCGGGATGTTTCCCGCAGATATCCATTTCATCCCATTCAGGCCATTGGTCATCATGGTTAGCTCATAGTCTTTTTCAAATTGAATTCGAACGATCATCCCGATTGCGGCTTCATCATCAATCAGTAGCAATGACGGCTTCTTTTTATCCATTTTTTTCTGTTTTCGTTATAGTACCAATGAATCCTTTTTTATCCTGATTTTTCCCAATCAGAATGCAACAAGGTTCTGTTTCTTAATATCTTCAATTAATTATTCACGATTAATTCCTTTATTTCTTCAAATGCAGGATAAACGTCATCCCTTAAACGCATTATTTGAGATTCTATTATTTTGGCGTCAATATCTGTTCCTATGCATTGATTTTCAATACCAGAGATTATATGCGTAGCTTCGGTCATTGAAAAGATTCCCAGCTGCCCTTTCAGTTTATGAAGAATGGAGGCGGTGTTTTTACCATCACCGTATTTAAGCGACTCCAGTGCTTCATTAAAAAGCACCGGGGATTCTTCAAGGATAATATTCGCCAGGATTTTCATGCTATCCGGGTCCTCCCCTGAGGCCATTTTTATATAATCGAGGTTGTAAAATGCACTCTTCTGAACGAAATGATCCCCCGAATTGGATAAAGTCGACGTTTCCTGAGCTAATAATGCCAGTAGTGCGGCAGTTTTAATGGGTTTATGTAAAAAATGACTGATACCAGCATTGGCCGCCCTAACCTTGCTACCCTCATCCTCCGCTGCCGAAAGGGCAACTATTTCAACATTTGCAAATAGCTCACCGGA
Source organism: Chitinophagaceae bacterium (assembly GCA_041739485.1). Classification (GTDB taxonomy): domain Bacteria; phylum Bacteroidota; class Bacteroidia; order Chitinophagales; family Chitinophagaceae; genus Phnomibacter. Next base: position 10,091 of record JBGSNV010000288.1, read on the forward strand.
ATTGCGGATTAATTGAGCAGTAGTATACCCATCCGGATCCGGCATCTCCAGATCAAGCAGCACCAGTGTAATGGAAGAATCCTGATTTAAAGCATCTATAGCTTCCATGCCGCCACTTACCTTAATGACCCGGGCACCTTCAGATTGAAGCACCCGTTCTGCAATCATCAGGTTGATAATGTTGTCGTCTACCAGCAGAATTGTTTCGTCTTTCAGTGAAATCATCTATGTCCTGTCTTTATAATTTACGGGTAAAAAATCGATTGAGTATCGAACATAACCCGCCAGCCAATTTAATCCGGTTGTTTTTTAATAACCTACAGTTTGTAGCTTCGTAGTATGCAGATCTATAAACGATTTCTCAGGATACACAGTACATATCCTTTTTTCTTTTTTTTATTAGCTGCGGCAATGGCTTTCCCGGCCTGTGAAGAACAGACCGCCTCTGATCCTTGGTTTGAACCGCTAAATTTCAAAAATACCGGTATTGTCTTCAATAACCAGCTTAACGAGTCTACAAATAATAATATTGCAAAATATGAGTATTTTTACAATGGTGCAGGAATTGCCGCTGGCGATTTGAATGGGGATCAACTTCCCGACCTTTTTTTTACAGGAAATATGGTTCCAAACTGCCTTTATATCAATAAGGGCGGACTGGAGTTTGAAGATATTACTGGTCGTGCAGGAGTAAAAGGAAAAGCAGGGTGGCGCACAGGCGTAACTATGGCCGATGTGAATGCCGATGGATTGACCGATATCTATGTTTGCTACTCGGGGAATGTAGATGCCACTCAAAGAGCCAATGAACTCTACATCAATCGCGGGGTTCAGAACGGGATCCCTGTTTTTGAAGAAAAAGCAGCTGCCTTTGGATTGGATGCACCGGGTACTTATAGCACCCAAATGGTCTTTTTCGATATGGATCGCGATGGCGATCTCGACGCTTTTCTCGTAAACCACGCCATTGAATTTTATAATGTATTCATCAATACAAGCCGTTTGCGCCGTTTAAGAAGCCCTGAAACCGGAAACCGGCTTTACAGAAACGACAATGGATTCTTTACCGATATAAGTGAAGACGCCGGTATAGATGGAAGCAATGTAAACTTTGGGCTTGGGGCTGCTATTTCTGATTTAAACGGAGATGGATGGCCTGATATTTATGTAACCAACGACTACAACGAACAGGATTTCCTGTACATCAATAACACCGACGGCACTTTCACAGAGTCCATCAAAGCAAGCATGAATCATATTTCCATGTACTCGATGGGTGTAGATGCCGCCGACCTGAACAACGATGGACGATCAGACCTGATTACCCTCGATATGCTTCCTGAAGACCATTACAGGCAAAAAATACTGAAAGGTCCCGATGGATATGATGTTTACAACCGACTAGTAGACAGCGGGTTTCATCATCAGCAAATGCGCAACATGCTCCAACTCAATATGGGTAACCGACCCGATGGAAAACCCGCTTTCAGTGAAATCGGTCAACTCGCAGGCATGAGCAATACCGACTGGAGCTGGGCTCCGCTGATTGCCGATTATGATAACGATGGAAATAAGGACATATACATTACCAATGGCTATGTACGCAATTTTACCGATTTGGATTTTTTGAAATATACATTTCCCGAAGCACAGGCTGCAGCAAACCGCTCCGGTGAAAACCTGCCGGTTTGGGAGGCCATTAAAAACCTCGAAGGAACCCCGGTTGCCAATTATCTCTTTAAAAATAAAGGTTCTTTGCAACTGGAAAATGCCACCCAAAACTCAGGCCTTTATTTGCCTGTAGTGAGTACCGGGGCTGCATGGGCCGATCTTGATCAGGATGGGGATCTGGAGCTTATTACCAATAATACCAACGCTATCGCTTCTGTATTTTTAAACCGGTCGGTGGAAAATAAAACCGGCCATTTCCTCAAGGTCCGGTTAAAGGGTCCTGCAGGAAATACCGCCGGAATTGGCACACAGGTAGTAGTGCCGGCCTCCGGCGAAGGTACTTTACAGCATTACGAGCTTTATCCCAATAAAGGCTACTTGTCGAGTGTGGAGCCGGTAATCAACATAGGCCTCGGCTCCCGTAATAAGGTCGATTCGCTGAAAATTATTTGGCCCGACGGGACCCTGCAATGGGTTCTGAATCCCAAAATTAACAGCACAATTGAAGTGGTATGGCAAAACACAGGCATCATTTCCGGGGCCGCACAGCAACAAGCAATGTTCATTCAAGCTTCCAATTTGTTATCCTTCAGCCATCAGGCACCGGCATATATTGATTTCAAACAAAACTATCTGCTTCCGCATCAGGTAAGCCGGCAGGGTCCTTTTATGGCCAAGGCTGATTTGGATGGAAGCGGTACCGAAGATCTTTTGATTACCGGCAATGGTCAAACCCCTACAACTCTTTTTATGCAACAAAGCGATGGCCGGTTTGTACCGGCATCAAGCCAGCCCTGGCAGCATTATGGGGAAGTCCCCGACGGAGGGGCTTGTTTTCTGGATGCCGATGGAGATGGCGATATGGATCTTTATCTGGCAAAAATGGGGATGGCGCTGTCTGAAGGCGATACCGCTTATCAGCATCATTTGTACCTGAATGATGGCAGGGGTTTATTTAAAGAAGCTGCAGGTGCTTTACCTCCTATGAAAATAATCAGTACCACCCTAACGGCGGCTGATTATAACCATGATGGAAAAACAGATTTGTATGTAGGTGGGCGTGCAGTACCGGGCAGGTATCCGGTGATTCCGGTAAGCTATTTGCTAAAAAATACAGGAACAGCGGGACAGGTAAAATTTGAGTATGCCCGTGAACAGCAATCTGCCATGTTGCGTCAAACCGGTATGGTTACAACGGGATTATGGATGGATGTAAACCGCGATGGTTGGGACGATTTGCTCGTAGGAGGGGAATGTATGCCGTTGAGGTTGTTTATAAATAATAAAGGTCAACTGATTGAGGATACCCTTGCCGGGTTTAAAGATAGCGATGGATGGTGGTGCCATCTCATGGCTGCCGATATGGATGGAGATGGCATTACTGATCTGTTCAGTGGCAATGCGGGTCTTAATCTACCCATTCATGTGTCTTCGCAAAAGCCCGCTACCCTTTGGTACAACGATTTTGATGGCAATGGTTCCATCGACCCGTTTTTGGTTTACACCATTGGCAACCAAACGGCACCGGCCCTTACCCTTGATGATGTTGCCGAGCACGTGCCGGTAATCCGAAAGCAATTTTCCAGGTATCACACCTATGCCGCTGCCTCCTGGAGTGATTTTTTTACGGAAGAACTTCGCAAAAGGGCCCTCAGCCATTCGCTGAAAACACTCGAAACCTGCTGGTGGAAAAATGACGGGAACGGCCATTTCACCCGCCAAAGTCTTCCGCAGGAAGTGCAGTTTGCTCCGGTTCAGGCTGCGGATTGGTTCGATGTAACCGGCGATGGAAAACCCGATCTGATATTGTCTGGCAACTACTACCCCTGGCGTATACAATGGGGACAAATGGATGCCGGCTATGGCTGGGTTTTACGGGGAGATGGAAAAGGACAGTTTAAAGCTATATACCCCGCAACGACCCGGCTTTGGGTGGGTGGAGATGTTCGGAGCATGATGCGGCTTGAAAACGGGAAAAAGCCGGTTTGGATTTTTGGCCGTTTTGGATCGGGTGCTGCAGCTTATCAATTGCAATAATTATACCTGTTGTCCCTTTTTTCTGTAGCAGGTTTTTGTAAAAAAGAAATCCCCCGCGGCAATGTTTCGGTTTGGGAGTAAGAAAGAACCACTCCATACATTTCACTTATCTTTGACGCTACTAATGATTGAAAAAAAACAAATAAAAGATTCGCATACGGCCATCCTCGTGGGTCTTGTTCAAAAAGGCCAAACCGAAAGCCAAACACACGAATATTTGGATGAACTCGCTTTTTTAGCCGAAACAGCCGGTGCCAAAGCAGTGAAAAGAATCTGGCAAAAACTGCCGCATCCTGATCGGGCTACTTTTGTAGGAAAGGGAAAACTGGAGGAAATTGCTACAATGGCCAAGGTAAAAGGCGCCGACCTGATTATTTTTGATGATGAACTTACCGGAAGTCAGATCAATAATATTGAAAAGGTAACCGGGGTAGTCACCCTCGATCGCAGCGACCTGATCCTCGACATATTTGCCCGCCGCGCCCAAACAGCACAGGCAAGGGCACAGGTAGAACTGGCACAATACCAATATATATTGCCTCGTCTCCGGGGTATGTGGAAACACCTGGAAAGACAGGGTGGAGGTATTGGTACCCGCGGACCGGGGGAAACCGAAATTGAAACGGACCGTCGGATCGTTCGGGAAAAGATCAGTCTCCTCAAACGAAAATTACAAGGCTACGACAAGCAGGCATTCACGCAGCGTAAAGAACGGGGCGAATTTATTCGGGTGGCATTGATAGGGTATACCAATGTGGGAAAAAGTACCTTGATGAACCTGCTGAGCAAAAGCGAGGTCTTTGCTGAAAATAAATTGTTTGCAACCCTTGATACCACTACCCGTAAAGTGGTTTTTCAAAACACGCCTTTTTTGCTTAGTGATACCGTAGGGTTTATCCGTAAACTGCCACACCATCTTGTACAAAGTTTTAAAAGTACCCTTGATGAGGTTCGGGAAGCTGATGTGCTGTTGCATGTGGTAGATGTAAGTCATCCACAATACGAAGATCAATATGCTGTAGTCAATCAAACCTTGCAGGAGCTCGGTGTCCATGATAAGCAGGTCCTCACTATTTTCAATAAGCTTGATCGATACGCCGAATTGAATTTCGATGAATGGCTCGAGCCTGAAGTAAAAGAGCAACTGCTTCGCGACCTTGAAAACCGCTGGCAGAATGATACGCATTACAACGCTTTATTTGTTTCGGCAACTGAGAAAATAAATATTGAAGAACTCCGCAGTAAGATCCTGGATAAGGTGCGTGAGCTCTATGCCATACGCTATCCCTTTAAGACAAACTTTTACGAGTAGACATTTGGCTATCTGACAGTTATGCCCCTTTTTAAGAAAGAGGTGCCTGACTTTGTTTTGCAACAATTTTATTACATTGCTGCAAATTCAAAGATGGGGTTAAGGAAAGCATCGGTTGCTTTCTTTGCTTTTTCTTAAAAAGCCATAGGTATGTCAATAAGTAATAATCGTCGGAAATTTTTACAGCAAATTGGTCTCGCCGGTGCGGGTCTTGCTACAGGCAGTTCCCTGCTTGCAGCTGAAAACCCTTTTACCCCGATGCTTTCCCCAAATCATAAGCCGGCAGGCATGGCTGCGCCGGTGCGGCTTGGTTTGATAGGTGCCGGTGGTATGGGTACTGAAGATATGAAAACAGCTTTGCAGCATCCCGACACAAGCATTACTGCTGTTTGTGATCTGTATCAGGGTCGCATAAATTCAGCCAAAGAGCGCTGGGGCAAGGATCTTTTTGTTACCAACGATTACAAACAACTTTTGAAACGTTCGGATGTGGATGCCGTAATTATTGGCACCCCCGATCACTGGCACCGGCCTATAGCAGTAGAGGCCCTGCAGGCCGGCAAGCATGTGTATGTAGAAAAGCCAATGGTGCATCATGTTTCTGAAGGCATGCTACTGATTGATGCCTGGCGAAAAAGCGGCAAAGTGTGTATGGTCGGTAGTCAGGGATTGAGCTCTTTGGGCAATGAAAAAGCCAAAGAACTGCTGGAAGCCGGTACAATCGGCGATCTGAATTATGCCGAAGGTTTCTGGGCAAGAATGAGTCCCGAAGGTGCCTGGCAGTACCGGATTCCTGCAGATGCGTCTCCCCAAACCGTTGCTTGGGATCGGTATGAAATAGAAAAGAAACATGCTTTTGATCCGCTGCGGTTTTTCCGCTGGCGTAATTATCTCGATTATGGTACCGGTATGAGTGGTGACTTATTTGTCCACCTTTTCAGTAGTCTTCACTTTATCACAAGCAGTATCGGGCCTGAAAAAATTGCTGCTATGGGTGGCTTGCGTTATTGGAAAGATGGTCGTGATGTTCCGGATGTATTGCTTGGGATGTTTGAATATCCTAAGGCAGCTGCACATCCTGCATTTAACCTGAGCCTTCGCTGTAATTTTGTAGATGGTACAAGTGGAACCACTTATCTGAAATTGGTAGGTAGCAAAGGCAGCATGGATGTAAAATGGGAGGAGGTTGTGGTTCGGTTGAATGCTCAAACCGAAACAACGGATCCTTTTCTGGCAGCTAAGTCCAAAGAGAATACCGAAATCCGGGAGAGCCGGGCGAAAATTCTCCCACCCCGGGAAACAATTTATAAGGCTGAAGCCAGCTGGAAGGGTGCGCATTACGATCACTTTGGCAATTGGTTTCGGGCCATCCGCGAAGGAGGCAGCGTAGTAGAAGATCCGGTATTTGGATTTCGAGCCTGTGCCCCGGCCTTGCTTTGCAACGACAGCTATTTCAAAGGTAGTTTTATGAACTGGGACCCCTTGAATATGAATCTGGTGTAAGTAGAATGGTAAAAATCCGAAACGAAATCCTGCTTTGGTGACAGCTTAAGGATTGAAGCAGACAACTTTCGGATAATGATATAAAGATTATTGTAGCCCGGCAGATTCACCATAAGGAGGGAGCACTTTTTTATTTTTCACGAATTACAAAACAGACTTTATAAATTATCTGTACCCGCAATATCTTTTATAGCTTGATAAATGGAGAACAATCAATAAACAACACATCTTTTGCCAATGAAACACTTTCTATTATTTGCAGGCATGGCTCTAGCCGCAGCCTGTACCTCCAAGACCGGAACCGAACAAACAGAAAACAGCCTGACCGATGCAGAGAAAAAAGAAGGCTGGCAGTTGCTTTTTGATGGTAAGACGGCAGATGGCTGGCGGGGTTTTCAACAGGACACCTTACCGGCTGGTTGGCTTGTAGATAGTGGAATGTTCAAAGCAAAAGGGGCCGGTGGGGATATCGGCGGCGATATTGTGTATGGAACAGAGCCCTTTGAATATTTTGAGCTGGCATTTGACTGGAAGATTGGTCCTGCCGGCAATAGCGGGGTGATGTACCATGTACTCGAGGATACGCAATACAAGGCTCCTTACTTTACCGGTCCGGAATATCAGTTGATCGATGATATCGGGTATCCGGATTCTCTGGAGAACTGGCAAACGGTGGGAGCCGATTATGCCATGTATCCGCCTCCTGCCAATAAAAATCTGAAGCCTGCGGGCGAATGGAATCAATCAAGGATTCTTTTTACCGCTGAAAAAGCAGAATATTGGCTGAATGGTTCGATTACAGCAAGTTTTGTTCCCTGGAGCGAAGACTGGATGGCCAAAAGAAATAGTGGGAAATGGGATGCTTTCCCCGATTACGGCAAATCAAAAACAGGGTTAATTTCCCTACAGGATCATGGCAGTGAGATTTGGTTTAAAAACATTAAAATCAGAAAACGATGAGCTTAGCTAAATACAGTTTTATAATGCTGCTGACCGTTTTGAGTATGTCGGCTATTGCTCAAAAAAAGATATCCCTTTTTAATGGGCAAGATCTGACCGGTTGGAGTCCTTACGGCACTGAAAAGTGGTATGTTGAAAATGGATTACTGGTTGGAGAAAGCGGTCTCGATAAACAATACGGGTACCTCGCTACAAACCAATCCTATACCAATTTTGAGCTTACGGTTGAGTTTAAGCAGGAAGCAGATGGCAACAGCGGCGTGTTTTTTCGCAGTACGATTGATGGGACCAAAATTACCGGATGGCAGGTAGAGGTAGCCCCGCCCAACCTGCATACCGGAGGTATTTACGAATCTTATGGCCGGGGGTGGCTGATAAAACCAAATGCGGAAGCTGAGAAAGTGCTCAAATACGGAGCATGGAATAAAATGAAAATTCGTGCGGTTAACGGAACGGTGACTACCTGGCTGAATGGAAAGCAAATGATCACATTGACTGATGAAAAAATAGCAGCCGGCAAAGGAAGCATTGCTTTACAGATTCATGACGGTGGAGGAATTAAAGTGTATTGGCGAAATCTGAAACTGAAAACGATGTAAACAGCTAGAGGACTGTATTTTAATCGATCAGTTTACAGAGGGTATAGGAAGGTTCCCGATTATTCCTGATGTTTTTAAAACAGGACAACAGGATATGCTCAGGCTCGCTACCTTCGCCGTCCCAAAATTTTTCAGCTTACATGTTGCGTCTTCATCCCGTTCGTCTCCTATTCCTTCTTTTTGTTTTGCTTTTGTTGTTTATTTATGGCATAGCGGCACTGCTGAGTTAATTGCCCATCCCGTAAAAAAATGTACAGTCGGTCCGTTATTTGTGCACAGCATTTAACTGCAGCTAATTTTTCCAACCCGCGTGGCATGACGTCCTCCTTCGAAGCCGGTCTCTATAAAAATATCGGTCATGGCAATCGCTTGTTCCGCTGCTACAAAACGGGCAGGGATACAAAGTATATTGGCATTGTTGTGCTTGCGTATCAGTTCCACCACTTCGAGATTCCAGCAAATGCCTGCGCGGATATCGGCATGTTTGTTGGCTGTCATAGCCACCCCGTTGGCGCTTCCACAAATCAAAATACCGAAGGCCGCCTCCCCGTTTTCTACCGAATTTGCTGTGGGATGCGCAAAATCAGGGTAGTCCACCGAATCGGAGGAGTAGGTTCCAAAGTCTTTTACCGGTAATCCCAGTGCTTTCAGATGGGCAATGATTTGTTCTTTATAAGCAAATCCGGCATGGTCTGAACTAATAGCCACCGGCTTGCTGAGATCGAAAGAAGATGTTGTCATGATGGTTCAAAAATATACCGAAACAAATAAGGGACCACGATAAACTTTGAAACCTGTTCATACTTAAGCATGGCTATTGACGTTATATGACTTTATATTCATGTGATGAAACTACTGATTGTATCCACTTCTACGGTATATAGGCAAGGATATCTCGACTATTTGAAGGAAGAAATCCCCTCTTTTTTCCGGGGGTATAAGCGCATCCTGTTTATTCCGTATGCAAGGCCTTCGGGCATATCTCATGATGCATATACCCAAAAAGCGACTGCCGTTTTTGAATCGCTTCGTTTCCTTATGAAAGGAGCGCATGAATTTGAAACAGCTCAGGAAGCCAATGACTGGGCGGATGCATTTTTTGTGGGTGGAGGAAATACCTTTTTATTACTTAAAAAATTGTATGAAACGGGACTTTTTCCCCTTATGGATGCCAAAGTACGTGCCGGAGCGCCCTATATGGGTACAAGTGCCGGCTGCAACCTGACGGGAATCAGTATTGGTACCACCAACGATATGCCCATAGTACAACCGCCGGTTTTAAAGGCTTTCGGGTGGCTTCCTTTTAATATTAACCCGCACTACCTCGATGCGGTTACCGGTCAGGAGCATATGGGCGAAACCCGGGAAACCCGGATCGCTGAATTCCACCAATTCAATACCCAACCTGTTTTGGGACTCCGCGAAGGAAGCTGGCTAAGGCTTACCGATGATTTTTTGGAACTCAAAGGCTTGCTGACCGCCCGGCTTTTTGTAAAAGGGAAGGATCCGGTGGAATTGAAGCCCGGCCGGATCAATGATCTTTTGTAGCGGTTTTGTGTACACTGTTACAAACCCAAATGCTTATTCTTCTACCCGCCGGATTTGTTTGTACCAGTTTTCAATGCCCCCTGTTATTTGTTTGCCCACTTCCCGGTGAAATTTAGGATCGAGTATCTTTTTTTCATCTTCCCTGTTGCTTAAAAAGGCGATTTCCACCAGCGTGGAGGGATAATTGGTGGGCTGAACCGGTTGAAAATTAAAACTGCCTACAAGTCCGAATTCAGCGAGTCCCTCAATCTGCACCATTTCCTGAAAAATATGTTTTGCCAGCGGCTGAAAAGCCAGATGCTTGTAATAGGTACTCGTTCCCCGGGCTGTTTCGCGACCTGCAGAGTTCAGGTGCAGCGATATGAAAAGATCCGGATTTTGTGCCATGGCCCATAATACCCGGTCCTTGTTATCGATAGCCGTATCTTTTTCCCGCACCATCAATACAGTTGCTCCTTTGCGGGTCAGCTCTTTTTCAAGCGCTTTGGCAAATAAGAGGGTATAATCTTTCTCCAGAATACCTGTAGAGATGCCACGGGCTCCGGTATTGGATCCCCCATGTCCGGCATCCACCACAATCACTTTTCCTTTGAGTCTTTTTTGGTCAGGGGGTACCTGTACGGTTAACAGCAACTGATTGACCCGGTACCTGATATGATAACCGTAATGCTGGCGGTGTTTCAAATAGAGCGTTACTTCTACTACATCATCTTCTACCTGCCGGTAATCTACCTGAGCTATTTCCCGGGCCGACTGTAATTGCGTGATCCAGTTGGTATTGCTTTGCACGCCGTATAGTTGCACTACAATCCTTGCCGGGTGAGTTTCCATCCAACTTTGATAAGCTACTTTTCTACCCAGCGAGAGGGTAAGGCTATCTGCTTCATTTCCACCTTTTACCCGCCAGGATTCTAGGGTTACCGTTCCGGGAATCAAAGAATCCTTCAGCGCTTTTACAGCGGATTTATCAAGATAAGCATGGCGGTTTTGGGCAAGTTTTATTTTGTAAAGATTACCGATGGTGTCGGCCACCTGTAATACAATACCTGTATCGATATAGCCCATTTTGGCGCTACCCAAACGGTCTGTACCATTACTCCAGGCCATTTGGGGCAACTTGCCGCTCGTTTTTACAAGTACCGGAACCTGCGAGATTCCGCAAAAACAAACCATTATCAATAACAGGAAAAGACCAAATGTTTTCCGGGTGTATCTCTTGCTCATGCTACAAAAATGCAGGCAAATCCTTTACCTAAATACCATCCTTCTAATTATTTTACCGCCAAACCCATCTGTTTTTAGTTTTGCCCTCGCTTTTGTATTTTTATTCTATGCGAAAAAAATGGATCTATGAGTGTTGCAGGATTTTTTTAGGACTCCTTTTTTTGTCTTCAGGGGTGAGTAAGTTTTATGGGGAAAGTGGTATGATGGGACCGGGTTATTTGTTTGATGCATTGGAACCTTATCAGCTTAAACCTTTTGCTGTTTTTATCGCCCTGATTGAACTGCTGATCGGATTTTGTCTTCTGATCCGAAGATTCGCCACACTCGGAGCCCTGATGCTCTTTTCGGTATTGGGGAGTATCCTGGTAATTGTCACCTCCCTTTCCTGGCAGGGTACACCTTGGGTGGTTTCGGTATTACTGCTTATGAATATTTATCTTTTGTATTTTGATATCGAAAAACTATTACCGGTTCTTGGGATGAGAACTTTACAGGAAATAAAAGTTGTTTTTTCGGAGACCCGGTTTTATCTGGTTGCTTTATTGCTGATTCTTTTGGGCGTATTGGGTTCTTATTTCTGGTTTCCTGAATTTTATATACTCAACCGGTTGGGTTATGCCTTGATTTTGGTAAATGCGGCTTACCGTCATTACCAGTACGTGCGTAATTCTAAAAATGCAAACAGCGATGTAGCTGAACCTATAGAAGGACCTTTGATTTGATTGTTTTTAGGAAGGGATTTACATTCTTTTTCGGTGATGGCCTTTTGTTGGGATTTTTTCGGGAAATGATATATATTTATTTCATAATTAAATGAAATGATCAAATTATCTATACTCCTTTTTGTTGGGTTGGGAATCGCTTCCTGTACCACAAACAGTGCATTAGCTCCTCTGGATCCTGAAGCGGAAACCCCTGTGATTCATGCGCTGCTTGATTCTTTCAATGTAGCTGCCGCGGATGCTGACTTCGACAAATATTTTGGTTTTTATGCTGAGGACGCGGTTTTTGCAGGTACCGATGCTTTGGAGCATTGGGATATACCCGACTTTAAGGCTTACGCTAAACCGTATTTTGATGCTGGTAAAGCCTGGTCATTCACCTCTGTAAAAAGAAATGTTTACTTCGATAACGGAAGTCGGATTGCCTGGTTCGATGAGATCCTCGATACCCAAATGGAATTGTGCCGGGGATCGGGTGTGTTGGAAAAAACCGGTGATACCTGGAAAATCAAACAATACATCCTTTCCATCACTTTACCCAATAATCTGATAGATAGTGTGGTACAAATGAAAAAACCCTTTGAACTGGTTCAAAAAATGGAATTACAAAGTCAATAGGTACACCGTTACAAGCAGTCAAAGGCTCGAAGAACCTTATGAAAAAGCCATTTATCCTTCTAACAATTACTTAACAGCCCCTTCGTCCTATTTCACATTTTTTAAGAAAAAAAATACAGGTATTGAAAATCATACTTTTACGAATTAATTCGTATATTATTTGTACTCTTTAAATCCGTTCATCCTAAAGCGGCTTTTTAGGCCTTCCATTTATCCTATTCCGTTTGGTAATGTCCCTAAGCAATTTGTATGTTTGTGTCCTAGTTCAAACACATTCATTCACACTCACAAATTTCAAGCAAATGAAAAAGCTATTTTTTAGCTTAAGTCTTGCAGCAATTAGCCTCCTGACTTTTGCAAATCACACCGACAAAAAAAGTAACGAAAAAAAGAACCCCAAAAAAGCCCAAACGCAGGTCTTCAATTACGAGGCAAAGCAAACCCTTGAAGCCACTTATAGTAATGTAACCAATCTCCGTTGGAGCGAAACGAAGGATCGGATGATCCGGGCCGATTTCGAAGTCTTTGACGAAAAAAAATCCATGTTTTTTAATGGCGACGGCAGCTACATTGCCACCACTACAGAAATTGAAATGATTCAAATGCCTGCTAAACTAAGACATTATCTTCTCGAAAAATTTGAGGCTGAGGAAATTGTAAGCCTGATATATTATACTTCCCCCAACAAGTATGGGTATTATGCTAAAACAGTGGAAGCTGAGGGAGAAGTTGTATGGCAAATCTATGATAACGGGAATATTCAAAAATTCAAGTCGCTTTAATACGTTTCTAGTTTTCTCTTTATACGCGGACCGGTCTTTTGCCCGGTCCTTTTTTTATGCGCTATTTTTTGCCTTGCCCTTTACATCCGAATTATGATGATTTGTTTTAAAATGTCCCTGGTGATCTCCCTGAATTCCTTACATCAAGGAGCCGCCTCAATTAATCACCTACCCTTCGCTTCAACTGTATTATTTTTGCACCTCTTATAAAAAATAGCAATCGTTATGAATAAAGGTCCTGTAAGTCAGTTTATAAAGCATCATTATCGTCACTTTAATGCAGCCGCTTTGGTAGATGCAGCACAGGGATATGAAACCCACCTGCTCGAAGGAGGTAAAATGATGGTTACCCTTGCCGGCGCTATGAGTACTGCCGAACTCGGTGTAAGTCTTGCCGAAATGATTCGTCAGGATAAAATCCAAATCATTAGTTGCACCGGAGCCAATCTGGAAGAAGACGTGATGAACCTTGTGGCTCACAGCCATTACAAGCGGATTCCCAATTGGCGCGATCTCACTCCACAGGAAGAATGGGATTTGCTCGAAAACCATTACAACCGGGTTACCGATACCTGTATCCCCGAAGAAGAGGCCTTCAGAAGATTGCAAAAGCATTTGGTGAAGCAATGGCAGGTGGCCGAAGAAGCCGGAGAGCGCTATTTCCCCCACGAATTTTTATACAAAACCATATTGAGCGGCGAATTGGATCAATACTTCGAAATCGATCCAAAGGATAGCTGGATTGTAGCGGCTGCTCAAAAAAATATTCCCATTGTAGTACCGGGTTGGGAAGACAGCACGACCGGCAATATTTTCGCAAGCTATGTCATCAAGGGAGAATTAAAGGCTTCTACAGTTAAAAGTGGCATCGAATACATGGTCATGCTTACCGAATGGTATCGCAACAACAGTGGTGGCAAAGGCGTTGGTTTCTTCCAGATTGGGGGAGGCATTGCGGGCGATTTCCCCATTTGCGTTGTTCCGATGATGTATCAGGATCTGGAATGGCATGATGTTCCTTTTTGGAGCTATTTCTGTCAGATCAGCGATAGTACCACCTCTTACGGTTCGTATAGCGGTGCAGTACCCAATGAAAAAATTACCTGGGGCAAACTCGATATCCATACCCCAAAATACATCATTGAAAGCGATGCCACCATCGTGGCGCCGCTTGTATTTGCTTACATATTGGGCTGGTAAGCTGCCGTTTGGGGGGTCAATAACAGTTGTACCTGTTTGAAACAGGCTTTATTCATAGGATGCGACAGGGAACTGATCAGGTCTCTTTTTTCTCGCTGTGTGAGGTGAAAGCTTAAAGAGGCAGGATGCTGCCTGTCCTGTGGTTTATACTCAAAAACCACCCTTTCCAACAAGTTCCCCATTTGATTTTTTACCACTTCAAGATGCCGGTATTGCTGATACTCCTGAAAGCGGAACAGATTGTTATGGGTGAGCGTGGCAGGTTTGGTTATCAGATCCAGCACGTTTTTCGATTCCTTATCGGGTTCCCAGCCACCAGGCGGTTTGTCGCGGATCTCAATCAGGATCACTTTGCTGCAATTTTTACGGATCCAGTCTTTAAAGGTTTCCAAAAACTTCAGCGAAGTTTCGATACCGGTATTATCGCGGAATCCGGCATCCATTACATCTATCACAGGATCGGTGGGCAACCACACATTTGGCAATACATAGGGAAAGGTGGCACTCATGCGCACCCCGGTTAAAAAACGTAGTTTACCGGGTTGCCTATTGGCAAAAAGCGAACGATAGCAAACCGCATCAGCATCAGTAACCGGCCCCATTGAGGGCCCCATCTGTGGCCGCATCATATACCGGACGGGTCTTGTACTCATCAGAAGACTTCTTCCATCGGTGGTTATTACCGCATTTAAAAACAGGGTAGGGATTATGGCAGAACTTTCGGCCTGCTGATAGGTATCCAACGGTTTATCGAGCCACCCATAAGTGTTTTTGCTTAGGGCCTCTTCAAAAGCATATCCGCGGTCTTTGATGTACGGAATGCCCTCGTACCGGAACCTGCTTGGAGGTGCCAACAGATCGCGGACAGCAAAACTGCTGAATACTGAATTCAACAGGTCGATACTGATTTGATTGAGCGATGATTTCACTGATGTTTTGCTTATCAATCCCTGTGCTTCCCGGTATTTCAATTCCCGGTACCAGCTTGCTCCAATAATGCCGCCGGAAGCACCGGCAATCAGCATGGTCTGTTTAAAATAATTTCCGTTTGTAATGCTGTCGAGTTGCCACATCACCTGTGTGGTAAAAGTAGCAGAGCGCGACCCGCCACCAGTTACACAGGTCAGGATCATTGGAGGTTTTTCAACCCCCTGTTTGGCTTTCCACAGGTTTAGCGTTTCAATAAACGCCAGCGAATCCATCCGGATGCTGTCCGGATTGCTGATGGCTAAAAGTGAACGCTTGTTGTATTCGGGTTTTTCTATTTCAGAATCATAACTGAGGCCGTAAGCTTTGTTGCGGGGATCCAGAAAATTATGTACATACAACCAGTTAAAACCCAAAAAGGCCAGCAGGGTAACAGGGACAGTCCATTGACCAAGGAAGTAGGCTACTGCGCCTACCACGGCGATCAGGATTGCAAAAATAACCGTAATACTCGCTGCTGCGGGTACCTGAAAAAACCGGTTATCCATAAAATATCCGGAGATGATCAGCGAAATAAAGGCCACCATAATGGCGAGCATGGCACTCAGATGATGTTGTTTGAAAATACGCTGAATGAACTCCGGGGCATAATGTCTTGTGTCTCGGGGTTGCCGCAACCTGAACGAAGGCGTCAGGTACCAGTCAATGCGGATACGGCCAATCCGGAGTATTTTTTTTAATTTGCTCACACGGTTTTTCATCTCCTCAAGGTGCTCGATAGCACCGGGGGAAGTATACCGGTAAATGGTATGGTCTGCCCCGAAAAACCAGGAAAAGGAGAACAATAAGCTGGAAATAAAACCGGTCAGAAAACCTCCGGTTAGCCAGAGGATTTCTGCTGTAGAAAGAAGCTCCTGGTAAGCAGCAAACCTGATTGCTTTGATTAGGTAAAAAAACAGGAAAGTCAGGGGCAGCAGAGCGTTGTTGAAACAATATTTTAAAAAAGGCTTTGTGGTGGTCGCTAAGAATTCAATATGCCGGCTGTGTAATATAAAGGTGGTAATATTCCAGCTCATGATAAAGATACCAATGGCAATCCCCACAATGACGCAGGCTACAAATCCTGTCTTCCCAAGGTATTCAGGATACAGATACAGGATTTGAGCCCCCAACTTAAAAAGAAAGGAACCATTCACCACAGCGAAAAGCAATACCCAGAATAAAAGGATGACCTGATACTTGCGAAAATGCAAGAGAAGCAATTGAACAGGGAGTGAAAACCATACTCCCTTCAGATAAGGCAACCATGACTTAATCATTACCGTAAAGTTACAGCCTTAACCTGCCCCAATAAAAAATATTATACGCTTTTCAGCCCATTATTTCTTTTGCCCGTACTCAGAAAATAAAGGTAAACCAACAGCAGCAGCAAGGCCATACCCGTTAGCTGATGGAGTTGTGCCATCCATTCAAAAGGTCCCCATCCGTTTGGAATAATTTGTTTACTGTTGAGTACGGTCATGATGCCAAGCCAAACCTGAACACCGATAAAAACGATGGGCAGGTACCAGCTTTTTTCAAGCAGACTGCCTGCGGGTGCAGATTTTTTAATCCGAAAACTCAGAAATAAGCTTAAGGCTAAAAACAGATAGGCAATACCCCGGTGGATATAATGCACCATAATCTTATTATCAATAAAATTCAGCAAGCCATGATCGTGTTTGTACAATCCGGCAGGAGCAAGCAAAGCACCATTGATCGTTGGCCAGGTAGGGGCTGCCGAAGCGGATTTATGCCCGGCCATTAGAGCGCCATATAGAAGTTGAATCACGAGCAGCCCGATAAAGCCAAGCAAAATCGCTTTTATTTTCGGGTTACCCAGCCGGGCATTAGCCGGAACTTTTAATTTCAGGAAAAACCAGAATGTATAACTCAGTAACCCGAGGGCAAAAATAAAATGGAGCGCCAGCCTTGTAGGTTTTACATATACGGCATCTCCAACCAGTCCGCTCGCTACCATTATCCAGCCGATACCGCCTTGTACGCCTCCCAGTAAAAAAAGAACCAGTAAAGGTTTTACCATGGGTTTTTCAAACTTGCGGGTAGCCAGAAAATAAACAAATCCTGCCGCAAAAACCATTCCCAGGATCCTTGCCCAAAGCCGGTGAAACCATTCCCAGAAAAAAATGAATTTAAAATCAGCGAGGCCGAAATCATTGTTCAGCAACTCATATTGTGGCGTGGTTTTGTATTTGGCAAATTCTGTCATCCAGGCAGTTTCGTTCAGAGGAGGAAGCGAACCGGTTACTACCTCCCATTCGGTAATGCTAAGACCACTTCCGGTGAGTCTTGTGATACCTCCGAGTGCAATTTGAATCATGACCATGATTACTCCAATGAGCAACCAATTGGCAACCATTCTTTTATTCCTGTCGGTTTTCAAGCCCTCCGAAGCGGGTATCTGCGCTACCAATTCCATACTACGTCAATTCTTGTTATGTTTGAGCGGCAAAGATAAAACCGCTTACACAGGGAAAAGGCTTTGTTTAGTTCCTGCATGGTAAAAAAAGAGCACCAAGCCAAACTTTGGCCATATTTTAGTAAAGAAGGGGTAGAAGCCGGCATTGATGAAGCCGGAAGGGGCTGTTATGCCGGTCCTGTTTTTGCAGCTGCGGTGGTACTCGCCCCCGATTTTTACCATCCTTTGCTCAACGATAGCAAACAATTGCGGGAGTCGGACCGGCTTTTACTTCGCGAAATTATTCTTGAACAGGCACTTGCCTTTGCCATCCAATCTATCGATCCCTACACCATTGATCAGGTGAATATTTTGCAAGCGACCTATCTTGCCATGCATGCGGCTGTGAAACAATTGCAAGTACTCCCCGACCGGTTGCTTGTAGATGGCAATCGTTTTAAGCCCTACCCGAATATTCCCCATCATTGCATTGTAAAGGGTGATGGTAAATATGCCTCTATTGCGGCAGCAAGTATTCTGGCAAAAACAAGCCGGGATGCCTTTATGCAGCGACTGCATGCGGATTTCCCGTACTACGGCTGGGATAAAAACAAAGGGTATGGTACCCTTATGCATCGAAAAGCCATTGAAGAACACGGAATTTGTATCCATCATCGAAAAAGTTTCAATATCCACCCCGGCTCCTCGGCATCCCTTTTTTAACAGGTATTTCCTGCCCGATGTCATTTTTTTTCAGCACACGATTAAGTACTCTTGTGTTGTTCCGTTTCTCAAGGTTACACGGACACAATACAAGTGTCCCTTTTTTGAATCAAAATATTTTAAGGTGAAAATATTTGGAATTTTGTTGCTGACATTGCATGGCCTCATTCATTTGATTGGCTTTTTACAGAATAAAGTCCGGATTTCCGGCTTTAGCGGGAAAACTATTTTTGACCTTTCGGCAACGGCACAGCAGGTATTCCCGGTTATTTGGCTGATGGCCTGTTTAATGTTTCTGGCTTCGGCCGGTTTTTTATGGCGATCTGTTGCCTTTTGGCCTTACCTGACCCTTGGAGCGGTCATTTTATCGCAGTTTCTGGTGGTTTTGTATTGGCCTGAGGCCAAAGCGGGAACCATAGCCAATATCCTTCTTGCTTTCGGAGCTGTATTTGCTTTGGGTTTTGCCCGAATGGAGCAGCAAAAGGAGGACGCGATTGAAGCGTTACAAGCCGAAAATCAGGTGCTTTCACTCCCTCATATTGAGCGTTCCGATCTCGATGGACTTCCCGATCCGGTGCAGACCTGGTTGGTTTGGGCTAAAATAGTGGGAGCCAAACCGGTACAGCAAACCCATTTAAAGCAACATAATTTTATGCGGTTGAAGCCGGATGCAAAATGGGTAAAGGCTTCCGCTGAACAATGGTTTGGTTTTCAGAATCCGGGGTTTGTATGGCAAACCTCCATGCCTGTTTTTCCCATGGTGTCCTTCTATGGGTTGGATCGCTTTTCCGGGGGCAAGGGGGGCATGGATATTAAAGCTTGGGGAACCTTGCCCGTTGTACATGCCGATGGTCCTGAAATCAATCAGGGGACCCTCGTTCGCATGCTTGCGGAAATATTATGGACCCCGACTGCTGCCTTCGCTTCCTATATCCGCTGGAAATCGTTGGATAGTACCCATGCCAAAGCCATTATTACAATTGAGGGACAGGAAGCGGAGGGGGTTTTCACTTTTTCGCAGGATGGTATGCCTATGTCTTTTGAAGCCATGCGGTATTACAATCAGGGCAAAACCACGAATCTGGAAAAGTGGGAGGTAAAAACCCTGAAAACAGCTTCCTTGAATGGCTTTTTTATCCCGGTGCAAAGTCAGGTATCCTGGAAATTAAAAGAAGGTGATTTTCACTGGATGACGGTGACCCTTACAGAAATTAATTATCAATAAAACGAGTTCCCTGGTTAAGGCGGAAGCCTTTCAGAATGCGGATAATTACTCATTCCAACTGCCTTTCCCTTCCCGCAAAACAACTGGGACGTCCTGGGTGAGGTCTACAATGGTACTCGGTACCATGTCGCCCATACCCCCATCAATAACTAGATCTACCAATTTGTCGAAGTTTTCGTACATCAGGTCGGGATCGGTATAGTCTTCCACCATCTCACCCGGTAGGGAGGCACTCAAAATCGGGTGTCCCAGTTTTCTTACAAGCTGCATGGCAATTTCATTATCCGGAATCCGGAGGCCGATCGTCGATTTTTTGGTTTGCAGAATCTTAGGAACCTGTTTGCTTGCTGCCAGAATAAAAGTGAAGGGACCCGGAAGGTATTGTTTCAGTAACCGGAAAGTAGGAGTATCCACTTGCCGGGCATAGGTGCTCAGATCGCTCAGGTTGGGGCAAATAAAACTCAATTGCACCTTTAGCGGGTCAATATTTTTAAGCCGGGCAATGCGTTCAATAGCCTTATGTTGAAAAATACTACAACCAAGGGCATATATGGTATCGGTTGGATAAATGATTACCCCTCCGCTTTCCAGCACTTTTACCACTTGCTCCAATAGCCTTTCCTGTGGATTTTCCGGATGTATTCTTAACATAACAGCCATGTTGTAAAGGTAAGATACCTTCTGTAATTGTCAACAACTCTCCATGTATAAACCCGTGCACCATGTTGCGTTGCAGCTTATATTTGTTCTATCTATTTTTTACGCTATGCATTTATCTTCCATTGATGTGGTATCTACCATTACGCCTGCGCAATTTAGATCCGGTTTTTATCAGGTTAACAAGCCGCTCATTATCCGGGATCTTGCAAAGGCATGGCCGGCTTACCAAAAATGGAACTGGGACTACTTTAATCAACTGGTTGGGCAGAAAAAAGTGGGGATTTACAACAACATCCAAAGCAATCCGCAAACCCCTATTAATACGGCGGATGACTATGTGAATTTTGGAGAATATGTTAATATGGTACGCAATGGTCCGGCAGCATGGCGAATTTTTCTATTCAATATTTTTGAACATGCTCCCTCTCTGATCAACGATTTTAGCTGGCCCGAAGAACTGATGAACGGTTTTGTAAAGAAATACCCGATGCTGTTTGTGGGCGGAGCCGGAAGCATTACTCATTTGCATTTCGATATTGACATGAGTCACATCCTGCATACGCAGTTTTGTGGTAGAAAACGGGTACTGCTTTTTCCTTTTTCCGAAAGGTTTAAGCTTTACCGCAAACCCTGGGAGGTATTGAGCATGGCTGATTTCAGCCATTATGCTGAACCCGCCAAGTCAAAACTCGATTTCGAAGCTTTTCCGGCCCTTCATGAAGTAAGGGGTTACGAAGGGATACTTGAACATGGGGATACCCTTTTTATGCCTGCGGGATATTTCCACCATATGGAATACATCGATAGTGGTTTTGCCATGAGTCTAAGAGCCATGCAGCCCTCGCTGAAAGGAAAATTAAGGGGTGCCTGGAATCTATTTGGGATGCGGAGTATCGACACTCTGTTCAAAAAGACCTTTCCCAATTGGTGGTACGATTATAAAAAGGGGAAAGTTTTTGCTTCAGCAGCGCCTTTTAACCAGGGCAAAAGTTTAGTCTCCTTTCCACCCGAAATTGGGGAGCATACTTTCCGAAAGGAGAATCAGATTACAGAGCATACTGAGCCTGTAGGCGAAAACAAAATATAGGAAGTCCCGGAAGGCCTTTCTCTATTAGTAAGGCAGTTGATTTCTTAATTTGTATTTACCCCTTTATTAAAAAACTTGCTGTAAATTCAGCGAGGTTTACAATATTTGGAGGAATTCTTCGGTGAAATGAGCAAAAAACGAAACCTGAGTTACAGGAGCTTTATTTTTTTAGGGATATTTCTGACTTTCGTCTGTATAACAGGAAAAGCTCAGGAGGATTCCTTATCTGCAAAGCAACCGAATTATTTGGGATCGTACCTTCGAAACGGGGTGGCCCTGATCAAATCCCCGGGTGGCTGGAGCAAAGAAGACTGGTTTCAGTTTGGAGGTTCTATGGCTATTGTTGGCGCACTCATTCCCATGGATAATGTTCTCAATATTCCATTTGAAAACTGGAATTCAGGCGGTGCTGATAAATTTGGTGAAGTGGGAGATGCTATTGGCGGACCTAAGGTGCAGATTAGCATTACCGGACTTGCATTGGGGGCCGGATTCATAAGCGGCAATAAGAAGCTACAGCATTTCGGTCTGGATAATTTGCAGGCTCAATTGTTTACCGGAGGCATTACTTTTCTGGTAAAAGAACTTTTTCAGCGGGCAAGACCTGAGACAGGGCTTGACAATTATGCCTGGAACGGACCTTTTAAGGGAGGCGGCAACTACTCCTTCTTTAGCGGTCACACGAGCCTAGCCTTTTCTACTGCTACCATGGTTTTTTTACATTCGGACAGGAAATGGTGGGTTGGGCTCCTCAGTTACAGCATTGCTACCGGAGTAGCAGTGAGCAGGATGCAGCAACAAAAACACTGGTCGAGCGATGTGGTGGCAGGGGCAATTGTAGGAACTGTAGTTTCCGGATTTGTGTACCGAATGCAGGAAAAAAGGAGGACCACAAAACGTTCAGATCTTAAAATACTCCCATAATGTGGTTGCGCAACCCGAAAATTATGGGTGCTTTAACGGGAAAATAAGCTTAGTGAACGGAATGATCGCAGGATTGTTATTACTTTGTACATTATTTTGAGATAGCTAAATCATCCAAACTTCCCAAAGACTTTGGTACCTTAGCGTAAAGGAATACAACTATGATTAAAACTGGAAATCCGGTAATAAGTATCTATACGGAAATGACACCGAACCCCGAGACCATGAAGTTTGTGGCCAATAAGCTTCTGTATCCGGGAAAAAGCATTGACTTTCCTGATGAAACAAGCGCAGCGCCTTCGCCCCTCGCCAAGGAACTGTTTGCCTTCCCTTTCATCAAAAGCGTATTTATTGCCAGTAACTTTGTGACCCTCACCAAGACTTCTGATACTGAAGAATGGCAGGACGTAATCCCCAATGTAAAATTGTTTTTGAAGGAATACCTCGAGAATGGCGGCGTGGTGATTAATGAGGAAGAGATTATAAATACCCGCAAGCAGGATGCAAGCAATACGGTGCAGGCCGATGATGATGATGTGGTAAAACGCATCAAGGAACTGCTCGAAAACTATGTAAAACCGGCTGTAGAAATGGATGGGGGTGCTATTCAGTTCAAAAGCTACTACGATGGGGTGGTTAACCTTGCCCTGCAGGGTAGCTGCAGTGGATGCCCAAGCAGCATGATTACGCTGAAAGCCGGTATCGAAGGCATGATGAAGCGGATGATTCCTGAAGTACAGGAAGTAGTGGCGGATGCCGAATAAGCAATAAAATTACTTTTTTGAAGAGACGAATCCTTTGGGTTCGTCTTTTTTATTGTGGATTCCAGTCCGCAATAAAGCGATAAATATTCCAGTCCTCTCCCGATTCGGCAGCGGTTTTGATGTCTGCCATAAGGCGGGCTTTTGAAATCCCTTTCATTTTCTGTGCCTGAATCAGATGCCAGGCTTTTTCGGCAAGCAGCCAGTATTTGCGTTCGTTTTTTACTGTGTAGGCAAGATGTTTGTCAATGGCTTCTGCCAGTTCTATAATGCCTTTTTGAAGATGCGCTTCGGTTTTAATGACGGCAATCTCATGCTGTTTGTGCTGAAAAGCCGGGGCAAGCATCAGCCTCAGGTTGCGGGTAAAAAGATCGGCATCGGGCCGGTCGGCTTTATTTACAACAAAAAGATCGGCAATCTCCATCAATCCCGCTTTCATGGTTTGCACTTCGTCGCCTGCTTCGGGTACTACCACTACAACGGTAGTATCAGCGAGTCCGGCTATTTCTACTTCGCTTTGTCCAACCCCTACGGTTTCCACCACAATGTAATCAAACCCGGCTGCCTTCATCAGGTCGGTGATCTCAATAATGGCCGGATGCAACCCGCCCAGAGAACCTCTTGTTGCGAGACTGCGGATAAAGACTCCGGGGTGATTGTACCAGTTGCTCATGCGGATCCGGTCGCCCAGCAAAGCCCCGAGATTAAAGGGGGAGGAGGGATCTACGCACAGAATCCCGATGCGTTTACCCGCCTCGGTCCAGTGTCCGATCAGGGCATCGGTAAGCGTGCTTTTGCCAGCCCCCGGAGGACCGGTAATGCCAATAACCGGGGTGGCAAAGGCAGGCAGCGCCTTTAAAAATATGGGGGTTCCCGGCACTTCGTTTTCTACCAACGAAATGGCACGTGCCAGCGTTTTGCGGTCTACCGCTCCAACAGTGGCCAAAAAAGCATCAAAGACTTCATTTTTCATGGACTGCTTCAAAAATAATCGGATTCGGTGCTTCATGACCAATCAATTCTCCACATTGGCTTTCAGGGAACCGGGTCATAACCATGCCCACCCCAGGGATGGCATTTTAAAATGCGTTTGAAAGCCAGATAAAACCCCCGGAAAGGACCATATTTTTTAAAAGCCTCAAGTGCATATTGGCTACAAGTAGGGGTGAATCTACACTTTGGACCAAGTAAGGGGCTAATGACCAATTGGTAAAAACGGATAAGTACTACAAAGGGAAAAGCGAGGATGCGCTTCCAAAGCGCCGGTTTTCCCGGATCGGTTGGCGGCAGGTGTTCGGCACAGCAGGACTTCATGATTCGCCCTCCACAATCCGGATCAGTCTCCGCAGTACATATTTTATTTTCTCTTCAAGAATATCAAAGCCCGGCATCGTTTTGTCGGTATATACCAGAAATATCTCCAGATTGCCGGTTTTCTCCTGCATCAGATTGAGCAGCGAAGCCTTGTGCAGCCGATAGCTTTCCCGCATCAGCCTTTTAATGCGGTTGCGGTCGGTGGCTTTTTTGAAATTGCGTTTAGAAACAGATACACCGGTCTTTACCCGAATTACGGAATGGCCTTCTCCGGCATTTTCGGGTGGGATTTTCTCCTTTATATGCCGGTAATAGCATTTTACCGGAGGGGCAAAAAAGGATTTTCCCTCTTTGAAAAGCAGGTCAATTTGTTGCTGACTTTTCAGGCGCTCCGCTTTTGGAAATCCTTTTTTGGTCACTGTCATCATGATTGGATAAAGATACTGTCTTTTTGGAAGGGAATGAGTGAGGGGGAAGGAACTTTCCCGTATAAAAAAAACCCGCTCACAGAGCGGGTTTGTCGGGATATCTTTCGCTCCGTTTCGGAGCAGCTATCTATTATTTTAATCCTTTCTCGTCGCTTACAGAAAGCTTATGACGACCTTTTGCACGGCGGCTTGCCAGTACTCTGCGGCCGTTTGCCGATTCCATGCGCTTGCGAAAGCCATGTACGTTTTTACGACGACGTCTGGATGGTTGGAATGTACGTTTCATAGTAATTTTTTCTTTTCCTATTTCATGAATTCAGGATCGGGAGAACGATCCAAATACCAACAATTCGCCGGGATATGCAGGCCACCATGCCTTACCTAAACCCCAGGCGGGATGAAAGGACGGCAAAGGTAAGGGTTTTGTGGAAAAGAAATAGAGTGGTCCTCATTTTAACCCCGCTATTTTATAAAAAGACCGGGTTTTAGTCTGTATTTTTCAACAATTGCTCAAAAAACCAAAGCGCAGTCCGAAAACTTTCCACACTCACCCGCTCATCGATACCGTGAAAACCCACCGGGTCGATCATCGGACTGAACTTGATGATATTGTCCGACACCCTGGTAAAATGACGCGAATCTGTTCCCCCGATCATCAGGAAAGGAGTGGTAAGTACACCCGGATAGCTTTCTTTCATGATGCGGTCGATGCGGGTATACCCGAAACCATCTGTAGGGGACACGGTGGAGGGTTCTGCAAGGGCGCCCTCATATCTTTTTACGGTGATGCGGGGGTCTCCAAGAATAGATTCCACTTGTTTTATAACCGCAGCAATGGAGTCTCCGGGTAATAATCGCAGATTAATGGTAGCAGTAGCCTGAGTGGGAACTACATTGTCTTTGATACCTGCTTCTATAATAGTTGGCACAAGCGTGGTATGCAGCATCGCATTGCCGGCACCGGTTTTTTCATAGGTGGAAGCTACAGTTCCTTTAAAAAGCCAGGGATTGGCAAAAGCCATCCGTGGCATAAACGACATTTCTGGTCCGAGAGCTGCCATCAATCCGTTCATGGGTTCGGTAAACCTTGTTGGAAAAGGCTTTAATCTGAGTTTGACAATGGCCTGTGTCAACAAATCAATCGCAGTCTCTTTTTCGGGCATGCTGCTATGACCGCCTGCCACCTGCGCTGTTAGCTCAAGGGAGAGGTAGCCTTTTTCTGCTGTCCCGAGCAGCGCTACCGGCTGACTCATACCGGGTACTCTTTCTCTCGTAATGAAACCACCTTCATCTAAAATCATTTCAGCCCGAATCCCTTTCTTTTCAAGATAAGCTGCGGCAGCTTTTGCTCCTGTTCCGCCCACTTCCTCATCATGCCCGAAAAGTAAAATCACGGTTCTCTTTGGGCGATAGCCCGATGCGGCAAGTTTATTCACGCCTTCGCAAATCGAGATCAGGTTGACTTTATCATCGGCAGTACCCCGACCCCAGATATAATCCTCCTTCACCTGTGCGGTAAACGGTTTTACAGTCCATTGATCGCGGGTGGCTTCTTCAATCGGTACCACATCCTGATGTGCCATCAGGATTATGGGATTCAGGCTTGAATCGGTGCCACGCCAGGTATATAGTAAAGTATAGGTTTTGATCCTTTCGAGCGAAAGCGCTTCATGCATAGCCGGGTAGGTGGTGGCCAGAAACTGACTGAACCCATCAAAAGCAAGCGGGTCAAAAAGCGCTGTATCCCCGTAGGAAATGGTTTGGAAACTGATTGCTGTTTTCAGGTGGTTCAGAGCTGCCGTATCCATAGCGGGAGCGGGCTTAGACACATATTGGCTTTGGGTAGAGCCTTTGCGAAAAGTATTTACAAGCACCACTACAACAAGCACCAAAAACCCGGCACCTAAAATTTTGAGTAGATCCTTCCACATAAAAAAAACAGCGAATACGTAAAAAAAGGTGAAGATAAGGATTCAACGGATTGACAACGATGCTGTACCGCGCATTATGATTTCCGGTCCATCCCCAGGGAATCATCCTAAATAACGCTTAAATCGTCCGGAAATTTTTACAAACTAACGTTTGTTAGCTTATATTTGCCTTTTATACAAATGCGATAACGTTCATGAATTTTAGTACCTCAGAATTGACTACACAAGTTGCTTCAGCAGCCCGGGAGTTTGCTGTTCAACACATTAAGCCACATGTAATGACCTGGGACGAATCGCAGGAATTTCCCCGCGAAGTGTTTACCAAACTCGGTGAACTCGGCATGATGGGCATTATTATTCCTGAAAAATACGGGGGTGCCGGACTCAGTTATTTTGAGTACAATGTCATTATACAGGAAATATCCAAAGTATGCGGCAGTATTGGATTAAGCCTTGCTGCGCATAATAGTTTGTGTACCAACCATATTTATACCTTCGGTTCTGAAATACAGCGGATGAAATACCTGCCAAAACTCACAAGTGCCGAGCATATTGGCGCCTGGGGATTGACCGAGCCTAATACCGGTAGCGATGCCGGAAATATGAAAACCACTGCAGTAAAAGACGGGGATACCTGGGTATTGAATGGTACCAAAAACTGGATCACGCATGGCCGCAGCGGCGAAATTGCGGTGGTAATTGCCCGCACCGGAGAACCCCGCAGCAGCGGTAATGCCACCGCCTTTATTGTAGAAAGGGGCACCCCCGGTTTTAGTGGGGGTAAAAAAGAAAATAAGCTCGGTATGCGGGCAAGCGAAACTGCTGAAATGATTTTCGATAATTGCCGTATACCCGATGAAAACCGTCTTGGTGAAGTAGGGGATGGTTTCCGGCAGGCACTCAAAATTCTTGACGGAGGACGTATCAGTATTGCTGCGCTTAGCTTAGGTATTGCAAGAGGTGCCTACGAAGCTGCATTGCAGTATGCACAGGAGAGGCATCAGTTTGATAAGCCTATCGCTTCGTTTCAGGGTATCAGTTTTAAGCTTGCTGACATGGCAACCGAAATACAAGCAGCAGAATTGCTCGTAAACCTTGCATGTCACAACAAACAAACCGGTCAAAAATTGACGAAAGAAGGCGCAATGGCCAAATATTACGCAAGCGAAGTTGCCGTGAGGGTAAGCAACGACGCTGTACAGATATTTGGAGGTTACGGCTATACCAAAGATTTTCCGGTAGAGAAATTCTATCGCGACAGCAAACTATGCACAATCGGCGAAGGCACAAGCGAGATTCAAAAACTCGTGATAGCCCGCGAAGTGCTCAACTAGCTACGATTGCTTGCCAAAGCAGTAGCCTGCAAAAAGCGACCCTTGTGGTCGCTTTTTTTGGTGTGGAATGAGTGGTGCCGGCTGCACATACTCCTTTACCCCTACAAATTCCTAATACCTAATTCATGGCTATTTTAGCTTTTGGTTTGT
>JBGSNV010000311.1:0-8152 GCA_041739485.1 Chitinophagaceae bacterium
GCATTTGCCCAAGACTGTTGAGTTTGATAACTCCTAAATTACGAAATGTTGTAGTTAAATTCGGTTGTGTAGTAATTATGTAAATATTTCCTTCTTCATCCACTTTAATGTCAGAAACTCCAGGTGCGAAATAAAAAGGACTTGAACGATGGTAAGTAAGTATTGTGGAAGTCCATAATATTTCAAAATTTGTATTAATACATGAGATTATCAAAAACAGGCTGTCATTTCGCCAAACCGGTGTATTCATAAGGATAGTGTCACCATTACCTGACCAAATAAATGGCCTAACAGATATTCCATTTGCAAAAACCGAAAAACCTTTTTGAAAATCGCCCGATGTATTGTATTTGCCAACTATTCCGGTATTAATATATTCAACAGAGCTATAATTATCTATAGCTCCCCCTGCAGTAAATATCATGTCGTTTTTTATTAATCCATCGTATACAGCCGGTCCATAATCATTACTCCTTAGAATTTTTAAAAAACCAGCAGTGCATGTATCCTGTTTCGGCTTTGAAGGACAAAAATTATTTTGACATTCTGATTGCACTGAAAGGTTTGCTGAAAAAGTTTTAGCAAATGCATTTATTTCCTTAATATTTTGCAAGGTTCTTGTAGTCATAAAAGACTCATGCTTAGTACCTGCTTTTCTTTCGTAATTTACAGTTAGGATATTTGTAGCACAAGGAGTAAGTAACCCTGCACTGTCGGTTTTTATAAACCAAATTTCATTACCTCCATCTTTGTCCAGGCCATATTGATAGCCTGCATCTGTGGTACGCAAAAAAGATTTTATACGGGTTTGGAGCGGCACCTGAATTTCCCTTGATCTATTTGGACCATTATCATTATTTACATTCTGGAAAAGAAAATTTAGATGACCAGTTGTTCCATTGCAAATAGCCAGGGCATCCAACCCCTGACTAGTTAAAATTGTCGTGCTGCTATCAAGCGGAACCTCAAAGTCAAAATATCGGTCATTATAACTTTGAGGCATCGCATTAAGGGATTTCTGCCATGCCTGCCAGGATCCACTGCTTTTTTGAGATATCCCGGAAATACAAATGCGATTACTAAATCCGGTCAAACTACCAAGGGTAACATGGGTAATACCCTGTGGAAGATTCCAGGAATTAATTATAGCCCCAGATTGTTTATTTAATTCAATTACTTCATATCCTTCTTTGTTGTTGACATTCCTATTAGACCTTCCTACAAAAATTTTTTCAATTGGTGATAGGAAAATACCCTTTATTTTAATGTCTTCTGATCTGGAAAGCTTTGAAGTCCCTTGCAGATTCAGTGTTGATGATAATTGGTAAATTAAATGGCTCAAACCAGTTTCGGCAGCTATGGAAATACCCTGTCCGGGTATTCCAAAGATCTGTACATTTTTGACAGGTTCATCTGAGTCCCATTCCATGGTTTCACCTACAACCAATTTCCGGCTGAGTCTCGATATAAATATTTTTGTGGGTTTATCTGCAAATATACCTGCAACTAGAAAATTTTCGCTTGTTTCCGGTATAATTGCCATTATGTGAGCAGGGCTTCCATTTAGGGTAAATTCTACCTGTTTGCTAATGCTTCCATCCGCATTCAGATGAACTAGAAAGCTAATTAAAGGGTTGCTATTGCCGTAAACACTTGTTGCGGCTACCACTGTATTGTCAGTAAAAGCAATTGCACCTTCAAGTTGTATTTTATTCCCTTGGGGTGCCTGTACCTTTGTACGGTAAACAAATGTTTGGCAATCAAGCTTTTCTTCATTTAGCTTAGCTTCTGAGGGTGTTTTTTCCTTATCCAATATTGTCCAATTATTCCCTAAATCAAAGGAGAAGCGTCTTCCACTGTCATTAATAATGTAAGGATTCTGTGCCATCACGGTCGGCATAACTAAAAAGAATAATACGGCTATCAAAATCCATTTTATAAGGTTGGGCTTCATTGGGTTTTGTTTATTGAATGCCTTGGGGGAATTTTATTGCAATTACTTAAGATTTTACAATTCTGCCAAATTATTTTTGCTGACCATAAGAAAAGCAGCTTGTTATTTAATGTATTGAGTTATTCTCAGGTTATGCCATCCTGATTTTTGAAATTCATTTCGACCTCAATGTAGGGAGGTTCTTTTTATGTATTAACCAGTATTTTTTTCAGATTGGTAAATACTGAGAATATATATTTTTCTATTAAATAGGGACTGTTTCTTTTGATGTGATTTAAAGTATTAATAATCAGGTCATTATCAAAAAAGCACCTGCCTTTTGTAGCAAGTAAATCCTCACACTCCTATCCAATCCAAATAATTACTTTGATCGATAACTTCAAAACTTACAGCAGGATAAGCATTGCTAAAGGCTACCGGTGTTTTTGTTTTACCACCCTTCCATTTTATCTCAAAAGCCGATAGGGTTCCATTGCTTTCTTCTATCAAATCAATTTCCTGCTGATCGTAGGTTCGCCAGAAATAGGAATTCACTATTTCTTCCGAATATTCCAGGTATTTAATTCTTTCTCCAAGGAGGTAGTTTTCCCAAAGAGCTCCTGTATCCTGCCGAAGGGCGAGTGGCTGAAATTGTTGAATAATGGCATTCCGGATTCCGTTGTCGTAAAAATACCATTTTTGTGTTTTGGATATTTCTTTTCGCAGATTGCGGCTAAATCCGCTTCTTTTATAAATGATATAGGTCTTCGAAAGCAGATCGAGGTAGCGCTCTACCGTGTTTTTGCTTATGCCCAATTGTCTGCCGATTTCTTCCATATTCACTTCGCTGCCTACCTGAAAGGCAATCAGTTTTAGCAGATCCTGAACTTTTTGGGGTTGCCGGATGTCCTCAAAGGCAAGTAAATCTTTCAATAAATAGGTATTGACCAACTCATTCAGATAGGCTTTTTTTTCATTCAATGTTGGCAAATTCAATACCTCCGGGTAAAGCCCGTAAATCAATTTTTCTTCTAAAAGTTGTTGGGTGGTCAGTAGATTTTCATAGGACTTCAGTTCTGATTGTGCTATAGGAAAAAGTTGGAACGTGATTGTTCTGCCTGTTAATGGTGATCCTTTTTGTACCAGATCAAAGGAAGACGAACCGGTAAGAATAATATGTAAAGGGCTTATGTTATCAATCATCAATTTTGCTTTTTGACTGATTTCCGGAACATATTGGGCTTCATCAATCATCAATAGATCATACCCTTGCAATAATCGATTATAATTGGAAATACTTCTGTTTTCCAAAAGAACGAGGGTATCAGCATCTTCTCCATTCAGGTGTAACACCTTCATTTGGGTCTTTTTTTCGATGCTTTTCAATAGTTCAGACTTTCCGGTTCTTCGGGCACCCACTATCAGGCTTACCTTTTGTTTCTTCAAGCCCTGCAGGATTCTTGATTCCAAGGATCTCGTAAACTGTTTCTCTTTCATTTCAGATAGATCGTTCTATTTTTTATTTATGCTAAAGGATCGATTTATATGTAAAATCTGTCAGTATACTGACGCAATTTACATAAAATTTGTCATTATACTGACGGAATTTTTGTAAATTTGAGTTGTAACCACAAAAAAACGCCTCCATTTCCGGAGGCGTTTTTATAAATAATTATAGAAAAGCTTAAGCGTCCTGTGCTTTCATTTGCTTCGAAAGACGGTTTCTCTCAATCTCATCCAATACTACTTTACGCATCCGGATAAAATTAGGCGTTACCTCAATACACTCATCCTGTTGAATGTATTCCATACATTCTTCGAGGGTAAGCAAGGTTTTTGGTGTGATGCTTGTTGCTGCATCACTTCCGCTTGCCCGGTGGTTGGTGAGCTTTTTGCCTTCATTGGGGTTTACTACCAGATCGCCCGGCTTGTTGTTTTCGCCAATAATCATTCCTGCGTATACATCTTCACCCGGATCTACAAAGAAGAATCCGCGATCCTGTAACTTGTCTAAAGAATAACCGGTAGTAGTTCCAGCGTCTTTAGACATTAATACCCCGTTGATCCGTCCGGGAATAAATCCTTTCTAGGGCTTGTATTCGGTAAAACGGTGGGCCATTACGGCTTCGCCCGCTGTAGCAGTAAGCATATTGGTACGAAGACCAATCAATCCACGACTCGGAATTTCAAATTCTAAGTGTTGCATGTCACCTTTGGTTTCCATAATCAGCATTTCGCCTTTTCTACGGCTAACCAGGTCAATTACCTTGCTTGCAAATTCTTCCGGCACATCTACCACGAGATTTTCAAAAGGCTCGCATTTGGTACCATCAATTTCTTTCACCAATACTCTTGGTTGTCCTACGGTGAGTTCGTATCCTTCTCTGCGCATGGTTTCAATCAAGATACCAAGGTGCAGGATACCCCGGCCGTAAACAAGGAAAGAATCAGCACTATCAGAATCTGTAACCTTGAGCGCAAGGTTCTTCTCTGTTTCTTTCATCAGACGGTCCCGCAGGTGACGGCTTGTAACAAATTTACCATCTTTACCAAAGAAAGGAGAGTTGTTAATGCTAAATAGCATACTCATGGTTGGTTCATCCACGCTAATAACCGGCAAGGCTTCAGGCGAATCAGAATCAGTAATGGTATCTCCAATATTGAAACCTTCAACACCAACTACCGCACAAAGATCACCGGAAATAACTTCAGTTACTTTTCTTTTGCCCATGCCTTCAAACACGTAAAGTTCTTTAATACGTTGTTTTTTGATGCTGCCATCGGCTTGAATAAGTGCAATAGGTTGGTTTTCTTTTAGTACACCGCGTGCTACCTTCCCAACGGCTATTCTACCCAAAAAGGATGAATAGTCGAGCGAAGTGATTTGCATTTGTGCAGGACCTATATTGTTTTTTGCAGGAGGAACATGCTTGATAATACCATCCATTAAAGGAATAATATCTTCTGTTTGAGTCAGGCTATCATTGAACCAACCATTTTTTCCACTACCATAATAAGTAGGGAAATTAAGCTGATCTTCGGTAGCATCGAGGTTAAAGAAAAGTTCGAAAACTGCATCGTGTACTTCATCGGGGCGACAGTTTGGCTTATCCACTTTGTTGATGATCACAATCGGATGCAGGTTGAGTTGAAGTGCTTTCTGCAACACAAAACGGGTTTGTGGCATCGGTCCTTCAAAGGCATCCACCAACAGGATAACCCCATCAGCCATTTTGAGAACACGTTCTACTTCACCGCCAAAGTCGGAGTGACCGGGGGTGTCAATTACATTGATTTTCACATCGTTATACACCACACTCATATTTTTTGAGAAGATGGTGATTCCCCGTTCTTTTTCGAGGTCGTTGCTGTCCATGATTAACTCGCCGGCGTCCTGATTGTCACGAAAAACTTTAGTGCTGCGGATAATGTTGTCGACGAGGGTTGTTTTACCGTGGTCAACGTGTGCGATGATCGCAATATTTCTTATTTCCATAATGTATCGAAGTCGGAAGGGCTTTTTTGTGAATGATTAGCCATTTTATGAAGCGGATTGCCCTTCTTTTGTGCTCCTGAGACTTTTCTTACCGGTTTTTTGCCTTTATTTTAGCAAATAACACAACAAAAAGTTTGCAAAAGTAACGGTTTAATCTCATTTTGGACTGATTATCTCCGATTTGAACCATTTAGCAACAATAACTTAACAGCCTTCGGACTCGGATACAGCAAATCCAACCAGTAGATTGTCTGTAAAGTACATGGTTAGTTCAGTGCCATTGTCCCAATCGTTGAGAATTACGAGGCTGTATCTTTTGGCATCTTTTTGATCTTCGTAGCGCCAATCGGGCATCAGGCTCAGGCGTAAGCTTTCGAGTTTCTGCACCACTTCCATTTTGGGAGTTCCGAGGGTTATTCCACTTTTAGTCTTCAATTTTGGGTCGCTTGCATCAAGCCCCTGTACTCTCCATTCCCATTGATCTTCACTATTGCTATAAGCTTCGAGGGTCATTGTGACTGTAATGTCGTTATACAAAGCGGTAAGGGTATCCCTTGCATAGCCCTTCGGATTTTGGACTTTCAGATTTTGTTTTGCCTCAAGCAGGGGGCTTATTTCGGAATAAAGCCCACCTATTTTAATGGCTCCGATGCCGGTGCTGCTTATCGGTACATATTCCTGCGCAAACAGGGAGTGACTTACAAAAAGACACAGGAGTAAAAAGTGATTTTGCATAAAAAAAACTTATTGTGGGATATACATTTTATAAATCAGATTTCTATAGCCGGGTTTTAATCAGATATACTGTTGCAAAATTGGCGTTTTTTTTCCAGGAAATTAGCTCCTGGTGTTTGCCGGTACCTTCCTGATAATAATTTTCTCTGTCCCGGCATTAAAAATGTTAACTCGAATATTTTTCCAATACTTTTACGTTCTGTTTTCATCCACACCAAACTCCTTTAAGTAAGCCTGCTTCTTCTGCAAATGGAAAGAAGCAGGAAGATAAAATACCAAAGCTATTTAATGATGCGGAGGCGGGTGATTAAACAGGTTTCAATTTTAAACAGTCAACTATGAAACGATATGGCAAATTCTTCCGCTTGCTTGGTATCATTATTGTAATCCTTTGTGTTGCGTATTTATTAGGTCCAAAACCCAATAAGCCGGTTTATAACCTTACCATGGAGTCTCTGCCCGAGCAGGGAGATTCTCTGGAAGCCTATGTCGCTGCAAGGGAAGCCCAATATAAATTGAAGCCGGATAATGAAGCAAGGATTATCTGGCAAAACGATTCGCTGAAAAAGCCCACAGAATACGCTATTGTTTACCTGCATGGGTTTTCGGCGAGTCAGGAAGAAGGCGATCCGGTACACCAAACCCTTGCCAAAACCTTTGGATGCAATCTTTATCTCAGCCGGCTCTCAATGCATGGGTTGGATACCACGGAGCCCTTGCTTGGTATTACTGCCGAGAGCTATTGGGAAAGTGCCCGCGAAGCACTCAATTTTGGCAAAAAGCTGGGCAGAAAGGTTATTCTGATGGGAACCTCTACCGGTGGAACACAGGCCTTGCAACTTGCTGCCGCTTATCCGGAGCTTGTTCATGGAGTTATTTTAATGTCGCCTAATATTGAAATCAATGATCCCAATGCCTGGTTACTAAATAATCCATGGGGTCTGCAAATTGCCCGGATGGTGATGGGCAGCGATTATATTGTGGCCAAAGACACAAGACCGGTTTATAAAAAATATTGGAGCAGTCCTTACCGGCTCGAGGCAACTATAGAGTTACAGGAAATGTTGGAGACGAGTATGAAGGCTGCTACTTTTCAAAAGGTTGCTCAACCACTGTTGTTGATGTATTATTATAAGGATGAAGCAAATCAGGATCCGGTAGTTAAGGTTTCAGCGATGCGAAAAATGTTCGAAACCATCTCCACGCCTATGAGCCTCAAAAAAGAAGTGGCTATTCCCAATGCGGGCGATCATGTAATTGGCAGTTACCTCAAAAGCCGGGATGTAAATTCCGTAGTGCTTTCAGGAATGGAGTTTCTCCGGGATATCATGAAATTACCGGTAGTGGACAGTGCTGCCCTTGTTAATCAAAATAATCTGGTAATCGGAAATTAATTTGCAAACCACCGAAGCTTATCCGTTTTCAAAAAGCAGTATTTGATCGTTTTATCCGGATTCCTTTTTTTTGGAATTCGGAATTCTGCCGGAGGTGATGTTATTTTCACAACTGATTGTATTTCCTTAAAGATCCTCTGCGAAATATTTCCTTCCTTCCGGATATTTTTTTATGCGGAGGTATGACGGATCGAAATAAGAGGATGAGGCGTATGCAGTTCAAAATTTCCGGTAACGCTCCCAGGCTGCTTTTTCCAGTAATTCCCGGTCTTCGGGGTGTGCAATCCGGATCAGTTCACGGGTTCGTTGTCGAAGATTTTTGCCAAAGAGATACGCAATCCCGAACTCCGTTACCACATAATGAATATGCCCGCGGGTTGTTACTACACCTGCGCCGGGTTGTAAAAACGGTACAATTCTTGGTTGTCCTCTATTGGTACGGCTTGTAATTGCAATGATGGGTTTGCCCCCGTCGCTCAGGGCTGCTCCCCGCATAAAATCCATTTGTCCGCCAATACCGCTGAATTGTCTTGTGCCAATGCTATCGGCACAGACCTGTCCGGTAATATCCACTTCAATAGCGCTGTTGATGGC
>JBGSNV010000329.1:0-3968 GCA_041739485.1 Chitinophagaceae bacterium
TAAATGTGAGGTGAAAAGTGTCTGGATCGGGAGAACTGTCATTCACTCCGATCATCGGTTTACCTACGAAGATGCGCAGCAGGTGATTGAAACCGGCGAGGGAAAATATGCAGAAGAGGTGGTGCTGATGAATAAACTGGCACAAATCCTGCGGAAAAAAAGATTTGAAAAAGGCGCTATCAATTTCAGTTCAACCGAGGCCAGATTTCAGTTGGATGAAAATGGCAAACCTGTTGGAATTGTTATTAAGGAAAATAAGGAAGCCAATCAAATGATTGAGGAGTGGATGCTGATGGCTAATAAAGCAGTGGCAGAAAAAGTGGCTGCTATTAAAGTAAAAGACAAAGACCTTCCTTTCCCATACCGGGTGCACGATCAGCCCAACGAGGAAAAACTTGAGCCCTTCATGGCTTTTGCCCGAAAATTCGGATATAAATTCAACACAAGTACCCCTGATCATATTGCAGCCTCTTTTAATGAAATGCTGAAGCTTGCCAAAGGAACTCCGCAGCAGGCAGTACTCGAACAACTCGGCATCCGGACCATGGCCAAAGCAATATACACCACAACCAATATCGGACACTATGGTTTGGGATTTGACCATTATTGCCATTTTACTTCTCCCATACGCAGGTATCCTGATGTTATGGTTCACCGGATATTGCAGGAAGTAATAGACGGAACTCCCAAAGTGGACAAGAAGCTGGAAGAAAAATGTAAGCACAGCAGTGAGCGGGAACGCGCTGCGATGGACAGTGAACGTGCTGCCAACAAATACAAGCAGGTAGAATACATGCTTAATTTTATTGGCGATGAATTTGATGCGGTCATCAGCGGCGTTTCAACATTTGGTTTCTGGGCCGAAACAGTTCTCCACAAGTGTGAAGGTTTAGTAAGTGTAAAAGACCTGAATTACTACGATGATTACCGGTTGATACAAAGTGACTATGCCCTTGTGGGATATCGAAGTGGTCACAGTTTCAGGATGGGCGATACCGTTAAAATAAGGGTAGTAGCCGCCAACCTCGAAAAACGTCAGATTGATTTTGAATGGGTGTCTCCCAAGGAGGGAACAGATAATCCGGGTAGAAGAAAACCGGGTACCGGGCGTTCCGGTAAAAAGCCATCCAACAAAGCGCCAATTCCTAAAAATCAAAGACGGGGTAGGAAGTAATAGGTTCAATAGACTTTGCTTGCTATTTTCGCCTTCATTATGACGGGAATAGACAGTGTAAAGCTTGGACAGGTAATTGTACATAAAGTAGGAAATCCTACGCGGGGAGAACAACTGAAACTCAGTACAAATCCGCTTACCCTTAACGACGAGTTGGTGCGTCAATTATTGGGTCGTTATTTCCTGCATCCCTTTAATGAACAGGATCTGTATCATTTTTCTCATCTCAACGATGTCAATCTGAATGAGGCGTATTCCTATTGCCATAAAATATTTTCTGATCCTGAATCTTTTACTGAATCGAGTCATTTGCTTGCCCGTTATCTATATAGCAAAAGCACGCATGCCCGGGTAAAGGAAGGGGAGTTGTACGTGGCGTTGCTGCATGAAGTCCCTTTTGAAAATGATTATGTAACCGCGATTGGTATCTTTAAAAGCGAAACCAAAGAAACCTTTTTAAAGGTATTTGAGCATGGTAGCAGCTTTGAAGTGGTGAGCGAAGATGGTATCAATATCAACAAGCTTGATAAGGGCTGTTTGGTTTTTAAAAGCCAGAGCACTGAAGGATATCGGGTTTGTGTAGTAGACAATACCAACAAGTCACAGGATGCACAATATTGGGTCAATGATTTTTTACAGGTAAGCCCGGTAGCCAACGATTATCGGCATACCCATGATTACCTTACCATTTGCAAGCAATTTGCCACACAGGAAATGCCCGAACATTTTGAAGTGACCAAAGGGCAACAGATTGATCTGATGCAACGGAGCATGGAATATTTTAAAGAAAAGGATCAATTCAATTTAAAAGAATTCACCGACGAAGTGATTCATCATCCTGAAATGGTGGATCAGTTTATCCATTTTTCCGACCAATACGCCCGGGTACAGGGAGTTCCGCTCGAAGAAGAATTCGATATCAATCTGACTGCAGTTAAAAAGCAGCAACGGGTGTACAAAAGTGTTCTTAAACTCGACCGCAACTTTCATATTTACATTCATGGTCGCCGCGATTTGCTCGAAAGAGGTTTTGACGAATCGGTAGGAAAACA
The DNA here is from genome assembly GCA_041739485.1 of Chitinophagaceae bacterium. Taxonomy (GTDB): domain Bacteria; phylum Bacteroidota; class Bacteroidia; order Chitinophagales; family Chitinophagaceae; genus Phnomibacter. The sequence goes on from JBGSNV010000329.1 coordinate 2,227, forward strand.
TTTCTACAAGGTATACTTTGATGAGGAAAGTTGATTATAAGAACCAATAATAGCTATGATGCCTACTGAGGATAGATCTGCCAGGTAAGTAACCCCCGGCTTGTATTGTTATTAGTAGCTCTAACGGTGGCTGTTCCAAAAATACTTCTCTCCATATTAACTTTATAGGAATAGGTGCCTGCCGGGAGATCTAAAACTATAGGTCCGGATACAATAGTAGCCATTTCGCTGTTGGGGATATATAATGCAAGGCTCGTATTGGTGACAGTGCCACCCACTACATTTTGTACAAGCTGCACAAAAGTGCGGCGGTCTCCGCAGGCTAAACATCCCGAATTTTGAACCGTCACCCGGAAATTCAATACAACTCTTGCTGCTGAGGAAAGCGTGAAATTAGCCACAAGACCCGGGACATCTACTGCAGCTGCACCTGTATTGGCGAGCGGAGCAGATATATCAGTTTGAACTGCCTGATTATAAAAACCAGGGATTGTATTCCAGGTTATCCCGGCATTCCCGTTGCTTGTAAGTACCTGTCCGGGGGCTCCCAAATTTCCTTGTACAGCAAGCGCTCCATTGGGTTTAAAAGCAAACCGTTCGTTAAATACTCCGGCGGCATCAAAGCCCACTGCTACATCGGCATTGGGATTGTCTGCATAAATTTGCAGTCTGTTTCCGCTCATACCAAAACCGGCATCTCCCAAAGTGCCGGGATAGAGGGTTATTTTTTTGCCCAATTCAGCCGCAAAAGCAAGCGGTGCATTCGGGTTATTATTATTGATACCAACCCTGCCGTTGAGCGCATTGTACGTAAATCCCCATTGCGTTGGTCCACCAAAAAATCCAATATTCTGATTGTTTTGTGCCCCAACAAAACCCAAAAGTGCCGAATTATCCGCCTTGGTAAACCAAACTCCGGCACCACCACCTATATTCAGCGGGTTTGTTCCATTGCGTAATATGATGCGACCATTAACTTGCATACCATCAAATCCCGAATTGATGATCCTCATTCTTTCGGTGAACTGCTCACTTTTACCTGTTCCAAAAGCAATGATATCAGCAGGTTGGTTTGCATATATCTGCAAAGCACCGCCCTGAATGCCCAAACCATAATGACTTTGATTGCCATCCCCCCAAAGTACAATTTTATTGCCTGGATTGCTTGCGAAACTTAAAGGACCAGTAGGGTTATTGGTTCCTATGCCTACATTTTGACCCACACATAAAACGTGGCCTAAAAGCAAAGGGAGCAACATTAGGGAGATCCGGCTCTGCAAAATGTGAGTCAACCGGTTCTTGTCTTTGATTAAGACCTTAGTAAGGCTTAAAATAGAATGCATATGCTGGTTTTTGTTAGGATATAAAATTATGTGATTGGCAGATGCTGCAATATCCCCTGAAATGGGGATATCTGCTGTCAATCCTGTCTTACAGGCATTACTCGATCAGCTCTTTTCGATGCGGTTTCTTTTTGTAGGAGCTGCATGATTTTTTGTTTTCTCTGAAATGACTACTTTTATATCCTTATGGCCTCTTACCGAAAAACAGTCCAACCTATTTGGTCGGGTAGAATAGACGGAACCGATCCTGATTTGCTCCGTTGGCATCAGATTATTGAACTTTCTGAGCCACAGGACTTGCCTGTCATAGAAAAAGGGCAGCAAGGGATTGCTTTCATTGGTTTTTGTTGTGATGAAGGAATAAAAAGAAATCATGGAAGGGTTGGTGCAAGAAAAGCC
>JBGSNV010000414.1:0-5315 GCA_041739485.1 Chitinophagaceae bacterium
TGTTTGAGCCGGGCTTAAGTTTTAGAGTATTGAAGTGCTGGCGGCGTCCCGAAAGCTTTCGGGATCCTTGATTTTAGGCTTATGTTGAATATTTCAGCCTTTTTATTCGCAGCCTTGATTTTTTTTGTTTCTTTTTTGCATTAAGGCAAAAAAGAAAACAGAGTCTTCGGTTATCGAAAACTTATAATAACCGACTCTTAATTTTAGCAGATAAAGTAAATGACATTAATTTAATATTTGCTCTTAGCCCCACGCACGGGAGATATAGGATCGGTTTGAATCAAGCCACAACAGCATCAACCAGCCACTCTGCCAAATACTGCGAAATAATTTTCGACTCCACCATAAAACCATCATGTCCATAATCAGAATCTATTACCACCAATCTTGCTTTGGGAATATGATGTGTTAAAAATTCCTGCTCGGCCAGCGGACAAAGAATGTCGCTGCTGATACCAATGATCAAAGTTTTTTGAGTAATGCCTTTTAATACTTCCTGCAGGTTGCCACCACGTCCTCTTGCAAGGTGGTGACTGTCCATGCTTTTGGTTAGCAGCCAGTAACTGCGGGCATTAAAACGTTGCACCAGTTTATCTCCCTGGTAATTGATGTAGCCCGATGCTTTGTAGTCATCCAGTTTTTCAAAATCGGCATCCGTTTGTTGCTGCACCATAATCCCGTAATTGCGATAGGTGAGCATACCAATTGCCCTTGCCGCTTTCAGCCCTTTAGCACCTGCATCGGGCGAGGCTGCTTCCCAGGTACAATCAGCTTCCATCGCCAGTCGCTGTGCCGTATGCGTAGCAATGCCCCAGGCGCTTTCAGTTGGTGAAGTAGCTAACAGCAGCATACGATCGATTCGCTCATTTTCTGCCAGACACCACTCCATTGCCTGGTAGCCGCCCATGCTGCCACCCATCAGTAACAATATTTTTTCTATTTCAAGATGCTTGCGTAAAAGAATATGCGCTTTCACCATATCCCGGATGGTAACCAGAGGAAAGGAGCTGTAATAAGGTTCACCCGAAGCCGGATTGATACTCAACGGACCCGTGGTACCATAGCATGAGCCCAATATATTGGCGCAAACAATAAAATATTTTTCCGGATCGATCACATGATTTATGCCCACCACGCCATCCCACCATTCCGCAGCATTCGAATTGGCCGTCAATGCATGGCAAATCCAAATCACGTTACTCTTGTCGGCATTCATTTTACCATAGGTAGAATAGGCAACGGTTAATTCGGGCAGTACGCCACCGCCTTCCAGTTTTATTTGATGTGGATGATGAAAAAAGTTCATTCAATAAGTATACATGTAAAAATGCAAAGTAAAGGCTTGCAGGAATTATATTTGTAAAAATATTGAGAAATGATAGAAATAAGCCTAAACAGAAAAGACGGAGATTTTGGTTTTGAAGCTGTAGATGCCAATGGGCACACATTAAAAATGGATACCAGTCCCGAGAGTGGTGGTATTAATTATGGTATTCGTCCAATGCAGGTGCTCTTAATGGGAATGGGCGGCTGTAGTGGAATTGATATTGTAATGATTTTAAAGAAACAGCGTCAGGAGATTGAAAATTTTTCAATGAAGGTAGAAGGCGAAAGAGAAAACGGCAAGGAGCCTTCTCTTTGGGAAAATGTAAAAATCATTTTTGAACTCACTGGAAAAATTGATTATGACAAGGCACACCGGGCATGCGAATTATCCATGAATAAATATTGCTCGGTAGCGGAAACCTTGAGAAGGGGTGGCACTAATTTAACATGGGAGGTAACGGTAAATGGAGCAGCAGCTCCCAACCCCTAACCCCCGTCCCCTAAAGGGGAGTTATTTGAAAAGAATAATGTGAACGCAGTCGTTGTTAAAATTCGGTCGCTAATATTTATTAACCAAGCGAAAGAATAGTTATTAAGCTTCATTGGCAAATATGATTTTGTTATTGAATCTTTTTACTAAAAAGATTCAATAATCACTCTTGTACAATAAATCAATATTGAACTTTCACAACGTTTCGTCAAAAAAAAGACAATTTCTAACAATCTAAATAATCCCAAATCAAGTTCCTTCCCCTTTGGGGAAGGGTAGGGTTGGGGCTTTTTCAAATCAACAAGGTGCTCATATCACGCTCCTTCCCCTTTGGGGAAGGGTAGAGTTGGGGCCTTTACAAATCAATCCCAAATCAAGTTCCTTCCCCTTTGGGGAAGGGTAGGGTTGGGGCTCTTCTTATGGATCCAATTACACAAGCCATTCGCATACAAACAGAACGCACCAATGAAATGGAGCATTCCACACCAATGTTCCTAACCAGCAGTTTTTGTTTCGATGATGCGGAAGAAATGCGGGCCGCCTTTGCAGACGAAAGTGAGGATAATATTTACAGTCGTTTTAGTAATCCGGGCGTTAAAGAATTTACTGATAAAATGGTAGCGCTTGAAGGCGCCGAAGCGGGTTACGCAACTTCGTCCGGCATGAGTGCTGTGTTTGCATCTTTTATGGCATTGCTAAAAAAAGGCGATCACCTGTTGGCTTGTAATTCCATCTTTGGCAGCACGCATACTGTTATCAAAAAATACTTACCCAATTATGGTATTGAGTACAGTTATGTAAGTGCCGATAAGCCTGAAGACTGGGAGGTGTCAATTCGCCCCAATACCAAAATGATCTATATCGAAACCCCTACCAATCCTGGCCTTGCGATCATTGATTTGGAAATGATGGGAGCACTCGCAAAAAAGCACCAACTGATTTTAAATGTTGACAATTGTTTTGCCACACCCGTCAACCAGCGCCCGATTGACTTTGGCGCACACCTCGTTATACATTCCGCCACCAAGTGGATTGATGGACAAGGTCGTGTTTTAGGCGGTGTAGTTGTAGGTAAGAAAGACCTCATCAATGAGATTTTTGCCTTCTGCCGTAGCACAGGACCTGCCATGTCGCCTTTTAATGCATGGGTGTTAAGCAAAAGTCTGGAGACGTTAGATGTAAGGATGGAACGTCATGCAAAAAATGCATTGCAAATTGCCGGAGCGTTAGAAAATCATCCTAAAATAAGTTTTGTAAAATACCCTTTTCTGCCAAGTCATCCACACCATGCAATTGCCCGGCGCCAAATGAAAAACGGTGGCGGCATTGTTTGTTTCAATTTAGCCGGCGGACTGGAAACCGGGCGCACATTTTTAAACAGTCTAAAAATGCTTTCTTTAACAGCCAACCTCGGCGACACAAGAAGCATTGCTTCGCATCCGGCCAGTACAACTCATGCAAAATTAACAGAAGAAGAAAGGCTCGCAACTGATATTACGCCGGGGCTTATCCGCATTTCTGTTGGGCTGGAATACGTAGATGATATTTTAGGAGATATTTTGCAGGCACTCGAAAAGTGTTAATACAAATCCCTGTCGGGACAGAAGGTGAGTATTCCGGTTGGCCTCGCTGTTAGGCAGCCCGGTCGGTACTGCAGCAGGCATCACGGTCGGCACCGCAGGTGAGACCGGGTTGATCCCAAAAGAATATACTAATTCAATCAGATAAATACTGCCTAAGCTATGTATTGCGGACAGGTACTAAGGTCACCGATCCCGGTCTGCGGTACCGACCGGGTTTCACTAAAGCTTCGTAATTTTTACTTTTGCTATATAGTCATTGTAGTCAAAAGGTTTTTCGATTTCCTTTTGTGCAGACAGATTTACCAACTCAATTTTAAATCCCGAAACGGTTGTGTCCTGGATATAAGGAGGGAATTTATAAGTAGCCAATGTAATGGTATGTGGGGCATTGCTGTTATCAACTTTAAACCTCACCACCACTATTCCTGCCCAAATAAAGGTTGCATAAATCGGGCAGCGGGAATCCTGTAAAACGGAATCTAAGCAACAGGTTAAGGAGCCATAGTAATGAGACTGGCACTGGTTTATGGGAATATAATTTTCGCTGAACGTGACGGCATCTTTTTTGCTGGTGGCAAACATAAACAACGATACTAAGCAGGTTAAACAAAGAGCGGGTTTCATTTCGATTTATTACAAGACAATCTTTAATTCATAAGCCTTGCATTGCGGTTAATTACACCCATCATCCATCCCTTCAATAAATTCCTTCACAATTATAGGCTCTTCACTTGTAATTGTTACAATGTTATTGATAGGCAACTACCTGAAGTATACACCAACCTGCTAGAATCACATCCGTGAATTATGTAAGCATCCAACTTTTTTGTGTAACACTTACCAGTTTAAACAAGCACACCTTTGCTGGGTTCAAATCAATCACATTAAAAACTCAATTAAATGAAAAAACGTTTACTCTATATTGCGGCGGCTGTTGCATCATTCCTTTCTTCCCTGGCAGGTTTTGCACAGGCACCTGTGTTAGGAACAGCCGGCGATTTTGTACTCTTTACGACTGTAGGAGCTGTAACAAATACCGGTATATCGCAAATTACGGGAAACGTAGGTTCTAATAGCGGGTCCAGCACCAACTTTGGTAATGTGAATGGCGTGATGCATGACGGTGATGGCGCAAGCGCACAGGCTGCGGCTGATTTGCTACTTGCCTATAATCAACTCAATAGTGCAATCCCCATGTTCTTTCCTGCACCTTTGTTGGGTAACAGTGCTACCCTTACACCAGGCGTTTATTCAATCGGTGCACCTACTGTATTGAGTGGAGAACTTATTTTGGATGCACAGGGAAATTCCGGTGCGGTATTTATTTTTCAGATCAATGGTACATTTTCTACCAATCAGGCGTCAAAAATTAGAGTAATCAACGGCGCCCAGGCTTGCAATGTTTTCTGGAAGGTAGAAGGAGCCGTAAGTATGGCCTCTGAAACTTTTATGAGAGGTACTATTGTAGCGCACAATGGTGCTATTGGTATGAACGTAAACGATACATTGGAGGGTCGAGCACTTTCTATTGCAGGCGCTGTTGCAGTGGATGGTGTATTGGCATATACGCCGCCGGGCTGTGGAAAGATTCCACTAACAGGGCCGGTTGCTCCTGATCTTGGTACCGCCGGATGCTATGCAATCTTTTCCGGAAACGGTTCAGTTGTAAATAGTGGTGTTTCAAATATTACCGGAGATGTGGGTACCAATGTAGGTTTAACGGGAGGTTTTGATCCTTTGTTGGTAAAAGGAACCATTCACCCTATTCCTGACGGATCAACGGCTGTAGCAGCCAGCGACTTGCTGGTGGCATATAATTATTTAAATACCTTACCGCATGATATTGAGTTACTCTATCCGGCTCAGTTTGGACGTAACCTGGTATTAACCCCACACACTTACTTAATGAATGGCGC
>JBGSNV010000350.1:0-14193 GCA_041739485.1 Chitinophagaceae bacterium
TTTCAATGCATTTTTACAACAATCAAGCGTCCGGTCTACCAAGGGTTGTATCAGCCGGTTGAAATCTGTTTTATTAAGAGATAAAGTGTTGTTTCGTACCGATTCCTGAAAAGTATCCGCACTACTCAAAGTCTTTTTAGCGCTTTCGGCAGCCAACCGGAGGATTTGTAAGTACTCTTTATCCTTGTGTAAGGCTTCTGAATTTAGTCCTAAAGTTTCTATCCAGTAGTTAACGATGGCTTTGTCAAAATCATCTCCTCCGAGATAGGTATCACCATGTGTGCTGATGACTTCGAAAACACCTCCATTAATCCGTAATATAGAAATATCAAAGGTTCCACCGCCTAAATCATAAACAGCAATGCTTTTTTCTTCCTCAGGATTTAAACCAATTCCGTAAGCAAGACTTGCGGCCGTAGGTTCATTTACGATGCGGAGAACATCCAATCCGGCTAATTTACCCGCATCCCTTGTTGCTTGTCTTTGAGAATCGTTGAAATAAGCCGGTACAGTGATTACCGCTTTGGTCACTGTTGTTTTCAGGATATGTTCCGCTCTTGCTTTTAGTTCTTTCAAAATAAATGAGGACAATTCAACCGGGGAGTAAAATTTACTGCCAACCTGAATTTTTACGAGACTATCTGTATTGTCATCTATTACCTTATAGGTGAAGTAAGAAGCATGATTTTCTATGTCTTTATAGCTTTTACCCATCAACCTTTTGGCACTGAAAATGGTATTTTGAGGTTCGGTAATCAAAAAATCTTTTGCTGCTTCACCAACAGTCGGGTTTCCGGTTTCATCAAAATGGACTACAGACGGAACCATACTGCTTGAGTCATGTTCTTTGAGAGCCACTGCTTTTTTAGATTCCGGATGGATAATTGCAATTAGACTGTTTGTGGTTCCGAGATCTATTCCAACAATTATTTCTTCTTTCTGTAAACTTCCTGTAGCTATATTGATTGATATTTTCCCCATATTTTTAGATTCTTTTATTCTAACAGTTGTTAGGTTGCAAAGTTCCTTTAGTTTGATGGACTATCCATACCTACCTGAGGCTTTTTTAACATTTCACCACCTGTTTGGAGCCCTAAGGCTGTAAAAACCAGAATAAAAGGGAGGATGGGAGCCATAAACCGGTTGTGCCAATCAGCACAAAGCAACATATTGGGTATTAACAAGATGAGAATACCGGAAATGAAGGGATAATAAGTATCTTTTTTTTTGCGAAGGGAAATAAAAAGACCTGATAATGCAGGCAAATAATATACAATAAGGGTGAAGACGATAGCCAGATTGTGTTCGGCCGAAAAGTAGGGTCTTGTCATCCAAAGACTCTTAATCAGACGGGAGCCAAATAGCCGGATGGTTAACTCCGGGTTTGTAATCAGATAAGTGACAGGACTCATCCCATTTTTAAAAGGATTTACCTCAAAGGCTTGTAACTGGCTTGGGAGACCGCAAATAATATTGGTTTCGAGATTGTGGTTGGCGTAATAGAAATCTTTTCCGGTCGACATGAAATAGATGACTAAACCTGCCATCCCTAAAAAAAAAATGGTTAAAACAGAGATTTGTCGGAATGTCTTGTTTTTATAAAAATAAAATATAATGGAGATTGGGAAAAGCAAAAAGCCAATCGGTCTTGTAAAGGAAAGGAAAAACAGAAGACTTGTTATCAGGTAAAAGGATTTAAAATCTTTCTGTGTCTCCCTAGCCAATAAGTACATAAGAATAACAACTCCGTGGCTGAAGCAGGCATCCGTGTACAGATAAACATTCCAGTTTTGTATAAAAGGGCAGGTAACATAAAGCATTGAACCCCAAAGGATGTAAGTACTTTTTACCTGAAGGGTTTTAAGTAATTTGTAGAAAGCTATCAGCGATACCAATGAAAGTCCTAATTGCAAAGGGTACATCCAAACATAGGAAAGTCCGATTACTTTGAGTAGGAGAAGGGGGCCAATGTATCCTGCATATAACCAAAAGTGCGAGGAAATATCCCATTGCCCTTTGCTTAGGCTATCCGTAATATGGGTATATACGATCGCTTCTTCCTGCTGAAATATTCCACCGGTATTCATATACCAGCATATCTGTGTTAGTAACCACGCTGCAAAAAGAAAGATACCATCTCTTCTAGACCCATTCATATTATCGGAGGATCACCATTTTACCATATCCTTTCTTAAAGAACTTATCGGTATTATCCATAGCATTTTGGTTGAATCCGTCATTGAGTTTAAACTGTTCCATTTTCTGTCCGTCAAGACTACTGATTACGCGATACAGATAAACTCCGTTAGCCAATTTTTGCCCGAACATATCGGTGCCATCCCATTTGTAGTCGGTGATGTTTGTACCCACCCGAATATTCCCTAATTCAGCCTTAGTGATCTCTTTTACAATTTTACCGGTGATAGTCAGGATTTGAATTTTAAATTCCTGCGGTACTTCAGCGCCGGTGATGGTAAATACAAAAGCAGTACTGGTGCTAAACGGATTGGGATAATTGAGCAGATTACTGATCATTGGTTTGTTGAAAACCTGAAAGGTTACCCGATAATCTTTATCGCCTGACCGGTTATTGTTCCGGTCTCTGCCACCTACCGAGAGTTCATAATCAAATCCATCCGTATCATCATTCAATTCAGGATAGAAATCTATGGTAGCTGTATTATCTCCTCCCGGTACCGGTGGCGTAAACCGAAGGGTGTCAGAATTCCATGAATAAATCCTTGCTGTGTTTTCGTTGGGGAATTTGAGTCTTATGGTCAATGCAGCTGTATCATTGAGCGCAAGGAATGGATTTTCATCCTTGAGTTTGATCTGAATATGTGGCTTGGAAGAAACGATATCTCTGTTAAGAATATGAACACCATCGAAGGTTACATCCAATAGGGGATCCGTAAGGTCTTCCCCTACAAAAAAGGATTTGTACAGGAAGTTATTAAAGAAATATTGTTCCGGCTGATCATTATCGGGATTGACAGCAAGGTACAGCGTATTTAACCCCGGAAATTGACGGGTATCAACCGGTGCCGAAATAATGACAGTATCACCCGCAATCAGTGGCTTCCTGCGGAATATCCTGTTGGTGGTAACATTATTTTTATCTATAATAGACATTACTACCTTCAAACTGTCAAAACCGGAGGAGCTGATATTTTTAAAAGCGATTTTAAAATCCAGCGTTTCTCCCTGAAGTAACGTGTCCTTATCCTGAAGCAAAAGGTTTGCTGCTAAAGCGCCTTCCGGAACAGGATCATAGTACACTCTCCAGTAATTCAAATTCCACGGAGTACCACGTATGGAATCAATATTCAGCAATTCCAGTCGGATATTGGGGAATTGAACCGGATTGATACTGCTCAGGTTAATAGATCCTTGTGACTTGTCTACTTCAAACAGTTTGGTTTCGGCGCCGTTTGCAGTCATTCCAATTACCCTTACAGCGACCCGATCCCCACTGCCGTCATCCGGGGTTGTACCATTCCACAAGGCAGTTTTCCATTGCTTTGCCGGACCAAATACCGGTGAACTAATGATTCCTAAGGTATCCCTCGAAGCAAGATTCAGATTTAATTGAAGCCGGTCGAATAAGCCATCGCTCATGCGGATAACAGGTGCAAGCCGTGGGTCATTTTTCTTATAAACAAAAATGTAGGTTCTTGGCCTGTTGAATGAATCAAGGGTTGCAAATCCAGCACTTTTCAGTCTGCTGTACAGGCTGTTTCCGGCACCCAACACTTGTTCGTCGGCTTTTAACTGATCTGCAAAGGTTTCATTTACGCCAAGTGAATCTAATATCTTACGCACCAAAACGTAAGAACCTGCAGGCACGGCATCGAGGAAATCCACCATGCGTTTCCGGTTTTCCAGCACACGGTCATCCCATTCAAAATTGAATGGATTGCGGTTGTTGGCGCAAGATCCGGTGCCCCAGTTGCCCATATTTCGCATGGGCTTGAAGGTGAGGGAGTCGAATACATTGATGATGATAGAATGACCAACGCAGGCACTTGTGGATATTTGATTATTGTTATACGTTACTGCAAAATGACTGTCTTCATTTCCACTTGTAGGGAAAATGGAATGGGTGACAAAAAGGTTGTTCAGACTTGGATTAAAACGCCAGGTTCTGCTTGCCGTATCTATGTTGATTCTATTGGCGGTACTTTTTGTATGCTGGTAAAAATGACTTTGATTGAATCCGGTTTCTGTTCCTGCCAGATAAGTAAAAGAAGATCCATTCCAACGGGAAGGAGCTGCTCCTCCGGCACCCTGTAAACCCAGCCGCCAGTAGTAAACGCGATTGCTTATCAGATTAAAACCAGGATCAATTTCCACAATACCTCCGCCTGCTGTAATATTTCGGGAAATTTTCGACGCAGAGTTAAAGAGGTCGGTGGTGTCAATTTCAACCACATAGGGGAGAGGCTCACTAAACGGGTTTGCAGTTGATGCTATGAGTTTGATATTCGCCTCTTTTACAATGGCAAAATTAGCCGGAGAAACCGGGCGTAATTCATTTTCAAAAATGACTACCTGCCGGGTAATGGAATTGTTCAGTTCGCTTATTTCGTCAATTTTATTATCCGCATCCAGGGTAACGATAATATTATTGATTCCTTTATCTCTTTCTGAAAGTATGGGAAGATTCAAACTAATTGAATCAAGGTACATGGGAGCAATCCTTTTCTGTCTGTAAATCACTTCTGTATTTCCATTTGGAAAAAGGGTAGATACCGGGAATTGTCTTTTTACTTCGACTACGATGGAATCGGATCCCGATCTGCCCAAATTGTAGTAAAAAACTTTGGCATTGAAATTGGTTTCTGCAATAGAAACAAAAGCAGGTTCGATTACGATGTTGGATTGTTCTATTGAGTAATCAGGCTTACCAAAACTGTTAAGTTTTACGGCAGGGTCACCATGAAGGGTTTGTTGCTCGGTATGGAACCGTGCCTGATAATCGGTGCCCCATGTGTTGTACATAAACTGTATAGAATTTTGTATATGCTTACCAATGGGCTGGTTATAAGATTGAGAAGCTACAGACCGGTAAAAGCCTCTTGAGTAAACCCCTAAGCCACTTACCAATCCAAAGTGGGTACTCGCTACCAACCCTATAGCACCTCTGTTAGGAGCGAGTACATATCTCTCCGAAATGGTTGATTGCGCCTGTAAACGCGGGATTTCAAAATTGAAAAAATTTCCTGCATTACAGCCATTCAACAGAAACATCGGGTATTTACCGGGATTATTGTATTCATTGGGATTGTCCAGATTATAATCGAGGGCTGTAGCAGACGAGTGGCCGAAGTAAGTGAGTAAGGATATACCCGATTCAAACAGTCTTGACAGGATAACATTCTCAATGGTACTTGCAGTGGTAGAGTTGAATTTATTAAAAGTAGATACGTTTGCACCAAACAGGGTATCTGAGATGGTGCGGGTGTATTCATTCATGAAAGGGCGGATCTGCAACTCAGTATTGGCATCATTGGCTCCTACCACATGCACCACATTTTTCATCCAGGCTTTGTCTGCCTGCAAATTGGAAGGATTGGCCTGTGCGGATTCAAATTCTTTCACCTTATTGAGGTAGGCCAAAACTTCATTGGTATTGATTACACTCAGACGTCCGATTGGGGTTGCAGGTAGCGCGGTTAAACCATCAGAAGCCAATAGGTTATCAGAGCCCGGGTATCCATAAGTAGGAACCAGCTGTAATTGTCCGGCCGCAGGATTGGCTTCATTCATCCGGAATTCATCATAAGTGACCCCTTTGCCAATAAGGAAACAGAATTTCGGTGTCATGGAAAATCCAGATCTTGCAAATCGTAAAAAGTTTTTGATGGAAAGCGGATGCATTTTGATTCCAAAACCAAACTGATCCACCAATTCTTCTATATCGTAAATTTTTACATTAAATCCACCACCGACTTCTGATGCCCGGTACTGACGGTAGGCGTCAATGGCATTATTAGTGCCACCAAGCAATCTTTTATTGGTAATAATCAGGTAATCCCCTTGCTGTGCTGTTTGACTGAAATTGATGAAATTTTTACGCTGTAAAGAGCCTATGGATTGGAATGCAGGGCCATTGGCAACTGTAATGACAATATTTTGTCGGGAAGAAGCAGGCGGTAAAAGAAAACGTACTTCCCCATTGGGCTGAATGCTTCCTTCCATACGATATCCTGCAGTAAGGTTGTAAAGAAAAGGTGTTGAATTATTGTGATTAAACTGTGCAAGTTCCAGCAGGCTGTTGTTTGTATTGGCTGGAATGCTTGTTTCAAAAAAGGCGCGGTTGGAGGCGTTGGGTAATCTTGGGTATTCCAACTCTGCAAAGGAGGTTACAAACCGATCGAATTGGTTGGTACTTGTGTTGGAAAGTTCCAGCGTGCTTGTTGCTCCGCTTAGCAAATTGATTGGTACATTGACGTTTGAATCGCGTAGCGCCTGAAAGGACTGAAGCCTTCGTGTAAGAACAATGGTATTGTTCAGCGAGGCGTTTACATCTCTCGAACCAGGGGAGGTACCAGCCCAGCCAATTCTTAATTTCGCACTAATGCCGGTATTCAGCGCCGGCTGCAGGTTGTTGAAGGTGGCGGTACGGATACTTTTATCAGAACCCGAAGATATTTCCTGAGAGGAGGGCATTTCACCTTCATCGTAAGATGAGGAATAAACATATTCCCCATAATTAACGGCGAATCCCTTGTTCATAAAATAGCCACCATTTGTTCTTTTAAACTGATACCATTCGGTATGGAGTAAATAAGGCATTGGTTGGGGAAGCGCCCCTCCGAGATTATTTGAAACCGATTGATAACGGAGATTATTTCCACCAGGATTTACTGTGAGAAAGTAAGATGCGGTATCCGTAAAAAGGCTTGTTCGGTCAGCAAGTTGAAAACGGGACTGAAAGTAAAGAGACCTGTCTGCCTTACCATCGTTGGCACGTCCAATAAATTCAATAAAGCCGCCCTGAGGGAGTGCGCCGGAAGCAGTGGAAGTAAACAAAGCTACTTCTGCGCCATTGCGCCAAAGTTGAAATTGCTGTGCCGGAACAGAACCAAGCGAAGCTGCATCGAGTGCCCCTTTATCGATCCTGAACAATCCATCCTGTCCGATTTGAAATTTATAATAGGTTTTTGAATAATCAATCCACTCATTGTTCAGCTGCGCAAACACAGAGGGGCTGCTACTCAACAGGACGAGAAGCGCCAACAACTGCTTTCTAATATGATTTTTTACCAAACTCATTTTTTATTATTATTTGTCAGGATAAAAGTTTTTCCCTTTCAACCTTTTCTGTTTTTCTAAAAAGGATACTTCCATTTCAAAAAGCTCCGCCACATTTTCTTACCGGCTTTTTCCAAAAAGGTTCGTTGATCGCTTAGTTTTTTCAATTCAAAGTTCTTTTTCGGAACGAGCTCAAAAAACTGATAATCCTTTTCAACCCAAATACTGTAAGTCTCAAAATAAACCAATTCGAAACCTTCATTTTCTACTTGCTCCAGCAAGGTTCTCAAAAAGATGGGTTGATCAATAATCTGCAGCGATTCCGGTTCATGTTCCTGTTCGAATTGAAGGTACGACGGATTGGGAATATTGAGGAATATCCGGGTATGCTCCATGCAGTTTTTTCTTAAATGATGAAACAATTCCGGATGTTGCTCCAACGGTATGTGTTCTATGATATCGAATAAAGTAATATAATTTATGCAGGGAAGGGTACTATGAAAATCAACAATATCGTGGGTGAAAAATTGTACATCAGGATTGTTGATTTTTTTTTGTGCTACCGCAACAGAAGCAGGGCTTATGTCCACCGCTTCTATTTTCCCATGGGTTATTTTTTTTGATAGCAGATAGGTTAAGGTACCAATTCCACAACCAAGTTCAAGCACCTGACTATCCGCCTTTAACCCCCTTTTAATCAGGCGTTGGTACAAACCGTAAACACGGTCGTTGATACCGCTTTCCCGTTGCGTTTCCACATAATCATCGTAGAATGTTTTGATGCTGCTATGTTCGGTGGTGCTTCCCATAGACTTTGCCTTATTTGTTTTTTCTTCGTAAAGCGATATTGAGGGATACCACATGGGTGTACAAGGGAGAACTCTGATTGGCAAGATTGGTAAATGCATAATCGATCCCCACATTGTTTATTTTAAATCCGGCACCAAGACTTGGTTGATAGATCCATACTTTTTGAAGATTGGTCGTATCTCCGTCTTTCAAGCCTTGTTGAAAATTGCTTATACCACCTCTTAAAAATAAGACCTCATTCAGGTTAAGCTCCATACCAAATCTCGGGTCAATACTGAAGGCGTCTGTTTTAATCAGGGTATTTCTTTTACCATCAAAGGTTGTTTCCAGACTCGCTTCTGCAGTCAGACTCAGGTTATCGCTGAAATCAAAATGGTAAGCCCCTCCCAGAATAAGACGGGGGGCAGTTAGTTCGGATGATTTTTCCGGAATATCGTTTCGGGTGAGGTATAAAACTTCTTTTTCCCTTTCTGTAAAAGAAAAGGTCCACGCATTAAAAGTTGTTGTAGCATCTCTAAGTACGGCTGCAAGTTTCCACTTTTCAGCAGATACACTGATTCCGGCATCGAGTCCAAAACCCCATGCTTTTGCGAATTTGCCAACATTCCGGTGGATGATCTTGGCATTGCCTCCAATGGAAATGGTGACGGCATCTGTTTCTTTGATCACCTGCGACATCGAAACTAAAAAAGCATAATCAGCCGATGAGAAGGTCTCAATATTATTGTAATTCACAGAACCATCGGGTTCTACCAGAAAAAGGGTATTGGGAATATCGTCTACCCCAAATCGCATAAACGAAAAACCAATACTACGCCCCTGGTAACTTTTTACCGGAATGGCAATACCTCCAAAATCGTATTTTCCGATACCTGCAAAGTATTCGGCATGCATAATAGACAGATTGGGTTCATCGATTACCGCACTGAGCCTTGCCGGGTTCCAGTAACCTGCCGTACCATCTTTTACGGTGGATATATTGGCTCCGCCCATACCCAATGCACGGGCACCTGCTCCTATATTCAGGAACTCATTGGAATATTTGCGAAATTGGGCATGAGCAACTAATGAGCTGCTTCCCAATATGAATAACAATAATTTCTTCATCATAATCAGTTACTGCTTGATCATTTTTATGATCTCTTTCCGGTTTGCTGTTTGCCATTCTATCCAGTATAATCCGGAGGCTTTGCCATTCAGATCTATCCGCTTACTTCCTGAACCCTTTTCTGTATGCACTACCCGGCCGTTTACATCAATTACCTTCAATTGCCAACTAGCAGATGGATCTGCAGGTTGCAATGTAAAATACTGATTAAATGGATTCGGTAATAACATTACGCCATTTCCTCTTGAAAAATCTACTGTTCTTACCGGAGAATACGTGCTTGTTCCATCTTTCAGCATCATTTTCAACCGGTAACTGTTGGTTCCATTGGCTGGTTCTAAATGACTATATATATATTCTGCGGTTCCTGAATTTCCTGCGTTTACAGAGCCTATTAATTGAAAGGCTGCTCCATTGACACTATGTTCAAGTTCAAATTTTTGCAATAATTCTGCATCTTCCACCCGCCATGTCAGGTCAACCTTATCAATATTTTTACGGGCTGCAAACTGCAAAAGTTGCAATGGTAGCGGATTTCCATTGATGTTAAATCGCAGAATGGCCAGATTATTGAATAGTTGTTGCTCCCTTGGCGTATTGAAATTATTGATCCGGATTTGAAGTTGATAATTGCCTGCCGGTAAATCTATATTTTCCTGAATATTTAATATAGCGGTGTCACCCGGATCAATAGCTAGTAGCATCGTGTTGAAGAAAGGGGTCCTGTTTCCCGAATCATCCACTAAAAATACTTCAGCAAGAGTAGAATCGAGCCATTCAGAACTGATATTTTTAAAGGCTAATTGAACATTCAAATTATTTTCTCCGGTAACCAATGTACTCAGATTAGAAGTAAACAGGTCATTGCCACTGATAGCGCCATCTGGCAAGGGTTGATAATATAACCGCCAGTAATCTATTTGTGCCGGATGGCTTCCGTAATTATTTGACGAAACCATTTCGAACTGCATGTAAGGATAACTCTCTGCATCAAATGCGGAGATATCTATTTGATCCTGCATGCCAGTCCAATTGCCTAGTAATACTTTTTGCCCCAAAGGAGTTCTTCCCCATAGTTTTATTTGGGAAACCGGACTCCGTTCACTGTCATTGTAAGCTTTTAAATTCCAATGTGCTTCTTCCCATTTTTGAGCAGGTCCCATCCAAGGGCTTTGCACCGTAGCAAGGGTATCTGTTGTTTCCGGAAAAATACTTACAAACAAGCGGTCCAGGGTACCATTGCTCATTTGAGCATAAGGCTTAAAGCTTGTCGAATCATCTTTTTTAAACATAAAAAAGAAAGTCCTTGGCTTATTGAGTGAGTCAAGATCATAAAATCCCTGATTGTAAAGCGAATGAAACAGCGATTTTCCACTTCCGAATAGGAGCGTATCATTCTTCCAGAAGCGGGATTGAGAAGAATCCTGTGGTGGATCAAGTACCATTCGGGCTGCTACAAAAGTCCCTTTAGGAATGGAATCGAGGAAATCCATGATTTTTTTGCGGTTGGAAGCGGGAGCGTAATTAAACTCAAAATTGAATTCCGTTCCTGGCTTACAATAGTTAGCGCTGCTATATCTGCCACCGGGATTATTTAACCAGGGATCGAAACTTGTTGGGTCAAATACATTAAAAATGATAGACCGCCCCAGACATGCACTCCTGATTTTGGTTTCTCCTTTATGGGTAATACTAAAGTGGGTATCTTCTGTGCCACTGGTTGGAAATATGCCATGTGAAACAAACAGGTTGTTTTCAAGAAATCCAAAATCAAAGGCTCTTGCCGAATCAAGCATTACTTTGCCGGTGCTGTTGAGATGCTGAAAATAATGACTTTGATTGAACCCTGTTTTGGTTCCGGGCAACATTACAAAGGAAAATATAGTGGCATATCCCGGAGCTACTGGCCCGGTGGCATAAGTTCTCCAATAGTATGTGGTATTGGCCAAAAGAGAACCCGCATGTTTCCATGAAATACTTCCACCCTCCGATACGGTATCTTTTTGTTGCAATAAGGGTGAGTTGAACAAAATGGTGGTGTCCATTTCGAAACGATACATAGCTGCCGGAGCGATCGGGTCAGTAGTTACAGCAGTCAAGGCAATATCGCTTTTATTTACAATGGTATAATTGTATGGATAAACCGGATCAATATGTTTGCGTTCAATGTTAAAAGGCTTAGAAGCGGCATTGTTATCTTTGTCTCGTTCAGCCCAATCATTGTTGGGATCCATCCTACCTATAATATAATTCTGACCTTCTTCAAATAATCCTTTGATACTTATTCTTATTTCAAGGCTATCGATGCTTCTGTAGGCAAAAACTTTTTGATTTAAAAGGGTTTGGGCATTCCCATTGGGAAGATCTCTGCTAATATTTAAATAGACGCTGTCTTCTACGGGCATGCCCAGGTTCGTGTACCGTATTTTAATCAAAGCGCTATCAGATTCAGCAAAAATTTGACTTGGAATTGTTGTAATATCTATGTTTTCAACAGCAAAGTCGGGCAAATCCGTCGTAAAAAGTTTGATAGCCGGGTCGCCATGTAATATGTTTTGTTCGATATTACAACGATTCATGAAATCGGAAGGCCCGGTTCTGTTAAAGGCATTCAAAAGAGCTTCCCTTTGTATTTCTCCAATGGTAGATCCGAATTTACTTCCGGCAGCGGCCTTAAACCATTCTGTGGTGAGCAGGTTTTGATAATTAATAGCACCAAGGTCGCTGTTTGAAAAGAAGGCAATGCTTCCACTTTCTTTTGCTAACATAAAATTCTCAGAAATACTTATTTCTGTAGCGTTTATACGACCTGCATTGAAATCAAAGATATTTCCCGCCCGGCAACCATTTGCCATAAAAATCGGATATTTTCCTGCAGTATTTTTAAACTGTTTTGGACTTCCCAAGTTAAAATCAATACTACTTGTGCTTGAATGCCCGAAATAGGTTATAACACTCGTGCCTTCATTTACCCGGGTTTCAATTTCTTTCATATCGGCCGCAAGGTTATCATTTCCCGGACGACTATATTGCCTTACTATACCCCCGATTTTGGGAGATTGAATAATATCTTTGTAGGTATTCATATACCTGGTAAGTATGGAATCGGCGAGATATTCATCATCACCCCCAATTAAACTGATAAATCTTTTTCTCCATTCGTTATTTGATGGCAGAAAAGGACTCTTTTGTTGAAGAGCTTCGTATTCTTTTAGTTTATCAAGGTATATTTTTACTTCTTCAGGACTTATCGCTGCAATTCGCCCAATAGGTATTTCGGGAACTGGTTTGTGATTATCCCTTGTAGCTAAAAGATTATCAGATGCAGGAAATCCATATGTTGGAACTGTATTTAATATTTCCTTTAAGCTGCTATTTGTTCTTAAAACTCCAAAATAATTTACTCCTCGGCCAATCAATAAAACCATTTTTGGTTTGATAGTGAAATGATCAATCGAATATAAGATAAATCGTCGTATAGCTAATGGATGCTTCCTGTTGCCGTAGGCGAACTGATCTGCTAAGTCATCAATATCAAAAACTTTAGCATTATACCCTCCCCCCGGAAAACTAATTCGATAATCGGCATAAGCCTTTACCTGATCGGTTGCACCCCCCATAAGTAGAAAATGCGAGATTATTAAATAATCTGCCTGATTGACCGGGTTTTTGTAATCTTTAAACTTAACTTCCCTTAGACTCGTAATATTCCGGGTATGGCTTGCTACCTGCGTACCTATCACAATACTCCTTTCTACAGCGCAAGGTTCTAGTAAAAACATAGAAGTATCCTGTTTGATAACTCCGATATACCTTTTCAGATGGGTTAAATCATAAATAACAGGCGGGGTGTTGCCGTTGGTCATACCTGCTATACGTAAATGGTTGCCTTGTGCACTTGCTGGTAACTGGATAGGGAGAGGGTTTTGGAGATTATGGAAAAACTGCCTGGGATAGGTGAATTTCAGTTGATTTACGGAAACATTTTCATTGCTAGCGATATTGTTGGAGTTAAATTTAAAATTAATGGCATCACCAATAATACTCTCAGAGAGGTTTATACCGCTAATATTTCGGGTTCGAAGGGCAAAAAATGGAACCAATACGCTATCAAAGGGAACATTATTTATTCTCAGGCTTGCTCTTCGGATATTGATGGTAGCACCGGCAATAGAATAGAGCAATGAGGCTTTCGGGCCATTCATAAATGCCCGGAGCCCGGTTTGATTGTATTCAATAGTACGGGTAGATGAAAAAAAGCCAGATGAAAAACTTTCTCCTTCATCCCAGTTGGAAGACCGGATAAAATCTGCCCCGACAACCCTTGCAAATCCAGAATTTAAACCATTTGTTGAATTCAAAGGATTGATTGTTTCCATATAAAAGGAATCTGCAGGGAGGGTAGTGGTGGTTACAGGATTGTTTGCTTGTATAAACCGTTTGTTGTTTCCCGCTGGATTCACCGTTAAATAGTACCAGGCTGTATCCGAAAAAAAGCTGCGTTCCGGGTTGGTAAAATGATCCGGACTTGCATAAAGCTCCGCATCATCAAAGCCGGTGTTTCGGGTCCCAAAAAACTCAATAAATCCGGTAGTTGAAAGCGGGCCTGAGGTAACCGAAGTAAACAGAGGGACCTCTTTCCCGTCCCGCCATAGCTGAAAATTTTCAGCAGGAGTGGTTCCCAGTCCATTGGCATTGAGGGTAGTAAAAGGGATTCTAAAAAACCTTACGTCCCTAACCGGGAATTTAAAATAGGTTTTTGAAAAGTCAATCCATTCATTTCCATAGGTTTGCGCATTGGTTTTTGCCTTAGCAACAAAAAGAAATGATATGACGATCAAAAGTTTTTTCACGGGTATAAATTTCTTCGAGTATTTACTATATAAAGTACGTAATTATTACCTAATTAGTTCTGATTTGTTTTTTCCGAAGTCTTTACTTAGGAGTCATTTAATTATTTTTGTCGCTTTGGTACCTGGTTTTCATTTTTATAAATGTTTAGGGCCAGTTCCCATTTA
>JBGSNV010000371.1:0-3212 GCA_041739485.1 Chitinophagaceae bacterium
ATCTACAAAATCAAAAGGAGGAAATGCCATTCAAATCAAAGGTGCAAGGACTCATAATTTGAAAAATATAGATGTCGAAATTCCACACCATCAGCTAACTGTCGTAACCGGCGTAAGTGGTTCGGGAAAATCGAGCCTCACCATCGATACCCTTTTTGCCGAAGGACAGCGCCGGTATGCAGAAAGTCTGAGCGCCTATGCCCGACAATTCATGCAAAGAATGAATAAGCCCGATG
Source organism: Chitinophagaceae bacterium (assembly GCA_041739485.1). Taxonomy (GTDB): domain Bacteria; phylum Bacteroidota; class Bacteroidia; order Chitinophagales; family Chitinophagaceae; genus Phnomibacter. Next base: position 237 of record JBGSNV010000371.1, read on the forward strand.
TAGATTATATAAAAGGACTCTGTCCCGCCATCGCTATTGAACAAAAGGTAACGACCCGCACCCCACGCAGTACCGTAGGCAGCATGACCGAAATGTATGACTACCTGCGGTTGTTGTATGCCAGAATCGGACGAACCCTTTCTCCCATAAGTGGAAGACAGGTAAAAAAAGACGATGTAAACGATGTGATCAAGGCCATTCTTGAAAGCAAAGAAGATGATAAGTTGCTACTGCTTGTCCCCTTTAAGCAGCATGCACGCCGAAATACCGGGGAAGAACTGAATATCCTTTTACAAAAAGGATTTACCCGTTTATATGTAGAAAAGGAAACCCTTCGCATCGAAGACCTGCTGGAAGACAGCAGTTTGATGAAAAAGCTTGATAAAGATCTCAAAACCGGCACCGCAGCCTATGTAATGGTGGACCGGCTTGTTGTGCGTGCCTTTGAGGAAGATGATATTCATCGCATCTCAGATTCTGTAGACACGGCCTTTTATGAAGGCGAAGGATCCTGTCAGCTCGAGATCAATGGAAAGAAAATGCTCTCTTTCAGCAATAAATTTGAGCTCGATGGGTTGAGTTTTGAAGAGCCGGTGCCCAATCTGTTTTCTTTCAACAATCCATTTGGCGCCTGCCCCACCTGCGAAGGCTTTGGACAGGTACTTGGCGTTGACCGGGACCTTGTTATTCCCGATACAAGACTAAGCGTTTACGAGGGTGCAATTGCCCCCTGGCGCGGCGAAAAGCTCGGGGAATGGAACAGAGCGCTGATTCGGGCTGCACCAAAATTCAAGTTCCCAATTCACAAACCCATTCATGAACTTTCCAAAGCTGAACAAAACCTGCTTTGGAAAGGCAACGAATATTTTGATGGCATCAACGCTTTTTTCAAAGAGGTGGAACAGAATTTATATAAAGTACAATACCGCGTATTGCTGAGCCGCTACCGCGGCCGTACCCTTTGCACAGAATGTGAAGGCTACCGGCTTCGCAAAGATGCCTTATATGTAAAAATTGATGGTAAACATATTGGCGAGCTCTGCGAAATGCCGATTAGATACCTCCAAACCTGGTTTAAGGATTTGAAGCTCGAAGACTTTGAGCAAAAAATCGCCAAAAGACTATTGATTGAACTCGAAACCCGGATGCAAACCATGATGGATGTAGGTCTTGGTTATCTGACCCTTGACCGGCTTGCCAATAGTTTGAGTGGAGGAGAAAGTCAACGGATACAACTCACCCGCTCTTTGGGCAGCAATCTCACTAACTCCTTATATATATTAGATGAGCCTTCTATTGGACTTCATAGCCGGGATACAGAAAGACTGATCCGGGTATTGAAAAACCTGAGGGACCTCGGAAATACTGTTGTAGTGGTGGAACATGATGATATGATGATGCGACAGGCAGACCATATAATAGATATGGGACCTCTTGCAAGCCATCGGGGCGGAGAAGTGGTAGCAGAAGGCAATTACGCGGAAATCATGAAAGTACCCGAAAGCCTGACCTCCCAATACCTTTCGGGAAAAATGAAAATTACCCGCAAACCCATTCCTAAAATCGGAAAAAAACATATTACGGTCAAAGGTGCCCGGCAAAACAACCTGAAAGACATTGATGTACGATTTCCTTTGGAATGCCTGACCGTAGTAAGTGGCGTAAGTGGGAGCGGCAAAACTACATTGGTCAAGCAAATTCTTTTTCCGGCCCTGCGAAAACTGAAGGGTGAATTTGCCGACAAGGTAGGCATGCACAAAACCCTCGAGGGAAATATGGACGATATTTCCCAGATTGAGCTTGTGGATCAAAACCCAATTGGGAAAAGCAGCCGGAGCAACCCGGTAACTTATATCAAAGCTTACGACGGAATCCGGGATCTGTATTCGGAGCAACCTCTCAGTAAAATAAGGGGATTTCAACCCCGGCATTTCAGTTTTAATGTAGATGGTGGTCGTTGCGATGCCTGTAAGGGAGAAGGCGCACAGGTGGTTGAAATGCAGTTTCTGGCTGACGTTCATCTCACCTGCGAAGTTTGCAAGGGAAAGCGGTTTAAGGAGGAAGTGCTGGATGTTACCTTTCAGGAAAAAAGCATTTATAATCTGCTGGAGATGAGCGTAGAAGACGCTATTGATTTTTTTGCAAAAGATAAAAAGAATAAAACGGCGCAGTCCATAGCGCTTGCATTGCAACCACTAAGTGATGTAGGATTGGGATATGTGAAACTAGGGCAAAGCAGCGACACCTTAAGTGGCGGGGAAGCACAGCGGGTAAAACTCGCTTCGTTCCTGGGTAAAGGAAAAAATGCTGGACAGATCCTGTTTATATTTGATGAACCTACCACCGGTTTGCACTTCCATGATATTCAGAAACTGCTCAATGCTTTCAACGCCTTGATTGATCAGGGGCATACCATCATTGTTATTGAGCATAATACCGATGTTATCCGGCATGCCGATTGGGTCATTGATCTGGGACCGGAAGCAGGAGATGGCGGCGGAGAACTCGTTTACGAAGGCAACCCGGAGGGATTAAAAAAATGCAAGGAAAGCTGGACAGGGAAATTTATGTAAAAATCAGAAGCAGGAAAAAACCTTGACATTCCTTCTGAAAAAAAATCGGATAATCGCTCATTAATAAAGGCTTACTACTGAAAAATGATGATCGCTTTGAACATTGCTAATCCTGAATAAAGTAGTAGAACTGGTAGAACATACGGGACGCAGAATATCTCCTTCCTGCAAACGTACCACCGTGTTAATATTAATCTGCTTAACATCAAAATCAAAGTCATCCACAGGGTGGGTAACAATTATACTTCCTGTAGCTGCCCCTCTTACAAGAAATAGCGTCACCCGACCCGTGCCGATGTTTATCTTTTCAAAGGACACCGCAAGGTTAACCTGATAAATTCCTGTCCGCGGGGCTGTAAAGTACCCTGTAGTAGTACTGTATGCCCCGGTATTAAAATTTTGG
>JBGSNV010000382.1:0-17350 GCA_041739485.1 Chitinophagaceae bacterium
TGCCCTTCAATAACCGTTACGGATGTATTCCCCAGCCTGATCTTATTGCTTGCATTCACGGTGGCATTATAGCCGATGGCGGTTGCATTGGACAATGCCCCTGTAGAAACATTTGCACTAGCACCAATAGCTGTATTATTACTTCCTGTAGTGTTGCTAAAAAGGGAAGCATTCCCATTAACCGTATTATTACTTCCTGTGGTGTTGGAAAAAAGCGACAATGTACCATTAGCTGTATTACCACCGCCGGTAGTGTTGGTAAAAAGTGCAGCTGCACCAATAGCTGTATTGCCACTTCCAGTGGTATTCAATAAGAGCGAATGGTACCCGATTGCGGTATTCGTGTTCCCCGTATTTGCAGCAGCATTTGTTGAGCCTCGTAGCGCCTCAAACCCTACAGCAACATTGGAGTCTATAAACGGGGTGCTGCTACTATTAGCATATAGCATAGCATTGTACCCAATAGCCGTACCATTGCTTCCTGCGCTGTTGCGGGAGAGTGCTGCTGCACCATAGGCTGTATTATAACTTCCTGAGGTGTTGGAGGAAAGAGTGCTTGAACCACTGGCTGTATTAGCCTCTCCTTTGATGTTGGATAAGAGCGATTGGTACCCGATTGATGTATTGAAGTTACCCGTATTTGCAGCAGCATTTGTTGAACCCCGTTGTGCCTCAAATCCTACAGCAACATTAAAGTTTGTAAATGAGGTGGTTCTGCTGTTAGAGTATTCCATGGCACTCGTACCAATGGCCGTAGCATTTCTTCCTGCGATGTTGGAGGAGAGTGCATTTCTACCATAAGCCGTGTTATTGCCTCCTATGGTGTTATAGGCAAGTGCAGCGTCACCAATACCCACATTATAATTATTTGTAAAGTCATCATTTGCCCCGGCACCAACGCCTATAAACACACTGCCGCCGGTATTCACCACATCTATACGTCCCCGGTTCATCCTGAGGTATTCGGTTCCCCCCATATCAAAGCGGATAATGTCATCGTTAGCGGTTTTCTCCAGGGATAGTTTGGTATTGCCATCCGCATCCTGCAACATCGAGGAAAATCCCTGTACTATTTTTACCCAGGAGGTACCGGCCCAACACCAAAAGGCATTGGTATCTGTATCAAATACCAAAAGACCAGTGGCCGGTCTGGCAATAGCATTGCGCTGCCTGGAGTCCATACGGGGTATCAGCAAGCCTTTGCTGCCGCTGCTGATATCGAGTTGTGCCGATGCATGGGGCGTAGTGGTGCCAATACCTACATTTTGGGCATTGCTGTTACCGAAAAAAAAAAGCCATGCCAGCAACATAAATCCATACTTCATAATATTTTCTTGAGGTTGTCTCTTTGGCGGTAGAGACTGTTTAAAACGTTTTTATGGCTCCAATAAATATCAGAATCATCCATGGAGTTACATGCCATGTGCTGGCCATAATTAAGGATAAATCCGTTTAATTAGAGATTAATTTAATATTTTAAATATTATCTTTTTTTTAAGGAATTTTAATTTTGTTTAACCTTTTCCAATTACTCAAATCTGAATCAGATATAGATAAAGAGCATCTGCTTCTTTGAATTTACCGGACTAGTTGCGAAAGCTTTCAATATTTAAAATCATAATAAAATCAACATGATTTACCCTAAAACTATCTGATTGAATGACTTACAATCAATCAATTCCTCTAAAAAATAGAGGAATAAGGAAAGGCATTCAGAGGTTTTGTAAAATATTTTCAAGGATATGTATTAAAATCACCTGCTTATCAAATTTTTGAAACTTAAACAAAAAGGTCATAACTGTAGAATTTTAGAGGAATTTAGAATTATAAACATTAAACGGAAAAGGAATTTTGGGATTGAGGATTAGGAATTAGTGGCTGGAAATCCCTATTAGAAAAACCGTAGCTGTCGGAAGACAGATCCCAATTCCGATCCCGAAATTTCGGGACGATCGGAACCAAAAGCGGAAATCCATTAGGTTTTTTAAGGAATAAGTTAATTGGGTTAATGAAGGGATAAAGTAAGAGAAATTCCAATAAGAAAAATTCCAAAAGCTAAAGGTCAGGAGCCAAAAACCATAAACAATAAACAATAAACCACAAACAAAACCCCAATACCAAATAATAAATATTAAATAAAAAAGCCGCTCGCCAAAAATGACGAACGGACTTTTTTCAAACAAAAACCACCAATGAAACCTAACCTATCGCTGAACAATAGTTGTTCTTAATGTCTCAATCAACGCACCTACTTCCCCAATTAAAGGACTCGGTACGCTGTTCTTTTGTGCTCCGGTAACAACCGCACCAATGAAGGCGTCATACGCTGCATTGTCGCTTTTTAGAGCCATACGCGGATTGCGTGCCGGATCATGGGCAGCCGCCATATTTAGTCCGTTGTAGGTAGCCGTGGTAGAACCTGTGGCAACAGCAAAAAAGTCGGTTAAACTTCCACTTAAGGCTGCAAATCCCGAAAGGTTTCCTGCGCCTACTTCGCTAAGCAAAGAACCAAAATAAGGTTGCAGAGAAGGGGTTCCTGCGATTACAAAAATAGTGCTGTCTACAACGCTTCTCAATCCCAGCCGGCCTTGCTCAATCATGGTTCCCGGATTAGCAGGATCTGCCACCATGGTGCTTCCGCCCAATTTTGAATAAAGAGTTACCTCGGCTTCGTCATTATTATCCTTTTTACAGGCTCCAAGGGTTAAAGAGAATCCCAATAGCGCTAAGGCGCTCACTTTCATTACATTTTTCATTTTGTACTTAATTTTTAACGGTGATTAATTGGATTTAAAAAGTTTTTGAAAACCAGAACTTATTCTATAGGTAATTGAATTTTTATCAATAACCGGACAGGATCCTGCAAGGTCTTCTGCACTTACTACATAGCGCTCTGCCTTATACCCGGTCTCCTTTTGAAGGATATTATAGACCTCAGCGGATTGCTGTTCTTCAGGATCGAAGGCATAAACTAAAATATCTTCCTGAGGATTGAAGAGGCTGTGCTTAATGCCTTTTTGCGAATGCAACACATTTCTGATTTCTGCAATCTGATTACTGTCAATAGGCTCTTTAAAGTCAATGCGGGCCAGTTGCCATCCATCTACACCACCTTTAGGCTTGTTGGTAACCTGATAAATATGTACTGCCAATACCGTTGAAAGAATCATGAGGATTACACCAAGCGAAACCGCTATCCGAAGGCCCCAGCGTTTTAATTTTGTGTATTTCATTTTTAGTGTGTTTTTTTATAGGTACGGATACGGGTTTATTTTGGATTGGGTAGGCACAAAAAAATCAGGTGCCTTTTAGAAAAAGACACCTAATGATTTTAAAATGGACTCTGAAAAATAAAATCCCCCTTTACGAAAAAGTTAACTTGTTAAAAATGGATACCGGTAATCGATGGGTGCATTGTAGGTTTCCTTAATGGTTCTTGCACTCAGCCAGCGGTAGAGATTCAGCATACTGCCGGCTTTGTCATTGGTTCCGCTTGCTCTTGCGCCTCCAAAAGGTTGCTGTCCCACTACGGCGCCGGTTGGCTTATCGTTGATGTAAAAATTACCCGCTGCATTTCTCAGCTTATTGGTAGCAAGCTCTATGGCAGATCTGTCCTGCGCCAATACGGCCCCCGTTAGGGCATAGGGCGAAGTGGTATCCACCAGCGTAAGCGCTTTGTCAAATTCATCGGCAGGGTAAGTATAAATGGTTAGTACCGGCCCGAAGAGTTCTTCACACATCGTTACATATTTAGGATCGCGTACTTCTATAATGGTCGGCTCAATAAAGAAACCATCCTTTTTGCTGCAATTGCCCCCGGTAAGAATCTTAGCCTTCCGGTCTTTTTTGGCTGCATCAATATATTTTTTAAGTTTATCAAAACTCTTCTCGTCAATAACGGCATTGATGAAATTACCAAAATCTTCGGTGGTTCCCATTTTCATTGTTTCTACCTCTGCAACGAGTTTGGCTTTAATACGATCTGCAATATTGCTTGGCAAATAAGCACGGCTTGCCGCAGAGCATTTTTGTCCCTGATATTCAAACGCGCCTCTTGCAAGCGCAGTAACTGCTGTATCTACGTCGGCAGATTTGTGAATCAACACAAAATCCTTACCGCCGGTTTCGCCTACGATTCTCGGATAAGTTTTGTACTTAGGCATGTTGGCACCAATTGTGGCCCACATATGATTAAAAACCCCTGTAGATCCGGTAAAATGCACCCCTGCAAAATCAGGATGGTTGAAACAGATATCGCCGATAGTGGGTCCGTCTACATATACAAGATTGATGACGCCATCCGGAAGACCTGCTTCCTGCAGCACTTTCATGAACATTTGTGCAGAATAGATTTGTGTATTGGCACATTTCCAAATCACCACATTGCCACACATTGCAGCACTTGTAGGCAGGTTGCCCCCGATTGCGGTAAAGTTGAACGGAGTAACCGCAAGGACAAAACCTTCGAGTGCCCGCCATTCCATACGGTTATGCATACCCGGTGCGCTGATTGGCTGCTGCTTGTATATTTCGCTTAAAAAGTGAACATTGAAACGTAAAAAATCAATCAGTTCGCAGGCCGCATCAATTTCTGCCTGATACACATTTTTGCTTTGACCCAGCATGGTGGTACCATTGATATGATAGCGATATTTGGTAGCCAGCAAATCGGCTGCTTTCAAAAAGATGGCCGCTCTTTCTTCCCAGGCCATTGCTTCCCAGGAGGCTTTTACCTTGAGGGCTGCGTCAATAGCTGCGGTTACATGTTTGGCTTCGCCGGCATGGTAATGCCCCAACACAAAAGCCCGCTCATGCGGTGGATGAATGGGTCGCTTATCGCCACTGCGTACCGACCTGCCACCAATGTACTGAGGAATATCTATTTCTTTTTTCTTCAACTCAGCAAGCACCTTTTGTTGCTCTTCGCGTTCCGGAGAACCGGGTGCGTAGCTTTTTACAGGTTCGTTGACAGGCATGGGATAATAAAAAGTACCAAAACTCATAACAAATTGATTTTATGAAAAAATAAAGCAATCGCTTTTGATGTACAATAGTCAACATTCAGGATAAATGAGACCTGTTTTGTATAGGAATATTTAACCTTAAAATGCAATGATTGAAAAATTTTTCTCTTTGTGATATTACGACTGCACACTCTCCCCTTCTTTCTCCAGCATCAGATAGGCTTTAATAAATCCATCCAATTCTCCATCCATCACGGGTTGAATATTGCCTACTTCATAATCTGTGCGGTGGTCCTTAATCATTTTATAAGGATGAAACACATAGCTCCGGATCTGACTGCCCCACTCGATCTTCTTTTTACCTGCGTTTGCGGCATCCTTAATGGCATTGCGTTTTTGTAATTCTATTTCGTACAAACGGCTTTTCAGCATTTGCATCGCTTTTTCGCGGTTGCCGAGCTGATTGCGTTCGGTTTGACAAATGACCACAATACCTGTAGCAATATGGGTAAGCTGTACCTTGGTTTCGACCTTGTTTACATTCTGTCCACCGGCACCCCCGCTTCGCGAAGTCTCCATTTTTACATCACTGTCTTTCAGATCAATCTCTATGGTATCGTCCACCAACGGATAAACATAAACGCTTGCAAAGGAAGTATGTCTGCGGGCATTGCTGTCGAAGGGTGAAATACGTACCAAGCGGTGTACCCCGCTTTCGGCTTTCAGAAAGCCATAGGCAAACGGTCCATCAAACTGATAGGAAGCACTCTTTATTCCGGCACCATCGCCTTCGGTATAGTCGAGTTCGGTTACCTGCCAGCCCTGCCTCTCGCCATACATCCGGTACATCCGGGCAAGCATATCGGCCCAGTCCTGACTTTCGGTACCTCCTGCCCCACTGTTGATCTGAATCACAGCAGGCATTTCGTCTTCGGGCTGATTGAGTGTGCTTTTAAACTCGGCTTCTTCAATAGCTTCGTTGGCAGCAGTAAAGGCTTGCTGTACGTTTTCTTCGGTCTCTTCTCCTTCCTTCCAGAATTCAAAAAGAACCGCAAAATCTTCCACGGTAGTTTGCACCTGCTTAAAAAGATCGATCCAGTATTCGTTTTGCCGGATATCTTTCAGAATAGCAGTAGCACGGTCGTTATCGTCCCAGAAACCGGAAGACAGACTGAGTTGTTTGTCATTTTCTATTTTCGCATGTCGGTTAGCGACGTCAAAGAAACCTCCTCAAGACCAGCATACGGCCCCTCATATCGTTCAATTTTTCAATAGTCATAGGCCGTAAAGGTAGGATTTGTTAACATAATAAAATGTTGTAATGAACGCATGATGGCTATAGCTGGATTTCCGCAACACCCTATGCACCTTCCCGATCTGCAATACACCACAAGATTGCTTATTTTGCAGCCATGAACAGAAGTGTAACCTTATTTTTAACAATTATATTTGCGATACAAGCCGGATCTGTTTCCGCACAATCCCCCGAAAAAAACGGTTCGTTACCAGATACCGTTACCATTCATGTGGGAGATACGACGGCAGTGACATTAAGTTCTTTTTGTAAAAATCCGCTTCAGGGAATTTTGTATATCCATGTGCATGAAGACGAAAAAACGGCTGTAGCAGCGGTTACCCAATATATGGACAGTACGGGAAAAGGTTGCTTTGTAACCCTGCAGCATGGCATGGGGCGCAATATCCGGTTTACCTTGGGCGGGTTGCCTTTTCAGTTTGATCCCAATCGCATTTACACGCAGGCAGGGCGAAAAGCCACCCTTGCCAAAGCCGGCGTTTACTCCGATCCTGCTTTTGAAGAAGTCACTCAATTATCGGAAGCGTTACTTACCCGGTTTGTAGCTGGAAAAAAACTGCTGATAGCCCTGCACAATAATACCAATATGGGTGGTTTGAGTATCCGCTCCTATCAAAAAGGGGGGGGTTATGCCCGGGATGCCTCCAAAGTAGCCATCCATAAAAATCAGGACGAGGACGACTTTTTTTATACCACCTCTGAACGTGCGTTTCAGTTTTTTAAAAAGAAAGGCTTTAATGTGATGTTGCAAAACAATGCAACAGTAACCGATGACGGGTCTTTATCCGTTTATGCCGGATTGCAGGGAATTGATTATATCAATCTTGAGGCCGAACATGGTCATTTGGGGGAACAAATCAGGATGTTACAGGCTGTAACAGATTATATCTACACTTTTTATCCCGAGGCTTCTGTCGGGGGAAAGGGAAATAAATTCTGAAAATAAAACCGGTATTGTTTGGAGCCTATTTTTTCTTTTTCTTAAACATTTCGAGCATCCGGTCGGTAACCACAAAGCCACCCACCACATTGAGTGTACCCAATACCACGGCAAGAAACCCGAGAATGATGGCAGCCGTATTATCGGGGCTTGCTTTCCCCATTACAATGATGGCACCAATGATTACAACGCCATGAATGGCATTGGCACCGCTCATCAGCGGCGTATGCAGTACACTTGGTACCTTACCGATGATTTCTATGCCCACAAACATCATCAGGATCACGATGTAGATCATTTCCTGATGGGTACTTATCCAATTGAGTATGCCTTCCATTATATATTTTTCGATTCGATGAATGAATAAATTTATTGAGGTAACAAGCTTTGAATCCTTTCGTTCACTACAGCCCCGTTATGGGTGATGCAAGCTCCTTTTACCAACTCATCTTCCCAGTTCAGCGCAAGATTCCCGTCTTTATCCATCAGGATCTCCATAAAATTGAGGATATTTTTGCCGTACATTTTACTTGCATCGCTTGGTGCGGTGCTATACAAATGACTGTCACCTACAATTGATACAAAATGGAAAGCAACAGTTTGTCCGTTTTCAGTGAGTTCGGTATTGCCGCCTGTACTAGCTGCCATATCTATAATTACAGAACCGGGTTTCATCCGCAGGATCATTTCTTTGGTAATAATAACCGGTGCCTTTTTGCCGGGGATAGCAGCAGTGCAAATCACCACATCGGATTTGGCAATGCTTTCGGATAGCCGGTCCCGTTGCCTTTGCTTAAATTCTTCTGATTGTTCAACAGCATAACCACCTGCAGCAGATGCATCGGCGGCTCCTTCCACTTCAATAAATTTACCACCAAGGCTTTGCACTTCTTCCTTTACAGCGGGTCGGGTATCGCTTACTTCTACAATTGCCCCGAGTCTGCGGGCGGTAGCAATAGCCTGCAGACCAGCCACTCCGGCACCAATCACCACCACCCTTGCCGGAGGAATACTTCCGGCTGCGGTCATGAACATGGGGAAGTAACGGGGGAGCATTTGCGCAGCAAGCAAAACGGCTTTATATCCGGCAATATTGGCCTGACTGCTGAGGATATCCATAGACTGTGCCCTTGTCGTTCTTGGCAACAGATCGAGACTGAATAAGGTGGCATTTTGCCCGGCAATGGTTTGCATTTTTTCCGGAGCATACAGCGGCTGATAATTCCCGATAAACAACTTATCCTTCCAGTCGTTTTCGTGGTTGAGATGAATACTCAAAAGAATTTCGCTTCGCTGTAATACTTCCATCCGGCTACCCATACGGGCACCCGCTGCTATATAGGCATCGTCCGAAGCAAAGGCCTTGTGCCCCGCTTCTACCTGCACCATTACTTCAAAGCCTTTTTTACACAGTGCTGATACGTGCTCGGGTAGCAAGCTTACCCGTGTTTCCGGAGACGGTTCCGCCAAAACTCCTATAATCATGGACGCAAGGTAAAGAAATGGGATCAATTTGTAAGCAAGCGTCTATGCGATTGACAGTATTAAAACCGAATGGTAAAATCCTGCTTGATGAGGAACTCTTCTTTGAAAAAAACAAGCCCGATAAAGAACAGATCGATCGTCATTTTCACCCGGGGATCCTTTTTAATTGTCTCCCATGCAGCTTCCATTTCTTCACTCCAATGAATGTCGTCAAATACCACCAAACTATTGGAATGCAGGGAGGGGTATAAGGTTTCAAAATAGATGAGGGTAGGCTCTTTGCGGTGGTTGCCATCAATGTAGGCCATATCCACAGAACCCATTTTCTTTAAGCCCGGCAATAAGGTATCATCAAAGTTTCCCGGGGTAATGACAATATTTTTAAGCCCGAGTTTTTCAAAATTCTCCCCGGCAAGCGCCACAATATCGGGTACGCCTTCAAAGGTATAAACCCGCTCTGCGGCCGAAGCAAGATAGGCGGTAGTGATGCCAAGCGAGGTTCCAAGTTCCACCACCTTCCGGGCCTTCATTTGGTTGGCAAGCCGAAACAACAACTGACCATACTTCCTGGGCTTCAGCGCATTTTTTGCCACCGATGCCACACTGCGCTCACTTCGGGTACCCTTGCGGGATCCGGCACCCAAATCCTCAATATGAAGGGTTCGGCTATCCTGTCTCAAATCGGAGCGTAAGGCTTCAACAGGACCGTAGCAATAGTAATCCCCCTCATCCTTCAGAACCTGTGTAATGAGGTCGAAAACAAAAGGAGAATGTACCCCATGCCCCTTCCCATTTTCGGATACCAGAAAATACTGCAAATATTTGAAAGCAAGTTGAAAGGGACTATACATGAGTCGCAAAGAAACTAAGAAAGCCGAATACTGCCACCATTATACAGGAATCCTTTCCCAGCATTCGAAAGTGTAATCAAAGGCATGCTTGTCATCGGCTTTAAATGGGCGTCTCCATTGGCACACCCATTGGGCTTCATCGAGTTGGGGAAACCATGTATCTGCTTCCTCCAGCGCGGTTTGTACCCGGGTAAGATACACCCGCTGTGTGATGGGTAAAGCCGTTTCGTAAATAGTGCCTCCTCCAATAATAAAGATCTCTTTGGTTTCCAACAGAGCAGCCTGATGCAGAGCCTCTTCCATACTATTGGCGGCATCTACGCCATCTGCTTTCCACTCTGCATTGCGGGAAATGACAAAATTCGGACGTCCCGGCAGGGGCTTCCCTACCGATTCAAAGGTTTTACGTCCCATAATTACCGGCATGGCCCAGGTGATGTTTTTAAAAAAACGGAGGTCCTGCGGTAAATGCCAGGGCAATTGTCCGTTGACGCCAATAGCATTGTTATTATCTGCAGCAACAATTATAGTGATCATATTTTTTGAAACGGTTTTCCTTTTGCCCGGCTATCTGTATTTCGCGGATACCTTTTTAAATAGAAAAAGTTAATTGAATGACTTTTACACCGCAACCGGTGCTTTGATACCCGGGTGGTATTGGTAATCCTGCAGTTCAAAATCTTCAAACTGAAAAGCAAACAAGTCTTTCACCTCCGGGTTCAGCTTCATGGTGGGGAGCGGGTACGACTTTCGTGACAACTGAAGGGCCGCCTGCTCAAAATGATTATTGTACAGGTGCACGTCGCCAAAAGTATGCACAAAATCGCCCGGTACCATGCCGGAAACCTTTGCGAGCATCATCGTGAGCAAGGCATAGGAAGCAATATTGAAAGGAACGCCTAAAAACACATCAGCACTGCGCTGATACAACTGACAGCTCAGGCTGCGGGTGCCATATGCTTCGGGTCTTGTATAAAACTGAAACATGGTATGGCAAGGCATCAAAGCCATTTTCGGCAGATCGGCTACATTCCAGGCACTGATGATCAATCGGCGGCTATCGGGGTTGCGTTGCAGTTCTTTTACCAGCCAGTCTATCTGATCGATCGTGGTACCATCGGCTCCCTGCCAGCTACGCCATTGTTTGCCATACACCGGACCGAGCTCGCCATGTTCATCGGCCCACTCATCCCAGATGCGCACCCCGTTTTCTTTCAGGTAGGCAATATTGGTTTCCCCCTTCAAAAACCAAAGTAATTCATAAATTATACTTTTCAGATGCACCCTTTTGGTGGTAACCAACGGGAACCCTTTTTGTAAATCAAACCGCATTTGATGACCAAAAACACTGCGTGTTCCGGTACCGGTCCGATCGGCCTTATCCGCGCCCTGATCCAATATATGCTGAAGTAATTGATGGTATTGTTCCATAAAACTGATTGAGAAAAACAATTCAAAAATACAGGAGATATGCTTCTTATCCGGCAGGCTGCATAAGTGAATGAAATCTGTGGATAAATGAACGCTAACAAATTTTAAAATTTCCTTTCGAGGCTTTACTCATAATTTTACAAAACTAAACAAGCATACAGGCGTCTGATTTCCTTTAAATTTATGATTCAGGCCATTGCGATTGATTAACCTTAAAAACATTTTATGAAAAAAGTAAGCATTCTATTATTGACAACCCTTTTATCCTATGGTGCGTTCAGTCAGTTTCAACTTGGTGCAAACGGAGCCTATCTGAAAGGTACCGGCGATAATGACCGTTCGCTTTGGGGCGGTGGTCTTACAGGTAAGTTTTTTATCGGTGATAACATAGCACTTGGTGCCGGATTCCGAGTGTTTCCTAAAGTAGAGAAATCAACCGAACCCATCAGCGGGAGTACTGTAACAACATCCGATAACCTGAGTCAGGTATTTGGAAGTCTTGATATTTTCCTGAGTGCTAAAACCAAAGCAGTACAACCCTATATTGGAGTAGATGCGGGTATCAGCAATACCAACAGGACCATTTTGATTGGAGGCAGTGGTTCCGGAGCCGGAAGCTTTGAAAACAAGGAAACGTTCTTCTATCTTGCTCCTAAGGTGGGTATTAATATTGGCCTCGGGCAGGCGGTAGGCATTTTCGGGCAGGCGAGTTACGGGCTTACCTTCGGAAATGGCGAAGACCTTGATACATTCCCGAATTACGACAGCAAACCTGTAGACAAATTCTTTGTGTTTGATGCCGGGCTATATGTACGGCTCACCGGTGCTAAAAAATAAATGCATGGTATCGTATCGTCCTGCTTGTATCCTATCGGTCACAAGCAGGACGCAGCGTACAAAATGCCAAATACAAAAATGCTAAAGGGAAGAATTGGGTTCACTGAGGGAAAAGAAATTCCAATAAGAAAAATCTACCTTTCGGCAGACAGGTTCCAAATTCCAAAACAGAAGTTGTGGAATTGAGTTAATTAGGTTGAATAAGTGGATTGAGGGATTAAGGAGGAGAAATTTCAATAAGAAAAATCTACCTTTCGGCAGACAGGTTCCAAATTCTAAAAGGGAAATTGAGGAACTAAGTTTATTGGGATTGGTTAATTAGTAATTGAGTAAATCAACAAACACACCCCCCAACTGCCGAATGCAGTCTTTGGAATTTGAGATTTAAATATTTGGGATTTGAGCTGTACTGCCAGCCATTAATCAGCCTCTTAGCGGGAGGCACCCATCTCCATGCGGGAGAGGGGAAGGGGGTGAGGGCTACTTCTTCCCCAATCCCTAAATCGACTCCCACCCATATTTTTTTCCATAGGCAATCAGCCAGGCCACCACATAGCTGTAAGAATCGAGTCCAAGACCCTGATCGTTGCTGTACAGGTAGCGGGCATATACCCAATTGAGAACCGGTTGGAGGAAGCTCTCATGGGATTCATTAAAACGCAGGCTTTCCAGCCGGTCTTTTTGTAAAATAGCAGGCACTTTGTTTTTGTATTGCAGAAAAACAGAGGAATCCCGGTTGCGCATTTCTAATAAGGCATAGCCCTGCATATTGCTGTAGCCGCTATACCGAAAAGCCGGATTATCGCTTTGCCTGCAGGCAAGATACCCTACCATATTCGCTTCACTTTCACTGCCATACCCAAGCTGATGCGCCATTTCGTGGCAAACTGTAAAAGGCAGATCATAATCCGGTGCATGAAAATTAACCTGAGCTTCTCCTGTAAATGGGAATACATATCCCGAATAGCCGGTATAAGATTGCAGATTTCCAAGCAACATAGGTTTAAGACTTGGCAGGCGAAATGATAAAAAAGGATAGAAAGTAGCTGCCTTTTTGAATCCGGCAACAGCCTCTTTGGATAAGTTGCTCCGGTGTCTTGTTTTTGACTCTTCGACTGAAATACTATCGGCTGAAAGTTTTTCCAGTCTGATTTGCAAATGATTCAGCAAACTATCCAAATCGGCATTGGAATATGTTACAGGCTGTATGTTGAGTTGGTAGGCACTGCCAAGCCGGTAGTAAGAGAATCCCCATAAAACCAAAAACAACAGATATACGATTACCAATCCGGATATAAACTTTTCAATGGCTTTTCCAAAGGAGAAATGGCGTTCTCCTGTTTTCCGGTTGCGCAAATAACGAAAAAGCCTGAACAGTAACCATAGCATCAAAACAGCAACCAACAGATCGCCGAGACTGAAGGGCAGCCAACCAATTAGAAACCTCAACCCCTTGCTGATTATAGGATAAAAACCAGTTGCATAATAAGTTTCAATAATCTCCGGGTTTGATTTCAGCCATTCCGCACCAACCACCAAAACGAGCAATAGCAGCCATTTTACCGCCATTTTTCGTTTGCTGATTTTGGTGAGGAGCCCCATTAGAAAAACAGAATTAGTTTACAAAGGTCCAGTAAAACCCTACCCGCGTAATTAAACCGGGATTGGCATAAAAAGGAGCAACGAAGTTGTTATTGGTCCAGTTAAAACCATTGCCAGGATCAAAAGTATTTAGATTTTCTACCCGCAAAAATGCCCGGAAACTTGAAATCCGGAAATGTAGAAAGGCCGCTATATCAGGTAAGTTATTGATACGAAAATCCGACTGAGGTATCCATTGTCCGTTGAAAGGGCTCCAGTCATCCGGAGTAAACCTTGTTGTATACCGAAATTCAAGTCCGGTACTGAGGTACAGATTTTTGTAAAAATTACCCTCGTAAGCCAACCGGTTGCGGGTATACAAAAACGGCAGGTTGATACCGCTGCTGCTTGACTGTTGTACATGCAATTCCGAATAAAGGTTCCAGCGCCGGCTTAGTTTAAACTTTTTCTCTGCGCTCAGGTGCAATACGTTTTGCAAGGTGGCATCTTGTGTAGCCTCGGTATAGTTTTCCCAATAAGTGTAGTTACTTATAAGATAGTACCGGGCTTTTAAGGCAAGCTGCAAGCGGTTGATAAACAGATCAGCAGAAAGGGTAGTCCAGTTTTCGTTGTTCAGCGAAAACGTGTTTTGCAGGATAAAATTACTGCGTTCATCAAATACAAAAGAAGGCGTACGAAGACTATTCTGAAAACCTAAAGCAAGTTTACCGAGTCTTGAACCAAGATCTGTTTGGATAGTTCCTCCGGCATTAAAGTTACCGGCATAAGGCCCGGTGAGGTAAAACTTGCCCTGTGCATTGATGTCCCATTTCCGATTGCGGGTGCGGTTGCGGTATTCCCCAAGCAGATACACCGAATTAAAATTATCTCCGGTGGTGTCAAAGGTTCCTTTGAGTGCCTGAAAAGCGGCCCCGAGTTTCAGAAACTGTTCCTGATTGTTCTTTTCAGGAAAAAGAATGACTGCCACTTCATTGGTAAGTTCCCGCCACTCATCAATCAGGGTAAATGGAGTATCTACCCTAAGCAGCCCGAACCGATTTTTATAAAGATTCTGGACATTGGTATCTCTTGCGAATTCATCATTGTACTGAAAACTGCTTTGCTTGTATAAAAAGCTATGCTGCAACCGCAACCTTGGATAAAAACGCCTCGTGATAACCGAATCTGTATTGTAAGAAGAATCCTTTTGACCTATATCGTATTGATGGCGATAAAGCAAAGTTCGGTTGCCATAGTCGTTACCGCTTGGCAGATTGGAAGAAAAGAAATTGGTAGAAAAAGCTTCATCACCTCCCAGCCAGGTAGGTATGTTGAACCGGTCGTTGTAAGCCGGATTATTTTCCTTGATAAATTCCTCACCGAGGATACCACCGTTCTCATTCACCTTACTGCGATTTCTGATAAACACAAAAATGCCGGAGTACCGACGGTCTTTGGTGAGAAAATTGGAAGCAAACCTCAGGTTGGAATGATTGGCACTTGCGTTTTTGTAAATACCCGGTGCATTAAATAGCCGGTATTCGAAACTCGCATTCCAAAGTGGCCGGATGTTTTGGGTATGCAATACTTTGATGGTTTGTTCGGCCTTGGCACCGAGCAGATAATCAAGTTCGGTATAAGGCCTTGTGGTATTGAAGAACCGGGTATTGGCGAGGTTGAGTTGGTATATATCAAAGCCATGGAAACCCGGATCATAACCCGGGGCAGTGTTGGGCTGAAAAACCACCGAACGGGCGGCGTTGCCGGGATGGTTCAGAAAAAAATAAGAAGCCGGCAGCGGAAAACGCAGCGTATAATCATTGATGCTGCTATCGAGAAAGCGGACCCTGCTTGAGTCGAACATTCTAAAATAAATGGTGATGGAATCCTCATTGTTGTCCCGCTGTTGTAAGCTGTCCCCACCCGTGGTTTTAATATTCGGGTTTATAGGTCGCCCCTGATTGTCGAGCCGGATATTGGGGGGAACCGTTTGGCCCGAGACCCCGGCATAAAACAATAAGAAGCCAATCAACCAAAAGCTGATTGCAAGCAGGTATTTTCTTTTATAAAAAAAACGAATGGACAAAATGAAGCTATCTGTGTGTGGTTGCAAAGATGCGGGTAAAAAGAAAGATTAAATGACAGTTAACAGACCTTTGAAAATGGTGGTCATTTTAGGCTCCGCATTTTTAGCCGCATCAAGTACTTCCTGATGGGTAATGATATTTTCTTCCTCACGGATTCCGATATCGGTAATGACACTCAATGCAAATACAGGCAGATCCATATGGCGCGCTACAATTACCTCCTGAACGGTACTCATGCCTACCGCGTCCGCCCCAAGAATATGGAGCATTTTGTATTCGGCTCTTGTTTCAAAAGTAGGTCCGGTCACTCCGGCATAGACTCCCTGATGGAGCACAATATTTTCCGCATCTGCTATTTTCAGCGCTTCTTTAATCAGGGATAGGGCATACGGTTCGCTCATATCGGGGAAACGGGGACCTAATTCATCCTGGTTTTTTCCAATCAACGGATTGTGGGTAAAAAGGCTGATATGATCCCGGATAATCATCAGGTCTCCCACCTGAAAGGCAGGATGCATACCCCCTGCTGCATTGCTTAGAAGCAGTGCATTGATACCGAGAAATTTCAGCACCCGGATAGGATACGCCACATCTGCGGGGGTGTAGCCTTCGTAGTAGTGAAAACGACCTGCCATACAGACGACGGTTCTACCTGCAAGTTTGCCAAAAATCAAGGTACCGGAATGACCCTCAACTGTACTTACCGGAAAATGGGGAATATCACGGTAAGGTATTTCACACTCAATTTGGAGCTCATCCCTGAAATTGCCCAAACCACTACCCAATACGATCCCTACTTCGGGTGTAGTATCAAAATACTCCTTTATTACTTCTACTGTCTCCTTGATTTTTGATATCATCCGGTATTTTCATTTAAAAAGTCTACATGCAAAAATGCTGCATTTTATGGCCTTTCACCTAATTTTTTATGATAAAGCCTTTGGCTTTTAAGGAGAAAGGCTTTGATGCAAGAAGTTGCAGGCAATTGGTATCCCCTTTTCCATTCTTATAATCCGGTAGATGCTGTCGTCGCGCTTTGGTAAAAAAAGTAATACTGTCCGATCCTGAAATAGAAAAGCAGGCAGTTTTTCGCCGTTTTTTTGCAGGATTTTGCCAAGTTAGCAAATTCATTTGCATATTTGTGGCATGCATGCCAATAAAACAGTTTCTATTTTTTCAGTCCCGGTAATGGTAGCCGCGCTTGGTTATTTTGTAGATATCTATGACCTGCTTTTGTTTGGCATTATTCGTTTGCCAAGTTTAAAGGACCTTGGCTTAACAAGCGAGCAAATGATGACCGATGGCGAAAAAATCCTTTCCTGGCAAATGGCCGGTTTGCTGATCGGGGGTATTTTGTGGGGGGTACTCGGAGATAAAAAAGGAAGACTTAGTGTGCTTTTTGGCTCTATACTCCTCTATTCAGCAGCCAATGTGGCCAATGGATTTGTACAAAATACCGATCAGTACGCATTGATCCGGTTTATTGCAGGTATCGGTCTTGCAGGAGAATTGGGTGCCGGCATCACGCTTGTCAGCGAACTGACTCCGAAAGAAAAAAGAGGTTTGGCCACTTCGCTGGTAGCAGGTATCGGACTAACAGGAGCGGTTTTTGCTTTTTTTATCAAAGAAAACTTTCATTGGCGTACCTGTTATTTTATTGGTGGAGGCCTTGGAATGCTCCTGCTTGTGTTAAGGGTGTCTGTTTTTGAAAGTGGCATGTTTGAAGGCATGAAGAACCAAAAGGTACAGAAAGGCAACTTCTTTATGCTAATCAACAAACCTGAACGATTAAAAAAATATATTCTCGCCATTCTTATCGGCTTACCTACCTGGTTTGTCATTGGCATTCTCGTAACTTT
>JBGSNV010000406.1:0-2759 GCA_041739485.1 Chitinophagaceae bacterium
AGAGCGTAACCACGCCAAAATAAATTCCAATGAGTTGAAGGGACATTACTTTTTTAAGCAGGGTTGCCTCAGGAATAGATAACCCAACGGTAGCCATCATAAAGGCAATGGCGGTGCCAAGAGGAACTCCTTTGGCCACAAAAACCTGAATTACCGGCACAATTCCAGCTGCATTGGCATACATGGGAACGGCCAGAATAACGGCTAAAGGAACGGTCCACCAGGCTCCGCTCCCCAAATATTCAGCAAAGAAATTCTCGGGCACATAGCCATGCATGGCGGCACCAATGGCAATACCTATAAGCACATAGAGTAGCACTCCTTTGACAATATCCCAGGCACTTTGAGTAATTTCAGGCAACCGCCGTCTAAATGTTTTCTTTTCTTCTTGGTATTCTGCCGAGGAAACCTGGGCGCTTTCCAATATTTTTTTCACCCATTCAGACAACAGCGGTTCTAAATTAAATTTTCCCAGGATCCACCCCCCAAGAGTCCCCAATAAAATACCGGAGCCAGCGTAAATCAAGGTGGCTTTTAATCCGAACATCCCCAAAAACATGGCGATGGCAACTTCATTTACCAAAGGCGATGTGATCAGGAATGAAAAGGTTACTCCCAGGGGAATTCCGCCTTGCACAAAGCCAATGAACAGCGGTACAGAAGAACAGGAACAAAATGGGGTAATGGCACCAAAAATTGAAGAGAAAAAATATTCTAATCCGTAGAGTTTTTTTCGGTTTAGGTACTCCTTTAGTTTTTCAATGGGAAAATAGGTGTTGACAATTCCCATCAAAAAAACGATCAGAAATAGCAAGAGCAGAATCTTCAGGGTGTCGTATACAAAGAAGTTTAATGCAATGCCTAAATGCGTATCTGCTCCGATATTAAATATTGAATATATCAGCCAATCCGCAAAAACTTGAATCCAATCAAACATGTCAATCTAATGATTTAAAAAATTTAAGGGCATTATCACCCCCTGTAAATATTCTGCCGATCCCAGCAAACCATCTTGAAGGTATTTCACTTTATATCCTTTGCTTTTTAAATACCTCCTAACCATAATAGCACGATCTTTTTGCGGGCTGGCGGTTACGAGGGTCATGCTTTTATCCAGTTCTGCAGAGCGAGCAGGTAATTCCGGTAATGGCATAAACCGTGCATAAGGCATGGACCATGCTTTTTGTTCTTCTTCCTACCTGATGCTTTTGAGAAGGATAGCTTCCTTGCTAAGAAGCAGCTCCAATAATTCCTCCTTGCTCACTTTCATAACTTTTCTGGCTTCATAGTCCAAATCGGATAGATATGGATCCAGTAAATCTTGTGAGTGTACGGGGATAGACCACCGAAACTTGGAAACTAAAAACAGCAGCGTCCTCTTAAGAGCCTCATAGTTTAAGTTTTAACAACAGGTATTATCTGATTTTGGACTACTGCCACAGCAGGATTGCGTATTTTTTCCTGTTTCCGTTTTTCTTGGCCCGCAACATCCCGTATCCTCCTTATTGTCTAATACAGAAGAAGGTTCGCCTTTTGTTGGAAATCCTTTTTGTGCCCATCGAAGCATCCCGTGTTTCATATGTACCGCTTTGTCATATCCGTGATTCACTAAAAAACCAGCAGCTCTTAAACTTCTAACCCCAACGCTACATACTACAACCACCTCCCTGTCTTTCGGGATTTCGGGATAGCGCGAATCAAATTCGCTGAGGGGAATGTGCAAGATCTCTGGCACATCAAAAGATAATTCCGCCAACTCATCAGCTTCGCGAACATCTACCAATAAGGCTCCATTTTTTACCCAGCCTTGGGTGGTGGTAGGGCAGATTTCTTTTACCAAGCTTTGTTTTTCCATTTTTGTTTTATTAGAGTATTTTAAACTTCCGTACTTTGATACATTAAACCAATTTACACCTCCCTTAGCATTCCCTTAATTTCACTGATAGTTGCAACCCTGCCTTTTACCTTTACTACATCGTCGATCATCAGTACAGGGGTAGTAAGCACATTGTATTTCATCATTTCTTCAATGTCCTCAATTTTTTCAACATTGGCCTCCACCCCAGATTGTTTTAAGGCTTCTTTTACATTTTGGTAGGTGGTCTTACACTTAGGGCAACCCGTACCCAATACTTTTATTTGTTTCATCTTTTTTGTTTTTAACTTTGTTGTTAAATGAATTCATTTTTATTCGTAATTCGCAAACCTACGAACAATAGGTATAAAAAATTATTCCAATACTTTGTTTAATAACTTTTTAGCAAGTTCCCAGTTTGCGCTGTTCACACAGTATTTTACCGTAGGAGGAGTAAGGTCTCCCTGGATAAGTCCTGCTTCTTTAAGTTCCTTGAGATGTTGTGAAAGGGTAGATTTTGCAATAGGAAGTTCCTCTGCCATATCCCCGTGATAACAACAGGCTTTTGAACTCAAGAGTTGCAAAATGGCAATACGCACAGGATGTCCCAAAGCCTTAGCAAATCTGGCAGCTTGCTCCTGGTCTTTGGTAAAGTACTTTGATTTGGATGTTGCGCTCATAAATCTACTAAAAATTCAATCGTAAATTTACGAACATTATTTTAAAATCTATTAATTGGAGTCGGAAAATGTTTAAATTTTTTGTAACTAATCAGTAGCTAATATAGTTGTTTTAAAAGCATGACAAATAGGCTATGAAAAATATTGTCTTCATGTCACATAGTCGGCAAATATATTAGCTGAATACCCTCTGCTTTTGTACTTTCATGGTGTGAATATTGAAG
>JBGSNV010000004.1:0-4404 GCA_041739485.1 Chitinophagaceae bacterium
TCGGCATCCTCCACCCTTTCTCCTACCAGCAAACCGGTTTTCATGCGGTGTATCACCTGATTACTTACAAGGTCAATTACATATACACTCATTGCTTCCGGAGCATTAGGATCCCCAACCGCAGGTATTTTTTTTCCATCAATTACGGTCCCTTCTCTAGCCTCTTTGGTGTTATCACCGTATGGATGAAAACCAATCATTTTCCCGCCTTTATTCTCCGGGGTGGCGCCTTCCACTAATTCGTAAGCATAAACTCCTACATTGGCTACAAGGGCTGTTTTTCCATCCGGGCTCAGTGCAAGCCCGAAGGGTTGGCGGCCGGTAGCAATACTTGCTGTCATTTTTCCGGTAGCTGCATCCATGCGTACCAACCTAAAATTACCCCTGTCAAGAACCATCAATTCATTGGTGTTTTGCTGATAAACGAGATCGCTTGTAAAACTGTCTTCATAATCCCTTCCTGCCACTTTTCCATTCAGCGAAAAGGAATCGACGGTTTGTAATGTTTTATAATCAAACACGATCACCGCACCATTATCTCCGCCACTCAGGTATACAAAAGGTTGTTGTGGATGAAAAGCAACGCCAAGAAACGAACCGTTTTTAAGCGGCGAAGGAAGCGTACCGGCATAATCCGGAATGCGGGTAGCTTTCATAGTAGCCAATTCAATCAGGGATACAACCCCATTGTGGAGCGTCACTGCCAGCTTTCCATCCGGAGAGATCCCCATGCCAAAAGGGTCATGGGTAATGCGAATGGTTTGCCCTGCCGGACTTACATACCGGCCGCTTGGTAAAACTGATTTTCCAGCAGGATCAATCAGACAGTATTTTTCAGCACCCGGAACGGTTAAGCGTGTGGTTTGAGAAAAAACCGGCAGGGATAAAAACAGCAGTACAGGGGAGAAAAATGATTTGAAACGAAGCATCGTATTGAATTTAAAAAAAGCCCGTTGGTGCAATGACCACCGGGCTTTTTCCAGAAAATGAAAGATATAAATTATTGAGTTAACCACATTTTGGTGTTCAGGTTGTCGGTACCACCCTGTCGGGATACCGCTTCTTGCCTGTTGGTGGGATTGAGTGATTGCTCCGAAAAAGGATAAATGTATCTGATTGGCACTTTGTTATCGTTTAGGTTATTTGGTCCCGGAGTAATGGCCGGCTTACCGGTACGGCGAAATTCAAACCAGGATTCGAGTCCGGTAAAAAACATAGATACCCAGCGTTGCAAATAAATCTTATCGAGTTTTTCGGTGGTGGTACCTGTAAATGCCACAGCAGGTTGTGTGAAATAATCAGCCGTCGGGGTTACATTAATTCCATATTGTGCAGGAACCACAGCTTGCCAGTACGCGATATTTGCATCAATACCATTGCGGTAATAAGTAGCCGCATCGCCGGTGGTAATCATGCCTTTTTCACGGGCTTCGGCCAAAATAAACTGCAGCTCTGCATAGTTCATAATAATCCCTCTTGGGGCGGAAGGATCGGGTGGAGCCTGACCATTATCATTACAAACCAAGCAGGCAAAAGTGTAACCGACCCGTGAAACATTCTGTGGTCCGCCATTGTAATTCAAAGCAGCTACGTCACCAAGACCATTGGGTATTCCTTCAATTTTAGGACTTCCGTCGGCAATGGATTTTTGAGAGGGTCTGCCAAAAATATTCAACCGGCGATCATTGATGCTTAACAGGCGATCGGAAAGGGTTTTGCTCACCCGAAATTCATCGAAAGAACCCACCCTTGTGCCATACAATGGCCATTGATTGGGTGCAGCGGGCAAATATTTCAACTCCGCGTTATCAGCGTTGCTGCTCATCAAGGGGAAGTTCACCGGGTCGCTAACGATGGACTGCATTTCTGCTTTTACATCTTTTTTATTACTGATCCGCATCAACAAGCGCAGACGGAGTGTGTTGGCAAATTTTCTCCATTTCAACGGGGCCGCATTACCCCCACCAAAAAGAATATCGCCGGAAATAGTAGTTGTGGTTTTTGAAAGAATTTCATTTGCCTTACGCAAGTCACTCAAAATGCCATTGTAAACATCTTCCTGCTTATCATATTTTGGGGTGTACAAACCCTGTGCTTTGGCAAACCCTGCTTCGGAATAAGGAATATCGCCATAGGCATTGGTTGCCACACTGAACATCCAGGATTTCATAATAAGGGCAACTCCCTCATAGCCATTGTTCTCAGTTCCGGCCACTTGTGTAAAAATATTCTGCAGGTTGCGGTAATTACCATAAGTGTTATTCCAAATGCCGTTTTGCTCGTTCCACAAATAACGGTCTTCATTTACAAACTGAATCTTGGAGGTATACTGCGAAACAATATTGCCAATTCCCCAGGCTTCGCTTACCTGTTGGTTTACAGTGCTGCGAATCACACCGCTCAGCAACAGATCGGGTGTTACTGCATTCGGCACATTATTATTGGTATTTACTTCTCTGAAATCTTTGGTACATGCCGTAAGGGCAAGGAGTCCGAGCAAGAGAAATCCGGTTAAATTTTGCTTTTTCATTGTGTAGTTTTTTGTTCGTCTCTACATGGTAAAGACTAGTTTTTTATCTCTGGGATTTTCCAACAGGTTTTGGTTATAATTTAAGACTGAGGTTAAACCCATAGCTTCTTGTGCTTGGGATACTCATATTTTCAATACCGGGCAAAGCTGTACCACCGGAATAACTCATTACTTCGGGGTCAACATGCGGTACATTATCCCATACAAAAAGATTGCGGCCAACTAAGGAAAGGGTTACCCCTCTGAAAGGAAGTTTGCTGCCCCAAACTCTGTCGGGGATGCTGTAACCGATCTGCAACTGACGCAGCTTTACAAAAGAAGCATCGTACATAACGCCTTCGGCAATGCTTCGGCCACCGGTAAAAGCGGTATGCCATTCGCGGGCACTTACCTTACGGGCATTGGGGCTAAAAGTTCCATCTGTATTGGCCACTACCCCTTGTCCTATCACCCCGTTTCCTTCCTTCGTCAAGTCATATCCGTCAGCTCGTCCTTCAAGGGTTTCCATAATGATACCGCCTTCGCGACCAACGGTTTGGGTTTCACTGTAAATTTCACCACCACTGCGGATATCAAACAGGAAACTTAGGATTACCCCTTTGTATTTGAAACTATTATTGATGCCCAACAGCCAGTCAGGATTATAATTTCCTAACAAAATGCGGTTTGTAGTACGCACCGGACGGCCATTGCCATCAAATACCATTTGCCCTACAAAATTTCCGGATTTATCGTAATACGGGGCATTTTCATCGGTATTCTGAACCCGTGCAAATCCAATACCATAAAGGTTACCCATACGCTCACCTACTCTTGCTTCTACACTTACCCGACGGGAAGCCATCACGAAATTGGTTAAACCATCCCGCAACTCAAGCACTTCACTCCGGTTAGCACTAAAATTAAAATCTGTATTCCAGGTAAAATCTTTTTTCTTGATCCCTTGCAGATTCAACATGGCCTCAAAACCATAGTTTTTGATTTTACCGGCATTAATTACCCGGCTGTTGAAACCACTTGTAATAGAAAGCGGAATATTCAGAATTTGATTGATGGTGTTGCTTGTGTAATAAGTAAGATCTAATCCGATACGGTTATTCAGGAAACGGATATCTGCACCAATTTCATAGGCAGAGCTGATTTCCGGCTTCAGATTGAGGTTAGCAAGACGATCCGTTTCGCTGTAAACCTGTGCTATTCCAAAGGGATCACTCGGATTAAAAGATTGGGTAAAGGTGAAAGGGTCAGTATCATTCCCCACCTGTGCAAAGCTACCGCGTAATTTAGCAAAGCTGATTGCCTTTGGCAGTTCTACCATATCACTGATGATGGCACTCAATGCCACGGATGAATAGAAGTAAGAGTTGTCTTCATTACCGAATGATTTCAGATTTTCGGGAAGCGTGAGTGCGCTGCTCCAGTCATTTCTTCCGGTAACATCCAGAAATAATTTGTTTTTGTAAGATACCCCGGCAGAACCGTAGAGACTGTTGATTCGCTTACCAACATCCTGTTGGGAAGATACCAGAGGAATCCGGCTGTTGGTGAGGTTATAAATCTCGGGGATATTTAACTGACCGGCAACGGATTCATCAAATTTGCTTGTCTGTCGCATTTGATTGCCCCCAAAATTAGCCGTAACGGCAAAGTCATTGTTGATGTCTTTATTAAAAATAAACAGAAAATCGCTGTTGCGTTCTTCGTTGTTAAGCAATACCCTGCGATATTGGCCAAATGGGAAACGCTGAGTGCTGAATGCTCTTTTATATTCCCGCAATTCATTGCTAAAATCGGTAGCGGTTCTTAATTGCAAACGCAACCAGTCGGTAAATTCATAGTTAATGGAAACATTTCCGATAACACGGTCATAGCTC
>JBGSNV010000003.1:0-43292 GCA_041739485.1 Chitinophagaceae bacterium
GTGCCAGCCGGGAAAGCCTTCGCCCCAGGGACTCGCCCAACGCATAATGTGTTCGGGAGGTGCTTTTTTCCAAAGCGCAAAATCCTGCGGATTGCGTTTTTCATCCTGTCCGTCGAGTTCGCGGGTATTTTCAAAAAGTTCATCCACCACCCGGCCGCTGAGCTTACCATAAGGATTGATGTCCTTAAAATCGATAGCATATTTCTTTACATCAAAATATACCGAGCCATTGGATTCGTAAGCATACCCTTCGGAAATGATTTTTTTGATCATTTCAATCTGCTCAACTATATGACCGGTAGCTGTAGGTTCAATGCTTGGGTCCAGGTTATTGAATTGCTGCATTGCCCATCGAAACAGATTGGTGTATTTGGTCACAAGTTCCATGGGCTCGAGCTTTTCGAGGATGGCTTTTTTAGCAATTTTATCTTCTGCTTCGCGGCCTTCTTCTTCAAAATGTCCGGCATCAGTAATATTACGGACGTAGCGGACTTTGTAGCCGAGATGTTGCAAATACCTGAAAACAATATCAAAAGTTATGTAGGGCCGGGCATGGCCAAGATGGCTTTCGCCGCTAACGGTGGGTCCGCAAACATACATACCGGCATGCCCGGGGGTCAGCGATTCAAAAACTTCTTTTTGTCTTGTATACGAATTGTAAAATTGTAGTGCCATGTTGTTCCTCAGTTGGTAAGCCCGTACTTCCTGTACAGGGAATCATCTCCTTACGGAAAGTTTGCAATGTAAATCAGGCCGTCCACAAAACGTTGTTAAACACCGCATCTAATCCTTTAGGGCTGCGAATGTACAGAAATCATGGCCGCCATCTAAGATCGGCTATTACCGGTAAATGATCACTGTATTTTACCCTCGGAATTATTATTTGAGTAGTCTGGAAACCGGGATCGGCAAAAATGTAGTCGATGCGCAAAGTAGGTACATAGGAAAGATAAGTGCGCCCAATGCCAAAACCTTTTTGTAAAAACACATCTACCCGGTTACCCCGGATATGATGGTAAGCATAACTATTGGGTACATCATTCATATCGAGGCAAATAATCTCGGGATAGGGACTTTCATCCAACTCCGGCAACATAATATCTACCTGAGAACCCCGGTTTAAAAATCCGCTTTTCATTTTTGAAAGCAGTGATTTACTTGGTTCTATGGAAGGTCTTTCCTGTTGTCTCACCTTTTCAATCTGGTTAAGTTCCGATTCAGAAAAACGGTAAGATTGTAAATGGGTAGTAAAAATGCGAAGGGTATCTTTTTGATATAGCACATCGGCAAAAATGAGGCTTTCGGCACTTGAAGTATATGGAATGCGCTCAGTAGCAAGCAAGGGAAGTTTGGAAAATATAGCAACCCCACTACTATAACTGTAAGTTTTCCGGCTGTAATCTTTACTCAGCACCTCAAAATGGTACCCGAGGTTCCGCATGATATCGAGGTGGCTTCTTCCCAATTTTTTATCCTCATACTGCCCGTATTCCTGCAGGCAAACCACATCGGGTTCGTATTTTCTGATCATGCTGAAAATACTGTCTGCATTGGCTTTAATAGCCTTCTTTCCGGGTTTGGAACCGGTGAAACCCTTGATATTCCAGGTCATCACCCTGATTTCTCCTTCCTTCTTTTGAAGACTGAAGCCCTCTTGTTTAACATTAAAAATGAGCATAATCTGCCCATATCCAATCCCCATCGCAATCAGTGGCAGAAAAACAAATTTCGGCTTTGCAAAAAGCCAGAAAACAGCAAAGAGAATGAGAGAAAGAAATAAATAGGGAAAGCCAATACTCAAGTATCCCAAATACCAGAATGACTCGGGAGAAAGCCGGGGTTGCAAACAGGCCAGTAAGAAAACAACAATCAGCAAACTGTTGATAAGCAGCATAAACCGTTTGCTTAATTTTCGAAAACTGAAGGCCATAATTTGTGTGATGTTGGTTGATTGATCCCGGTACTGCTGCCGCCGGTAAAAACAAATGTAGGAAGAGCAAGGCAATATATTATTCAGAAGCCGACGAACAGGTAGTTAATAAAATCCGTAATAACCAGGATTCAGGGTATTTCCTGCTTTTAAAAAATACCTGAGAGCAAGCTAAATTTTGCTATACCAGCCAACAATCTTGCTTAAAGAGGATCTTCTTTATTCCAGGTATAGTCACCCAACAAATGGTCGTGATCGGAAAATCCGTCCTCAAAGTGCTTCCATTGTATCCGTTTCAAGAGCTTACTACTGAATATGTAATCGATCCGGATATTGGGAGCAAGGTAGTTAAAGGTGGCTCCGAGACCAATAGTTGTTGTCAGAAAATCGTCACGCAGATCACCGCGAACCGTTTGATAGGTATGGCTTGCCGGAACTGTGTTGAGATCAGCACATAAAATAACAGGTACGGAACAGGTATCGAGAAAACGCCGAAGGAAAGCGGCTTGCACCGCATGTTCTTCCTGATAAAAACGTAGTTTCAGCAAGGGTTTCCCGCTCATAATGATTGGGCTATCCTGTTGCTGATAAACAGGAAAACGATTTTTGTCAAAAACGGGTGTGAAGCGCAGATTCATACTTCTGAAATGTGTAGAAATAATACGCACTCTTTCTCCCTGCAAGGGCAAATCGACCCAAACAATGTATTCCGGAAAATCACGACCCGGATACGCAAGGGAGCCAGAGTCGATAAATGGAAATTTTGAAAAGATACCGATCCCCTGATTAACAAATCCGTAGATGTGAAGGGTATAGGCATGCATTTCAATAAACTGATGATTATAACCGAGGGTATCCGCCAATAAAGCTCTATTGGAATAATTATGCTTTGAAACAAGTTCTGAAAAATCCTGTATGCAAATTACATCCGGTCGATAATCGCGGATAAATTGAACTGCACGAAGACGACCATATTTACCCGTATCAAGGTCTTTATGGTTTCCGGACAGCTCATTAGCATTCCACTGCATTACCCGTAATGAACCCGGTTGTTGCTTTACTTCAAAAGGAGCTTCTACTCCAACCGAAAAAGAGGCGGTAGCCGGGGACCAACCCAATAAAAATAAGCTAAGAAAAACGGCGGTTATCTGAATGCGCTTTCTGATCAACCAATAAAGTGCAATCAACAATACCAAAACCCACAAATAAACAAACCCAAGCGCAGCAAGACCAAGCAACCAAAATTTCAGATTGGAGATGTACCAGGCCAACAAACTAAAAATATAGCCCAATGCCACAAGTACGCTCAGGCCAAAAACCCATTTATCTATTTTAAACCGAAACAAATGCGACATGCCAAATAAAAGCAGGGTTTATAGTTCTTCACTGCTTGCCTGTCGCAGGTACTCTTTCTCTTCTTCTGTGAGCGTTTTATATCCTTTCTGATTGATTTTGTCAAGCAATTCATCCACCCTTTGCTGGGTTACATTGGTTTTTCTAACAAAAGGAGCTTGCTTAGTGGTAGGCTGATAAAAGATCTCTTTCTTGATTTCATCCCGACGTTTGATTTCAGGAGCCGGTTCAAAAAGGTTGAAAAACCAATTATAAGAGCGGTGCATCCACTCACCCCAGTCAGAACCATTTTTTAAGCGGGTAATATAAAGGAAACCGATAAGCGCTCCTGATAAATGAGCGAGTCCAATACCGGCACCACTACTTGCGATCATCGCATAATCAATAATTACAAAAATCATGGTTACAACCCAAAGCGGAATACCGCCGTTGAGCATAGGGAAAATCCGGAAATTAGGCGCCATTGTTGTTGCACCCAAAGCAATCGCCATTACAGCAGCCTTTCCACCCTGAAGCATATAGCCACCAGCGTTATCCCGCAATACCGGTATCAAATTAACAGCAAGGGAAAAAGAAATGACCCCTGCTAATCCACCATATACGTAAAGCGGAGCCAGGTGCTTATTGCCTATGATGCTTTGCAGAATAAATCCAAAACCCCACAACCAAAGCAGGGTACTTATGAGATCCCAAACCCCGTCATGGGCAAACATATAGGTGAAAATGGTCCAGGGGCGGGCTGCTAATGTGGCCGCTTTGCCGGGAACCATGATGTAGGAAATGATCTGATTATAGTAATTTTCGAGTGGCATACCCCCCAAAAAATAGCTGATCTTTATAAAATTGATCAATACAAACATAATCAGGTTGATAGCAATCAGGATTACCAGCGTATTTCCATCATTACCCAACAGGATCGATCTTCTTCTGTTTTTACTCAACACGCTCATAATTTTTTAGTTAACGCTACTCCTCACAAAATTCAGAATTACATCTCTTACAACAGCGGTATAAAATTATAGTTTAACAGGCAGTTTATTTCAATAAAATTTTTGCCGGTTGGTTTTGTTCCAAAAATAGACCAGCAAAAATCCTACCAGAGCGCCTCCTAAGTGCGCCCAGCGGGCAATTGTGTCTCCGGCACTATTGTTTACAGCCATCACTAACTCGAATACCAGATAAATAAGTACAAACCATTTTGCCTTGATGGGCACAAAAAAATACAAATAAATATACGTATTTGGAAACAAGTAAGCAAATGCAGCCAAACAACCGAATACGGCCCCGGAAGCGCCTAAAGTAGGCATACTGAGCGCATAGTTTACATATCCCGTAATCTCCATCATGGCCTGCTCGGCCAGTTGCATATTATTGGGTTCACCTACCCATGCCCGGGCAATCCGGTAGGCATATTGCGCATCATAATTCGAACTCATGGTATGTTTCTGGGTAAATGCAAGGTATTTTTCCAGCGATGGCATCGATTTGTACGATTCGAAATCAGCAATCAACTGAAAATTTTCATAATACAGAAAACCAAGGTGAAGCAATGCGGCTCCCAATCCACAAATAATGTAGAAAACCAAAAACCTTTTGGGGCCCCATAAATTTTCCAATACGCTGCCAAACATCCATAAAACAAACATATTTCCCAGTAAGTGCATGAAACTGCCATGCATGAAAATATGGGTAAGAAGCTGCCAGGGTTGAAATAGCGGGGAGAGAATATGGTGAAGCGCAAAATGATTGGAAACATACCCGATAGCTATGCCACCATACGGAGACATCCCATCGAAAGTAAACTGTGCCAAAAAGACCAACCCATTAATGATGATTAGATTTTTGATCACTAAGGGTAATATCTGAAAACTGCCAGGCCTGAATTCGGTCATTCTTCTTATGCTCTTTTGGTATGCTTGCAAAAATATAATGTGTACAAAGGAAGTAAATCGGTTTTAAAACTTTTGTTATTGCTGTATTTCAATAATTACTCCTGTCTGATAGAACCCTTTCAATATCTGTTTATCTCTGTCCGTTGCTTCAGCATACCTACAAAAAGAAAACGCCCTTTTGGAAAACTTGTTTGATGCGGTTATACTGATTCCGGATTGCGCAGCCTTAATTGAACCACATTTTCAATATGGAGGGTATGCGGAAACATATCTACAGGTTGCACCGCAGTTACCTCATATTTCGCTGAAAGCCATTTGAGATCGCGGGCCTGTGTGGCCGGGTTGCAACTCACGTACACCACCAACGGGGCTTCGAGGGCAAGAATTTGTTCTACTAGCTTTTCGGTCATACCGGCCCGGGGCGGGTCGGTGATGATTACATCCGGACGCCCATGTTCTGCAAAAAAAGCCTCGTTACAAACCTTGGTGGCATCTCCTGTAAAAAAGGCGGCATGCGAAATATTGTTCATAGCCGCATTTTCCCGGGCATCGGCAATAGCGGCATCCACCACTTCCACACCAATCACCTTTTTGGCACCCGCGCTTACGTAAATACCAATGCTCCCCGTACCACAATACAAATCGTACACTACCTGCGAACCATCAAGTTCGGCATACTGACGGGTAACCTCGTACAGTACTTCAGCCTGCCGGCTATTGGTCTGAAAAAAAGATACCGGACTGATTTTGAAACGATAATCGCCCAGTTTTTCTATGGCATGGTCTTTTTCACCGGCATAAAAAACCGGTGTCAGATCGGCCATGCTATCATTTGTCTTGTGGTTGATGGTGTAATAGAGTGTGGTAATCGCTGGTACTTTTTCCAGCAAATCACTGAGCAGGATATTGCGTTGCTCGGGAGCATCATAGCCCAGTATGATATTCACCATCAGGTCGCCCGTAGTGCAATAGCGGTATTGTACCGAGCGAATCCAGCCGGCCTGCAAACCCAAATCGTAAAAAGGCAAACCGAGTTCGATCGCTTTGGCTTTCACGGTTTCTCGGATCAGGTTCACCGGTTCGGCCATCAGATGGCATTCATTTACATTCACCACCTTATTGTACATGCCCTTTACATGGAAACCAGCGTAGTGCCCTTCGCCAAATTCATTGGGATCGAGCATTTCCTCCCGGGTAAGATAGCGGCGGTTGCTGAAGGTAAACTCCAGCTTATTGCGATAATGCCGGATGGGATCGGCCCCTTTGATCGGCGAAATTGCGGGCAATTGAATGCCTCCGATACGGGTAAGCTGATCGATCACTTGCTGTTGTTTGTATTCGAGTTGCAAATGATAAGGGAGCATTTGCCAGGTACAGCCTCCGCAAACCCCGAAGTGTTCGCAAAAAGGCTTTTCCCGCAAATCGGAATAGACATGAAACTGATGCGGATAGCCTTCGGCCCAATCTCCTTTGCTTTTGGTGATCCAAACATCTACCACATCTCCGGGTACTACTTTCTCTACAAAAATCACTTTCCCGTCGAGTCGGGCCAAGCAGCGCCCTTCCGCAGCATATTTTTCAATCGTCAGTTTTTCCAGAATGACCGGTTTCTTTCTTTTCTTCACGTAGGTTCCGCTTTTATGTATTTACAGGCAAAGGTAACAGCCATCGGGCAGCCGATAAGATTCTTTAAAAAAAACCCATACAGTCCATCGCTTTTGTCTGAAATATCGGGGTTGAACCCTTTAAAAAGAATGTTTTGTCACTGATTTTGTATGATCTGTTCCAGACATCTTTTCTACTTTTATTCCAATAAAATAATTGTTCACCATATGAATTCTCTGAAAACAGGGGTATGATCTTACCTGAAGGCCGCTTTACCTCCGGTTTGTCAAAATCTTAGTAGTAAAAAAAAGCTAAAGAAATAAGCCCGGAATAGAAAAAGGATTTAGTAGGCATTTCAGCTTATTGATGATTTCAGAAAAGGTTTGATCCAATCCGGTTTCCATATTTCCAATAATCTGAATGGTCCCGAAGTTTTACACCTTGAATTTGCAAACGGTCATAAACTTTTGATTGGTACCCAAAAGGGTATGGCTTTAACCATGATGCTTCAGAATCTCGAAAAATATAAGCCAATGGAATAGATGGATTAGGGTGTTTTTATACTCAATTCAGGTTTATGATTTATCAGGAATTTCTCAATGAACCAAATCAGTATAGCATACCCCGGTAACAAGATTGGATAATAAATCAGCGATAAAAATAAATATCCGTGTCTGCCGGAAGCCTCCTCACCAATAGCTGCGTCAATCCATCCATATGCCAGCATATAAATAAGGATGATACCCAAGGGAATTAAAAAATTACCAGTCATAAGAATCGAATTCTTTTTTATACGGGATGTCCTTTTCCGGAAACGATACAACAATCCTACATGTAAAAGAAACAAAAGGACGCATGCAATCACTGTGATGCCAAACGGTTCAACCTCTATTAAAAAAGCAGCCCACTGAGTTGGCTTTGACTGATAAGTAAGTTCAAAATATTCAGCAGGTAATTGATCAAATATCCAGGTATTGTTATTGGTAATCTTGTTTTCAACGGGTATCCCAAGATTGGTAGAAAATCTACCGTTCGGTTCACTCTGTTCTACCTCTATACGCAATGAACCAAAAGATTTCCAATATTTAGCCGGAGAAAGAGCATATCGGAAACTTCTCTTTTTTATCCATCCCGAACGGTCTATTCATACATCGGCATTGTATTTTACCCGGATAATATGTTCCCCCGCACTAAGGTTGGTTTCAAAATATTTTAAGTCCTGTAAATCATATAGAAAGCTTTCGTCTTTGTCCCAGGATATAGCTGTGGTTTCCCCGTAGTTGGAGTCGCCCCTGAATTCGAAGGCATCTTCAAAATTTCGAAAAGGAGATTTTGAAATTCCCTGATATCTGCCTGGAACATCAGATATCGTTACCGGTTTGCCATCTACCCAAACCTGAAAACTATCCTTGTAATCCTGTGCTAAAAATAGCAGCGGAATCTGATTTCCTGATTGGCCTGTATAGATACGATACTCAACCAGAAAGCTAGCCGTTTCGAAATCCGGAGCTACTTTCACCCAAATTTTTTCGCCCTTGATATCTATATTTTTGCTTGAAAAAGCACTCCCTGAAAAGGTACCACTTTGAATAGGTGATGCCATGTTTGCCCTGCAAACATTACATAAAAAGATACAGAAAAATAGAATTTTATACATCAGGAAGTCTTTCATTTCATCAACCCATTCGGCATAGGGAAACGAGGGGTAGGCTATGTGTGTTTGGCATTGAAGTGCGCAAAAGTAGGGTTTTGCATATAACGAACTATACGCATAAAATAAATTATCCTTATAGCTGAAAACCTTCCTCAATGTTACATGGGATACTCAAAATTTAGCTGCATTATTTTGCAGGTTTAATTTTTTCGGAAAGCAGGACAATCAAGGAAAAGGGAATCCTGATAATGATCGCGTAGCTGACAAAAGATTACTGCAAATCATTCCTGATGTTGAATTATTATGCTGCCGCTTCTTGCGATAATTTGCCGGTTTTTACAATATTACGTTCGCAAATGATAAAGCAATCCGGTTCAAGAGAAAAACCTTATTATCACAAATCCAATCAAATTAAAGGGATACTGAAAATAAAATGCTCAATATCCCTTTAATCGATGTCGCCATTTTTAGCAAAAAGAACCCGATCAGTTCCTCCAATTTTATTTGAATAGACGGTTTTACAGGAGGTATTCGGATTTCCTACAACCCTTTGCTTTTGATAACCAATAATTTTTCCCTTGTCATTTCATGAATGCTATAGGGGATACCACCCATTCCAATTCCGGACGTATCTCTTCCTCCGAAAGGCATCCAATCTACGCGAAAAGCAGTATGGTCATTCACCATCACCGCTGTAGCATCTAGTTTTCGGGATATTTCCATGGCAGCATCAATATTTTGGGTAAAAACCGCTGCCTGAAAATGTACATCCAATGCATTGGCCTGTGCAATTGCCTCATCCCGATTGGTATAGGAATAAACACAAACGAGAGGGCCAAAAATTTCCTCTGTGGAAACTTTCGCATCATGCGGCGGATTAAGGAGCACTGTCGGGGCATAACAGGTTTCGGACAAAGGCTTCGCACCGCAAAGCGATTTGGCGCCTCCTTTTATGGCTTCTTTGATCCAGCTATCCACCCGCTCCACTTCAGCCGGTGTAATCAATGGCCCTACTTCAGTCTCTTTATCAAGGGGGTTACCAACCACCAGTTTTTTAGC
This sequence comes from Chitinophagaceae bacterium, assembly GCA_041739485.1. GTDB lineage: Bacteria > Bacteroidota > Bacteroidia > Chitinophagales > Chitinophagaceae > Phnomibacter. Next base: position 9,494 of record JBGSNV010000003.1, read on the forward strand.
ACCTTTTGCCAGTTGCTTTGCTACTTCCTCACAAATAGTTTCGTGTACAAATACCCTTTGTACCGATACACATACCTGACCGGCATGGTAAAACCCACCTTTGAGCAAAGCCGGAATCACGTTCTCCAGATCAGCATCGGGTTCTACAATAACCGGAGCCACACCCCCATGTTCGAGCGCACAGCGGGTACCAGGTGCCAGTTTGGATTTGAGCATCCAACCAACTCTTGAGGAACCAATGAATGAAAAATAATGGACCCTTGGATCGGTTGCCAGCATTTCGGTAATTTCATTATTGCAAATAGCGACCTGACACCAGGCCTTGGGCAATCCGGCTTTGTATAAGAGTTCCACAAAATTTATGCAGGAAAACGGGGTAGTAGAGGCTGGTTTTACAATCACCGGGCAACCCGCTGCTAAAGCCGTAATGGTTTGATGTACGATCAGGTTGAGTGGATGGTTAAAGGCACTTACACTCATTACCACCCCAATCGGTTCACGGGTAATAATGCCAAGCCGGTTCACCGAAGATTCTGTAATACCCATAGGGACTTCTTCGCCCTTTTGATTTTGAATACAAGAAATCGCGATCTTTACTCCGTTGATGGCCCGCATCACTTCCACTTTAGAATCTGCATAAGGTTTCCCTCCTTCTCGGGCAGCAATTTTGGTCAGTTTTTCCACCTCCTTGCTCATAAGCTCCACCAGTTTTTCCATAATAGCAATCCGTTGGTATCCCGGCAACCAGGAAGAACGGTCCCGAAATAAACCGTCGGCGGTTTTAAGCATTTTTTCGGCTGCTGCCTTGGTGATCATCGGAATACTTTTGATCAGCTTCCGGTCGTACGGCGCATATACTTTCAACATAATATTATTTTTTATAATTTATAAAATACAAGTTTTTTCCTTGAGTAAAACATTTAAAATTGGATGATTCAATGAATAATCTACAGCAAGGTCCACCACATGAACCCCATCTGTTTCCAAACAATGATTCAGTATTTTCTCCATATGCGCATCGCTGACAGGCCGGTGACCTTGTGCGCCGTAGGCACCTGCGAGTTGCACAAAATCCGGGTTATTAAAGGAGAGGCCATAATCGGGGAAACCCATGCCCTCCTGCTTCCATTTGATCATGCCATATGCCCCATCATTCAGGATGATGATAATCAGGTTTAATTTCAAACGTACCGCAGTTTCCAGTTCTTGCCCGCTCATCATAAATCCGCCATCTCCTGCTACAGCAATTACCTTCTTTTCCGGGTAAATCATTTTGGTCATCATCGCCGATGGAAATCCCGCACCCATACTTGCCAATGCGTTATCGAGCAACAGGGTGTTTCGTTTGTAGCAGGGATAATTGCGGGCAAACCATATTTTGTAGACTCCGTTATCGAGGGTGATGATATCTTCTTTATCAAGTGTAGAACGGAGCATATGTACCAACCGTTGTGGAAGCATTGGAAAGCGCGTATCGTTGATGTAAGTGGCAAGGTGCTCGGTTACCTCGCCTTTGATGCGCTTATAATAGGAAAGATCCCAGTTAGAGAAATCTGTTACCAGTTCAGTAAGCATTTCGATGGTGTGATTGATATCTCCCACTACGTTGATTTGAGGAAAATAAACTCCGTCTACCTGTGCTTCTAAAAAATTTATATGGATGACCTTTGTACCACCGGGTCTCATAAAAAAAGGAGGCTTTTCAATTACATCATGCCCTACATTAATGATCAGGTCGGCCCGATTGATGGCACAATGTAAAAAATCATCTTCGGATAATGCAGCTGTACCGAGATACAAGGGGTGTGTTTCATCAATAACACCTTTTCCAAGTTGGGTATTGAAAAAGGGGATACCGGTTTTGTCAACAAAGGCAGTCAACGCTTTGCTTGTATCTTTTCGGTTGGCACCTGCGCCTATTAACAAAAGGGGCATTTTCGCCGATTGAATCATTTCTGTGGCTTTTTGCAAGGCATTGCTTGCTGCAAGCGGTCGTTGGGTGTAGGCTTTTTCAAGAATAATATCCTCACATTCTTCCCGCGCTACATCTTCAGGAAGTTCTAAATGTACAGCCCCCGGTCGTTCCTCGGTAGCAAGCCGAAACGCCTCACTGACCAATGCGGCAATAGTCTGCGCGTTTAAAATTTGCTTCGCACTTTTGGTAATTGGTCCCATCATCTCCACTACATCAATGATTTGAAAACGACCTTGCTTGCTTTTTTTAATGGGCTTTTGTCCGGTTAATATAACCATAGGCATCCCGCCCAATTGTGCATAGGCTGTAGGAGTCACTAAATTGGTGGCTCCCGGCCCTAAAGTACTCAAACACACTCCGGGTTTTTCAGTAAGCCTGCCATAAGTAGCCGCCATAAAACCGGCAGCCTGTTCATGACGCGTCAAAATCATTTTTATTTTCGAATGTCGAAGTGATTCCAGAAAATCAATGTTCTCCTCACCCGGTACACCGAAGATATATTCAACGCCTTCGTTTTCGAGTGCTTTAACCATTAGGTCTGTTGCTTTCATAGCTCAATAAGATGTTTATAAAGTTGAAAAATGAAGAATTGTCCTAAGTATGAGGTTTTTCCTGAAGTATGTTACGATCCATCACTTAAGATTATGAGGAAATCCCCGACCTCCTCTCAAAGGATTGACAATATAAGACATATAGCGAATATCTCTCTGTCTTACGCTTAAACTAAGGGAGAAAAAAACAATTTATTAACGCTGAATAACAAAGATGCTTTTCCCTGTTCCACCCAATATTTTCTATTCAGGAATGAAAAGGGGCTTCCGTTATTTCTCTGTGAATCACTCAACGAAAAAAGGCTTCAGAATCAAAATGATCCCAAAGCCTTTCCCCGTAAATACTTCGCTTATAATTTAATCCCCCACTTTCAGGGTTATCGTCGTTCCTTTTTTGTCGAGATTAGGAAGCTTTGGCTTATCGCCGAAGTTTGCAGTATTATTGGAAGGTGTCCGGTCAATCAGTTTCAAATAAGGATCAATGCCTGCACTCACCGGTTTTTCCTTTACCACAAACTCAAAGGTTTTTTCGGGCTGATCCATTTTTATCCTTTTAAAAACAAGAGGGATTCCTTCGGCTGCTTTCGTAGTATCGGCACCAAAAACACCGATATCGATGTAATCTTTCACTACCGCCTCGGTTTCGCGACCTACACTATCCGCATAGTATTTATTGGAACCAACGGTTAGAGAAACCTTGTAAGTTTTGTCTGGTTGCTCTTTAAAACTTAACGCCTTGACGTAGTTTTCATAAAGGGTAATTTTTTCAAACATATCTTCTACAAGATAGCGTAAGCTATCTGGTGTAACTGATTTGATGGAATCAACAAACTCAACGGAATTGGTATAAATGGGCCCCGAAAATTTTGTCTTTTTCAGGTATCTTGAAATCGCTCCGTTCAGAATTTCCTCCCCGAGATAATCTTTCAGCGCATACATTACCACACTACCCTTGTTGTAGTGAATGTATTGCTGATTTTCACAAAGCATCAACGGGAGTTCTCCGCGTCCCTCGGTTGAACGACCAAGCAGGTATTTATCCATTTCATCTTTTAAAAATTTTTTCATAGCAGCTGCACCATATTCTTTTTCCATCACCATCAGTGCACTGTATTGGCTCATGGTCTCACTCATTAAAACGCTGCCTTGTACATTGCCCCCAATGACCTGATGTGCCCACCACTGATGCGCCACTTCGTGGGCTGTTACATAAAAAGGAACATCGATATCATTGGGTCCGTTACCCACCTCGGTTATAAATCCAATGGATTCGGAATAAGGAATGGTATTTGGAAATGATTGTGCAAAACTGCTGTACCTTGGAAACTCAATGATGCGAACCTGCCGGTGCTGATAAGGACCAAACTGAACCGTATAATAATCGAGCGACTTCCTGATGCCTTTAATCATTCGATCAAGATTGTATTCATGTCCTTTGTGATAGTAGATCTCAATGTTTACATCCTTCCATTTATCCTTTTTCAATTGGTAATCTGCACTAAGGAAACTATAAAAATTAAGGATGGGACTATCCATGGCGTATTGAAAATACTGCCGGTTGTCTTTTTCCCAGGTCTTTTGCAGATAACCCGGTGCAATCGCTGTCTGACCTTTATCGGTACTCAATACTACGTCAAAGCGTATCCAGTCAGCATCGTTTGAAATATAGTTATTCATTCTTGCAGCCGAATCATTTACCGATGCCATTCTTGGTTTGGGGGCTAGCCCATATTCCTTACGGGCTTTGTTCTGACTTAATTCTGCATTGGCATTGTATCCAACACTTGGCAAAATATTATTATTCAAAAAAGTTCCGTTGTCAACCACGGGTGCATTGATCCGGTCGAAAAGTCCACGGGGTTCGTAGTACATATCAAAAGCAAAGGAAATGCTGTCACCGGGTAAAAGGGATTGATTCAACTTCAAAATCCTGATGCCATTTTCGGGATCATCGCTTACGACACTAAATGGAACCGAAGGATCGAATACCCGGAAATGATAGGGCGATTTTTTACCCCCGGCATAATCAAAATACAAAGTATCAACGGGTTCGTTGGTTTTATTCAGCAACACGTAGCTACCTTTTACTTCCAGTCTTTTATCGGCTGCATAAATATCTGCCTCCAGGGTAACCGCGGTAATTCTTGGTTGTGGCAACTGTTCAAAACGTTTGTATTTCTTTTCGGTTTCAGCACTTTGCTTTTCCGCAACTTTTGGTTTGGTGCGATCCTGCAGAATCCGGGTTTGGTAATAAATGAAACCCCCCATAGAAACTGCTACCAGTAAACAAACAGTCATTAAGCCTTTGAACCGGTTGTTATTAAAGTATGCCGATAATTTCCAGCGTTTTTTGATGTTGATTTCCTTTCCCCTTGGATAGACCAAAATAGCAAGCAGACATAAAAAACCTACAATGCTGATCCAGTACAAACTGTAAAACGGCCATTGATTAAAGGTGCCTCCATAACCATTCATATCGGAATATGGACGGGCGGCACCTGTGCTGTTAAATTCAGCTAAATCGTTATTTATTTCGAGTAATCCAAATACAATAGGTAAAATAACAACCGGTAGCAGCGCAAGAAAAAATCCGAGATACTTATTGGGTGAGTATACCTGAACCGATACAGATAACCCGATCAATACCATCCCGTAGACCATATTGGTTAAAATCGAAACGAGGTATTGCATCAGATCGATTTGATAAAACCCATAATACAATTGAATAACAATTCCTGCCAGACTTGCTATTAAAAACAAAAGACCGATAGCAAAACTGAGTCCAAGAAATTTAGAGAAAAACAAAGTGCCGTTAGAGATCGGAGCCGTTCCCACCAACTCGTCCATTTTACTTTCTCTTTCGCGCCATACCGAAGTACCAGAGTAAAAAATGACGAAAATGAGCGCAAAAAGCTGAATTACACCCACCACATTCTCGATTACTTTATAGGTAACCATGTAAGTGCTTGCCCCATAAATGGTATCTATAAACTGCAACACCAATACCATCATACCAATGCCAAGCGCCGCCATGATAATAAAGAAAAGGCTGCGAACCATCTTTTTAAATTCGAAACCCGTGAGATACCAAAGCTGTGTTCTTGTACCACTACCCGAAAAATTCTGAGTAACTGCGGGGAGATCGCTAAGGGTAAGCAGCGCGGGCTCAACTGCAGTGGAGGCTTCTTCTTTCCTGCGAAACCATTTTAACGGTTGATAGGTTTGTGTAAATCCAAAACCCAGGTAACTGAGACCTCCAATCAACACTGCGATGCCAATCCACAGCAACCGATTGTACAATAAGGCTCCTTCCAAAGGTATTAACCGGATATTTTTTTCAACCGGGCTCCAGTATTCGGTTACATAACGCAAGGCGCTTGATCCGGATGGTTCGAGAATAGCTGCCAGCATTTTGTTATCCATCTCAGCGGTAATAGTGCCGGTAAGGATTTGTACCATCATCAGTACAATCGCTACAATATAAGCCGCCATCGTGGTGCGGAAATAAGTAGTCAGGGAAAAAAACAAAACCCCAAGGAGCAAAACGTTTGGAATAGTAAACAACAAAAAAGGTTGCAGATAATGCATCACTTTGAAAGGCCCCATGATGGGGCTCCCCAAACCAGGAAGCGTACCGATTATATACCCTGTTAAAAGCCCGGTAAATACCAATAAGGTAGCAAAGATCGTTGCTCCAAAGCGGCCCCAGAAATAACCGGCCTTACTGATGGGTTTGGTGAAAAACAGGGGATGCATATTGTACTGATAGTCCTTTTGGATAGCCGTGGACGATATGGAAATAATCAGTACACTGATAAGAATGCTGAAAATACTGCTTGTACTTCCGAGTAAAATAGAGCCCACTGCATTGGCTGAATTAGCTACGGTATTGCTATCGCTGCGGGTGGTTTCAAACAAACCCGAAATGGTTAGCCCGATCATCAGGGTCAGCAAAAACAAAATAGAAAAATAAACATAGACCGCAGGCTTTCGCAGGGTATATTTCAATTCAAATGAAAAAATCTCTTTAAACATGATCCGGCTTAGTTTTTGGCGATGGTTGAAAAATAGACGTCTTCCAGCGTTGCCTGTGTTTGCTCAAACCCCTCTTCAGGCTGATCGTCCGACAGTACATGAACAATCATTTTACCTTCCGAAATGGCATGAGAGATCACCGATAGCCGGGAACGGAATTCACCGAGCAATTCCTTATCAATGGCACGGGTCCATATTTTACCCTGTACAGAAGCGACTGCCTGTGCCGGGGTTCCCTCCATCAAAATCGTGCCTTTATTCATAACCACCATTTGCTTACACAATGTTTTTACATCGTCCACAATGTGGGTAGAAAGAATAACAATCACCTGTTCTCCGATTTCACTCAGAATATTATGAAAACGGTTCCGCTCCATAGGATCCAAACCGGCGGTAGGTTCATCTACAATAATCAGTTTGGGGTTGCCCAATAAAGCCTGTGCAATACCAAAACGCTGCCGCATTCCGCCTGAATATTCGCTGACATTGCGTTTACGGGCTTCGAACAAATTGGTTTGTTGTAGCAATCCGGTTACAATCTCATTTCTTTCGCCCTTGTTGCTGATGCCCTTTAAAACGGCGAAGTGATCGAGGAGACTTAAGGCAGATATTTTGGGATAAAATCCGAAATCCTGTGGCAGGTAGCCAAGTACTTTGCGTAATTCATTTTTTTGGTTGACTACATCAATATCGCCAAGTTGAATGCTTCCGCTATCCGGATCCTGCAATGCGGCAATTGTCCGCATCAGGGTACTTTTACCGGCACCATTCGGGCCAAGGAGGCCAAACATGCCTTTGTCGAGGGTCAGATTTACATTATTCAGCGCTTTTACACCATTTGCGTAGACCTTATTCAGATCCCGGATTTTTAGTTGCATATTCAATTAGGAATTTTTAGTGGTTGCCGTAAATATAGTAGAGAAAAAATGAATGAGGTTTGTCCTTACCCTAAAACACAATGATCCCGAATAGCATTCGTCGCCGTCCGGTTGCAAATATTACAAGGTTGCAGACCCTTTCTGATGCCAATAATTACAAACGGAAATTATAGCGGATATATCAGAGTTAATCAGGATAGAAGGTCTGAGCTTTGGGAACTTAAAATTGCCGTTCTTGTATCTTAACCAATTTCGGTGAACGGATCAGGGAAAAATTGGATTGATTGAAAAGCCCTGAAGCCCGATAAATCAAAATTTTGTTATATCATATGGATAGCGGGTAAAATAAGAGGTCGGTTCGTTGGTTAGAAAGGACCGGTAAACCGGATGTTTCAGCACTTCCAAGAAATGCATCCGCTTACCTTGTATAAAAAGGATTGGATGCACCAACCGAATGCCATGACTGTAATCCACATACCAATTTACATGTCCGGTATAAACGGGTTGAATGGGTTGGCCGTTTAGTTGATGCCACCCATAAATCGCCACCCGGTCTTTCCGGTTCGAGGCAAGCAGCTTGTCGGTTAGGATCACATCTTTTTTAATGCCTGCAATCAGTCCTTTTCTACCATTGCGTTGCCCTTCTATCATCAGGTGGTGATGCCAAAAAGTGGGAGTACTATCCCTAAAGGCAAACATCGGCACCGGTTCGGGTTTTACGCGGGCAGCCTTATAAATATCATCCACCATTTTAGAAGTGGGCAAAAAATAACCAAGACTGTCCGCTATTTTTTGAGCAGCCATCGGGGTAAGGGGAATTCTTGCCCAATCTGCATCATTGCCTATGCTGAGGTAATCGGTGGTTACAAAATAATGTGCTTTGAGGGTGCTTCCGGTTATAGAATCCCGGATTTCAACTTTCACCTTTGCAAGTTTTCTGATGCGTGAAGGAACATGGCCTTGCAGAATCCATCTATATGCCAGCGAATCACGCTGCTGCCAGCCGAAACCGGAGGCCTTTTTATAAAATGCGGAACCTGTGAAAGGGACCTCTTTTCCGGGCACCGGCAGTTTTAAAAACGGGGTACAACTGTGTGCAAACAGAAACAATAAACCCCCTAATAGCCTTACTAAAACTTTCATCACCACTTATGCTGTTATGAAACGTAATTCTTTATCAAGCTAACGATACTACTTTTCCATTCCAAAACTATAAGAAGCCCAATAACTATCCCAATCTGTTTCGGCATCTTTTGGAGAAGGCAACATATGTGTGGCATGCACAAACCAATCCCCTTCCCGATTCAACGTAAAACTGCAAATACCCTTTCCATTAGTTCGGCTGTTTTGAACCGAAGCGGGTTTGTTACCGGTGCGGTTACGGGCAGTAATCATTTTCCCGGCAAGCGGTTCGCCATCAAAAAATACCTGTACCTGTAATTTGTCACCCGATTTGAGGATATAAGGATTTTGAAGCGGCAGGATCTCAAACCTTTGTCCGACCCTTGTTTTGTAAAGGGTATCCCCCGGTATCGGATTGCTTTGCACCAACGCTTTGATAAATCGGGTATATCGCTCCTTTTGTTCTTTTTTATTTACCTCATCTATCTGAATATTTTCAATATGATCTTCTTTGAGATATGCTTTGAACTTTTCATTTTCCAGCGTGATGAAGGCAAAATCTCTTTCAAGATGCAACAAGCCAAGGCCTTTGAAATCCACCACTTTATCTACAACCGGTAATTGTCCTTCAGAACCGGAAGAAAGTAAATCGGTTTTTCCATTTTCCGAAATCAATACAAAGTTTTTTGTGATGCTTTTTTGAAGAGGTCTTTCCATTTCTACATTGAACCCATCGGCTACAAAAAGATGTACTTCAAGCTTTTCACCAGTCTGTACGATAAATTTATAAGCCAATAGTATGTATTCGTGACTGAAACCAATGCCAAAAACGAAAACACAAATCAAGAACAGGAGTCCCTTTTTCATAATTGCTACTTTTATAAATCAAGAGCAAGATATTCAAAAAAGGATATTCCGAAGCGGCATATTGCCAAAAAACCGGTTTATCTTTTACGTTACCCTACGACCCGTTTATCAGCAGCAATGTATCTTGCGTAACCCATAAGCGCACTTGCAAGTATTATATTTCTGAAAAAATTGACCATTTCAAGTTCTCTTTGCTGATCGCCTGTCATCATCGTTGTTGCCATATCGGCTTCATAACCAAGTGCCCTCGGTAAATGAACCATAAAGGCCATTGCCAAAACGTACAATGCCATTAAAGAATAGGCAAGTTTATCCCACTTTTTGAGAAGAGCACTTATTATAAAAAGCAAGATGCAAACCATTGTAAAATAATTCCAGAAAAAGGCAAAGGGAAGATAATCGGGAACAAAAGCAGCACCTGTTTCCGGCTTACCGGCATGTAAGCCCACATACATTAAAAAGGAGAGCGGAAAAAGGATCCGCCCAGCCTGTAAAAGTTTATTCATTAGCAAGAATTTATTGATTTGGAAATGGAATAAGTAGACGTACCTCCACTGAACTGTTGGGATACTTTAAAATCGGACAGGTTTTACTCCAATTGGTGGCTTCCTCCAAACTATCTGCATTGCAGAGTAAATAGCCGGAAACAAGAACTGTGTTGGCTTCTTTATAGGGACCAACTTCTACCTTTGTTTTGGAAACAATATTTGCATGGTACTCCATTGGAGCGGTATGCAACAATTTGCCCTGCATAGCAATTTCGCCAATCCAGGCCTGCCATTTTGGTAAATCCTCAGCCATGTCCTGATTGGTTACGAGGTAACTATTTTCAGCACTTGCATTTCTAAACAACAACAGAAAAGATTTCATAAAAAAATTTTTGGTGAATGAGATTACAAACCTCCTACCAAAAAAATATACAGGTCTTGACAAATGTCAAGATTTTACATTTTACCCCGAAGCCTGCTAAAAGTTTCCTGAGAAATTCCAAGATAGGAAGCAATCAGTCTTGCAGGTACTCTCGTCATCAGGTTGGGGCGGTTATCCATTAGCCATCGGATACGTTCAAGGGCAGTCATTGAAACAAGCGTATTAATTCGATATACGGAATTTGCATAAGAGGATTCCAATAATTGTTTGTAAAAAACACCAAAAGGAGGAATGGTCTGTAACAATTGTTGAAAACGGTTACGGCTTAAGGCCATCAATTGGCAGGGTTCTACGGTTCGAATATTTTCACTTGAAGGTGTAGCATTCCCAAAGCTAATCAGATCAGAACACCAGTTTTCTGCAATTACCAAATCCCTTGTGGTTTCATTCATAACAGTATCATAACCAAAAACCTGAAGGCATCCTTTAGCAAGAAAAAAAACATGTTTGCACACCTCACCCTCTTTTAGTAAGAAGCTGTTTCTTTTGTGTTCAATGGGTTCAAATTGATCGAGCACAAATTCGAGGCTTTCCGCCTTTTCGCCTAATTTGTTGATGATATGTTGCCTTAAAATTTCCCGCATTTCAAGATGGACTGAACGTTAAAGAATTGTTTTGTAGTTAATTATTTTCCAGAATATTAAGCGCCCTTTCCAAAACGGTATCCTTTCCGGTTATGATATCGTTTCTGCTGTTCAGGATTTTAATATCCGGAGGTACTCCTTTGCCTTCATAGTTTACGCCTCTGTTTGAAAAATATTGCTGATGGGAAAGGGTTGCCCGCCAACCATTAGGTAACTTAAAAGAATACATATCTGAAAATATTCCCTGCGTATGATCGCCTATTATTAAAGTATGCGACAAGGGTTTTAAAATTAACGCGAAAACATCGGCAGCACTTGCTGTATAATCACTTGTGAGGATCAGAATCGGTTTTAAAAAAGGTTTATCTCCTAGAGGCTTTAAAATCCGCTTTTTTCTTGGTGTATAACTGTCCTGTCCTTTCTTTCGGGTTCTCTTAAAATCAGCCACTACCGGTTCTTTTATAAAATGACCGGCAATAGCAAAAGCAACTTTATCATCGCCCCCTCCGTTAAAACGTATATCCACCACCAACCCGTCTTTATCCGCACAAAGATCCTGCAGCTGTTGCATTTTCTTTATAATTTCCCGCATTTTTAATCCACTCATGGCCTTTATTTCAAGATATCCATACTTGTCGGATATTGCAAAATGCAGCCTTTCCGATATATTAAAAATATCTTTAAACCCTCTTCGCAAAAGCGTACTATCCTTCACAGCAAGCAAATCATTCAGGTTGGGCGACTTTTTTTCAGACCTTGGAAAATTTTCAACGAGGGTCCTTTGAAATATTTTTTCATTGAGCCTAATGATTTTTTTGTCCTTATTATACATGATCAGATTTACATGACCATCCTCTAACGAAGATAGCAAATCACTACAAATTTTAAACAGGCTGTCATTCGTAATATTTTCTCCTACAAGTGGCCGGTATTTTTCATAGGAGGCCTTCCAATCCACCCCCTTCAGTTCGAAGTTTGCATAGCGGTCATTAAAAACCTTCCAAAGCCTTTCAAAATTCTTTACCGGTTCCTGAACCCGTTCATCCTTTGGCTGAGCATTTGCTAAATCTGAAAAAAGAAGCAAGAAAATCAGCAACCCTATTATTTTGATATCGCCCATCATGAAAATTTTTCACTGAGATTGAAAATAGGTATAATCCGCCATTTAAGAAAAACCGAAAGGATATAATACAAAAGAGGGAAAGCAATTCGTGATAAAAAAAGGAGTGAAAATAGACTCATGCATTTTTTATTACCTTCGCCGGCGTTTCCTCAAAGAACAACCTTCTTTATATACCGCTGAACCTGAGGGTAACCCTACTGGTAATTTCCAAATGATACTACCATCATTATTGTAGAAAATACCCATTCAATAGCAGGTAACAGTCATTTTAATAGAAATACAGAACCAATGAATAAATATCTGAATCTTTTTGATTTAACTCAAAAAGTAAACTACCGCACAGAAATATTATCCGGGCTCACCGTAGCCTTAGCGCTTGTGCCCGAAGCCGTAGCTTTTGCCCTGATTGCAGGCTTATCTCCTTTAACCGGTCTGTATGCAGCTTTTGTAATGGGGCTCGTTACTTCGGTATTCGGAGGACGCCCGGGTATGATCTCAGGCGCCACCGGAGCAGTTGCGATTGTTATTGTTACCCTCGTAAAAAGTCATGGGGTTGAATATGTGTTTGCCACCGTGGTTTTGGCGGGTATCATTCAGATTCTGGCCGGGATGCTCCGGCTTGGCAAACTGATCCGGTTGGTACCGCATCCGGTAATTTTTGGGTTTGTAAATGGATTAGCGATCGTTATTTTTATGTCGCAGCTCGATCAGTTTAAGGATGGCAGTGGTAACTGGATGACCGGCACGCCGCTGTTTATTTTATTGGGTTTTGTGTTACTTACGATGTTGATCATTTGGGGACTCCCAAAAATCACCAAAGTAGTTCCAGCTTCACTTACTGCTATATTGGTGGTGTTTGGTCTTGTCTATTTTTTGGGGATTGAAACCAAAACCGTGGGGGATATTGCTTCTATCAAAGGCTCTTTTCCGCCTTTCCATATCCCCGCTATACCCTTCGATCTGGAAACCCTGAAAATCATTTTTCCCTATGCGGCCATTGTAGCCGGGGTTGGTTTGATTGAAAGTTTACTTACGCTGAATATTGTGAATGAAATTACGGAAACCCGCGGCCGGGGTAATAAAGAAGCGGTGGCACAAGGCGCCGCCAATATTCTTTCGGGTATGTTTTCCGGAATGGGTGGTTGCGCCATGATCGGACAAAGCCTGATTAATGTATCCAACGGTGCAAGAGCCCGTCTGTCGGGTATCGTAGCCTCTGTAATGCTGTTGATCTTTGTAATGTTTGGCAGCTCGTTGATTGAGCAGGTACCTATGGCAGCGCTTACCGGACTAATGATTATGGTGGCGATCGGTACTTTTGAATGGGCGAGTTTCCGCACTTTCCGGCGCTTCCCGAAATCAGATGTTTTTGTAATGGTGCTTGTTACCCTTGTAACGGTGTTTTTACACAACCTCGCACTTGCCGTAATCATTGGGGTTATTATTGCAGCGCTTGTTTTTGCCTGGGACAATGCCAAACGCATCCGTGCCCGCAAATCCGTCGATGCTGCAGGCATCAAGCATTACGAAATTTACGGGCCTCTGTTCTTTGGTTCCGTAGCGGCATTCAACGAAAAGTTTGATGTGCTGAACGATCCGGAAGAAGTGATCATTGATTTTGCGGAAAGCCGGGTCGTGGATATGTCGGCGATTGAGGCACTGAATAAAATAACCGAGCGCTATCAGAAAGCGGGTAAAAAACTGCATCTGAAACACCTCAGTCCCGATTGCAGGAATCTGCTGAAAAACGCGGAAGATGTGATTGATGTAAATGTGATGGAAGATCCTACTTATCCGCTTGTAGTGGATTGACAGGACCCTTTTTCATCCAAAGTCCGGTACAGGGTTTACTTATGCTGCCGAAACATCCAGGCCATCATCATCGCATCAGAATAGGCAGCTATCCACGAAAAATGACCGACTTCGGGGTATTGGGTAAACCCCGGTTTGGCTCCGGTTTGCACCAATGCGCGGAGCATATCGGTACCGTATTTGGGTGCCACCGACTGATCTTCTGCTCCCTGAAATATCCAGACAGGCGTTTTGGCAATTTTGTTGGCCTTGGTAATATCGCCGCCACCGCATACAGGCACTGCTGCCGCAAATAAACCGGGATAACGCTGCAAAGCATCAAATGTACCAAAGCCACCCATCGATAATCCGGTGATATAAATCCGGTTGGTGTCAATCCGTCCTCCTTCCATCATCTTACGGATGAGTCCCATTACCAACTGCATCGGGCGGGTGGCCTCGGGATCCTTACCCCTTTCATCAAAAGGTGCCCAGGATTTGTCGTTGGGGCATTGCGGAGCAATGACATAAGCCGGATAGCGGCTCATATTTTCAGGTGTCGCAAAATTCATGGCACCCCATTTCAGTTGCGCATCATTATCACTGCCCCGTTCGCCCGAACCATGCAGGAAGATAACAAGCGGATATTTTCTGCCGGGGTTGTAATCGGGTTCCAGCATTCTGTAAGCGAGCGTATCGCCTTTTTCCTCGAAATACCCGTAACCAAATTTTGAGGGTTGGGCACTGCTATGAACACTCATAACCAATAAAAAAATTACAGAGAACAGTACGACTGAAACCCCCGAAGAAATACGCATATCAAAAATTTTATATGATTTAGAAAACAATGCATCTAAGCCAGCCCGCCCCTGCGAACCCCGGACCGGTAGTCGAGCGCCAACTGCCAAAGCCCCCATACAGGTCCGATACCCAGAAAGACATAAAGGTAGGGACTTGCCATATAGTTTGATAACCATTCCAGACATTGCAGGCTGACGATTGTAATGCTGAACCCGATGCAATTAACAATCGTAAGGGCAGTTCCCTTGTAGGCAAGCGGTGCATTATGTGCTACAAGCGTGGAAAACTGCGGCGAATCGGCCACTACCATCAAACCCCAGAAAAACAAAAAGGCAATCAATAACGGAAGCGAATTTATCAGAAAAAACAAGGGGGAAACCAAACAACAACATGCCGAAAGCGCCAGACTTGTGGTGGCAATTTTTCGGGAAGAAAAACGGCTACTTAAAATACCGCCAAGCGCACAGGAAATGCTGCCGGCGGCAATAATAAGAAAAGAAAAGAAAGAGATATCGAGTGACCCGAGCTGAAAATATTCCTTGTACGCTTTGAGCATAACCGGCACCAAAGCCCAAAAGGTGTAGAGTTCCCACATATGCCCGAAATACCCAAATGCGGCCGCCCGGAAATGCCGGTTTTTGAACCCGGATAGAAAAGCTCTTGGATCGAGCCCCTGTCCCTTTTTGCGAAAAGGACCATCGGGCACCAAAGTAATTATTGCCAGACCGCCAATTACTGATAGCGCCGAAGTTCCGTACATCACCCATTCCCAGGAAAGCGAGGCTGTCATGCTTTTTAAAAAATGCGGAAAGGATTTACCCAAAACCGTCGCACCCACCAAAAACCCTAACGATTTTCCGAGGCCTTTTTCATAATAATCCGCGGCAATTTTCATCCCAACCGGGTATATGCCCGCCAGAAAAAAACCAGTCAGGAAACGGCACAGCAGAATGCCAGAAACCGGCAGGCCTTTCGGAAGCAAAGCCATATTACATAAAGCGGCCAACAACGCCGATACAAAGAACACTTTTGACGGCGAATACCGGTCGGCAATCGTAAAGATGGCAAAGCTGAGGGTTCCGGCGATGAATCCAAGTTGAATGGCACTTGTAAGATCAGCCAGCAAACCGGCCGGGAGGTTGCGGGTTAGAATGAGGTCAGGGAAAACCGCATTGGCCGCAAACCATACAGAGCTGCAAAAAAACTGAGCAATAACAATGACCGGCAATTTGCTTTTCATAGGACTTTCGCTTGGAAAGTTTCAAACATAAGGCGAATTGCCGGTTTGTAGCAACAGGATTATTTACAAATAAAATCTGACTTATTTGAAAGGAAGGATATAAGGCTTCACCACTTCCACCCATTTACCATAGCCTGCATTTGTCAGATGAATGCCGTCGTTGGTAAACTCCTTTTTCATTTGCCCCTGTTCATCGGCAAAAGCAGCATGCAGATCAATCAGGGTATAGGCACCCTGCGGGTCATTTTTTCGCAGAATACTATTTACGGCAAGCTCCATTTCGTTTGTAAAAGTCCTTGTTGTAGGCAAAACAGTTTGCAGGTAAATTTTTGTTGCCGGAGATTGTTTGTGGATTTTATCGGCGATTTTAAGGATATTGGTTGCAATATAATCCGTTGATGGAATTTGCTTCTGATAATACAGATTGGAAATATCATTAATACCAATCAAAAGAAAAACAGCCTTGGGTTGCGCATGGGTTATTTCATCAAGTCTTGCCAGAACACCATCCGTGACATCGCCGGAAATACCCCGGTTCCAGATATCCGGAACTCCAAATTTAGCACTCCAGTCTCCACCCCCTTCGGTAATGCTGTTGCCAATAAATACGATTTTTCCGACAGGAAGCGGATTTGCCATGAAGGACAGAATCCTTTCTTTGTAATGCTTTTTTGTCCAATCACCATGATATACAATGGTCAATGATGTGTCGGGATACAAAGAGCGATCTGACTGAGCACAGGAGACCAATCCGGATAGCACAATGAGTAGAAGAAAACAAGCCGTAATAATACTCTTTAGATATTTCATCATCATTTTTTTGATTTGTGGGAACTTCACTTTTTGTTGCTTCGCAAAGAGTTTGTTTCTATCGGAAGAAGAGTTAGCCGCATAGGATATTTTTCGCGGCTATTTATTTAAACAAGCATCTTTTGCATGAAGATATTTACTTTTCCGGAATGAAAACAATTGGATTGATTGGCGGATTGAGTTGGGTGAGTACGCTCGATTATTACAAACACCTCAATATGCTCGTGAATGAAAGGCTTGGAGGAGATGAAGCCGCAAAGATTCAGATGGTTTCCGTAAACTTTGGCGAGATCAAAAAACGAACCCTCGAAGACGATTGGGCCGGGATTACAACCATTATCGGGCAAGCAGCCCAAACCCTTGAAAAAGGAGGATCTGACTGTGTTTTAATTGGTGCCAATACCATGCACCGGATTGCACCAGAAGTTCAGGCGATGGTAAATATTCCAGTTTTGCATATTGCAGAAGCCACTGCTGCAGCTATTCAGGCAAAAGGCTTACATAAAATATTGTTGTTGGGCACCAAATACACAATGGCCATGGAATCTTACAAAGACATCCTGAAAAAACAGGGAATTGAGACCATCATACCGGATGCATCGGGTATTGAAATGGTGAACGAAGCTATATATAAGGAAATGGGAAAAGGACTTTTTTTGCCGGAAACCAAAGAAAATTTCATCCGGCTAATCGAAAAAATGAGTAACCAGGGAGCCGAAGGGGTTATTTTAGGTTGTACAGAAATCCCGCAACTATTGCAACAAAAGGATTTGGAAATTCCTCTTTTTGATACCGCCTATTTACATGCCAAAGCTGCTGTTGATTTTGCATTAAAAACAACCTAGCCCGCTATAAGTCAGGCATTTTAAAATGACTCACTGCATTTCAATCTTATCCATTTCGAGCCGGAAACTTTCAGCACGTTTATTGCCAATCAGGAAGGCGATTTCAGTCAATTCCCTTCCATCGTAATTGGGTTGGTTTAGCGTTCTGCCCCGGAAAGCAGGATACATACTGCTGAAAGGAATCTCAATAACCTGCCATTCGCCGGAGGTCGAAAATTCCCCGATATAGGAATAATAGTCATTGCTCCCGGCTTTAGCCCGAAACTGATAAGCTTTGCCATCTCCTTTAATCCGGAGGACAAATTTTGAGGAATTCGTTGGTTGCATTGCTTCTAAATAATGCCGGACGGAAGAAAACCCTCCGTTATTTTCAAGGGAAACCTTCCCAAAAAAAACGCCATGTCCTTCTTCGCTTAATTTGAATTGTCCCTGTGAGCGACCACCCATCACCCCGTCGTCAACAACATTCCAGGTGCGTAAACTGCTGCCTTTGGTAAAATCAAATAAAAGGGTTGAAGCAATCATGGTGGTAAAAAATAAGGTTGTAAGATAATTAAACATATTCCATTTTTTTTAGGTACTGAGCAAAACGGCGACTCTCAACGAAAAGTCAAAACCGATACTGCAAATGACCCCAATCGCTTTTCGGGACATATCCCAAATTTCACTTCTCAAAGTCTAACCATATGCAGGAATAGTTCTCATTCCTTCATAGCTCATTCATCTAAAGCCGTCAACTCTTCTACCTTATACAACAGGTTGACAGTCCGATTGTTTTCAACGTGAAGACACAGGACCTATGGCAATACCCCTTTTTCCCCGCTTAATTCCCAACCTGCAAGCGCAGCGGGAATACAGCCAATCCGGTTCATGCCATCAAAAAAATCTTTCAAAACAAAGGTTTCCCCCTTCATTTCTTTTTGCCGGGCCATGTTGGCCATTGCGCCTTCTATCAGGTATTTACCCGTGATATAGCTTGTTCCATACCCGGGTTGACGCAGATACAAATGCTGTTCAAATATCTGCAAATCCTTTTCGGTTTTCATCCAACCTCTCGGTGTAAATTCCGCATGGATGCCACCGGCTTCTCCCATCGTCATTTCGTTCGCATGGGCATACAAAGAGCCCAAACCCCTTGCTGCCCGCTGTGCGAGCATGATATAGACGATTTCCCGTACCCTTGGGTTATTATCGTACAAACCTGCCTGTAAAAATATTTCCTCCACGGCTGTAGCCATGCCTTCGTTGCGGGAATCAAAAATATTGTACAAAAGCGGGCTGCGCCTTATTGGATTAGGGTGGGGTTCCAGATCCATCCGTGCAAGTTCAAACCAATGGTAGAAATGCGAATACAAAGGCCTTGGATCGTAATGCGCCGTAATCCAGAAAAAGTTTCTTTTATCAGCAGGTACAAAGCCGCCAAGGTGCTTTTTGAGAGCGGGTTCAAAGTAATCCTTCACCGTTACGATATCCTGTTCTTTCAAAAACTGAAGCAGATTGTCAGCGGAAGCATTGGCCAACTGTTCATAAGCTTCCGGGCTATTGGCAGCAACAAGCGGAGGTAAATTCCGGTTGCGGTGTTCTTCCAGTTTGAGGGCTGACCAGGCTCTTACCAATTCCCGTTTCATCAACATCACTTCCTGTTCCCAGATAAGAGGCACCAAATGTACATTTTGCTGATACCAGGTGTACTGCTCTTTTCCCAAACCGGAAGGACCTGTTTTACGCGGAGCTTCTGCCTCCAGCCAGTCGGCAAAGGCATTGGTTGAACTTATCGCTTTTTCAATGGCACTCACCAATGAGCCTTCCTGCCGGATACCCGGTGAATCAAGTAAGTTCTTCAAATCCCTGGATTGGTTACGAATGTTTCGGATCCCGGTTATCCAAATATCTTTGGCGTTGCCTGTCAGGTTTTTTCTTGCCTGAAGTTGCAGCGGTGGAATGATGGAAAGATCTGCAAGCATCCTTTTTTTGCCAGACTCTGATAATGGGTAGGTGTACATCCAAAGTTCCGTAAGCCGGTGGTGGGCGGGTCCTTCATGGGCAGGCACATCGCTGCGTTCGGTAAATACTGATTGGTAAAAAGCCGGATCGCGTGCCCAGGGTTTCAGTACCCGCTGATTGAAATCGTAGCCATTCATTTCGGCCCATAAGATCATCCAGTCAGCCTGTTGGGTAACGGTCCACCCCATTGTATCCATAGCCAGCAATTGCAACTGAAGTCGCTTAAATTCAGGGATTCTTTTTAAAAAAGAGGACTCGGTATAATCAGGTGCTCCATCAAGCATCGGAGGTTCTTCAAAGGCCCGCCACTCTACAAACAATCGGGGCAGATCTTCATATTTCTGAGGTACCCACTCAGATTTATTTTTGGGTTGACAGCCGGACCCCCATAATAAGGTCATCAGCAACAGACAAAGGGAAACTAAAAATCTCATACGCTTTTGATTTTAACCAATAAAACCGGGCAGTAATTTGCTTTCAATGAAATCTTAGAAGTTCTGCCACAAAGGGAAAACACCTTAAGATGTCGGAGGTTTCAAAACCTCTTTCTTATCTTCCTTGCAGACGGTTTAAAAATAAAATTAAAGCATTTGGTGTAATATTCTCAGCCCGGTAGCAACTGATTGGCTGAAGCGAGACTGTTTGGATAAAACCGGGGATGAAAAAATACGCCGGAAACGGCCAACAGAAATCAGCGAACAAAAGCAGTTACCTTCCATCGTTCAATAAAAAATCTTTTATGAAATATATCAACCTGTTACTCCTCTTATTTTGCATCGGCGCCTGCGGTGCCCGTATTTATAAAGGCATTGTGTTTAAGCAAAATGTAACCGGCTATCTGAAAAGAGCCGCTGATGCAAATACGATTGACCTTGCTGCGGTAGAATTAGGAAAAGCCATCGAGTACCTGGAAAAAAATAATCTTACAACGGGGTACACCTCTATCATTTACCGCACACCGGATGAGGATATTGATTTCTGGTATCGCAATCTGAAAGCGAGTGCTGAAGAGCTCAAAACCTTAAATAGTACAAGTGCTTTGGAAAAAACCAATGTGTTGATGAAATTACGCGAAACCCTTCTGGACTCAGGTGAAAAAACAAAAGTGACCGTGCCACCGGGACTTGCTGTGTACCCGAATAATACTTTATGGGCGATCCTTATGTCAAGTGCCTTTTTTGCAGGATTCGCTGCTTTTATCAGCATGACCTACCGCTACGAAAAAGCACAGAAAGCACGGAAAAAGAAGCCTCAGGCGAACAACGACCCGGGAACGGTATCTTAGATTATCCGGAAAATAATTTTTCAATCAAATGGAATACCTAATTTGCTCTTGAAAAAAATATATTTCGCCAGAGTCATATGTGGAACTCCTATTTAAAAATGCGCATTGGGCACTACTGAGAATCAATAGGTTAGGAAAAAGGTATTTAGATTTAGTTCTACATATTAGCGAGTTGTGTGCTATGAATTTGACCAACCTAAATATGAGACGTTTCATTTTTGTTTGCTTGTTGACAAGTGGACTACAAACTTATGCTCAAGACACAACTCTAAAATTTACGCTTGACACATCTCAATTCAACTTGTACTCAACAATTTCATTAGGACGCTTCCAGAAAAGTGCCAATTACCTTTATCATTCGCCTGACAAAAAAGATGAGCAGCGTTATAAAAATTACAAATCATTAATAGGACAACAACCTACATTAAAAACCCACGAGTTGTATTTCTCACTTGCTTGCTCACTTTGGGAATTGGAAAAAATAGCAGACGCTGAAAAAATGTTTTTGACAATAATAAATTCAAAAGAAAAATATTACGGATCAACCTATTATCATTCGTCAGATATTCCAGGAGACAAAACAAAAAATATTTATGGATACGGCAGTTTTACATCAAACTATAAAAATTATTCGGCAATTTATTTGACAAAAATTTACATAGAGCAGAAGCAATTTGACAAAGCATTACAATTTTTGGAAGACGCTGTTAAAAAGTATAAGGTTACATATAGTTGCGGTACAGGTTTTCATAGACAGCAGGACGAGTATGATTTTCTATACACTTCTTGTTATGAAGGATTAAATAGGCACAAAGAAATTCTTGATTTATTATTGCCTTCTTGCTTAGACAGAAACGATGAAATAGTAATTGCTGCAATCAAAAAATCTTATTCCCAAAAGGAAATTCAAGAAGCTTTACAAAAAGCTGAAACATCAATTCAATGTTCGTTAGATACTTTCCCGTCTTTTGCTTATCAAACAAGTGATTACGGAACCAACAAAGAAAAAACTGACACCATAAAATATTTTTCAGGTTCAGCGACAATAACACTTTTTGACAGACAAATAAATATGCCTGTTCCAAATCTTGAAAATGATGAACACATTTCGAAGGAACAGTTTATAAAACTTTTCAAAGAGTCTGAATTTTACATCAAGCTAAAAGACGACACTTAATTTTCATGGCACACAACACGCCGTTTGCTACTATTCTGTAGGACGAAATAACAATCGGCTGCGGTTCGCTATCAAATTCAGTTCGGGGTTGATGTTCAATTTTCAGCTTAGTTCATTGCATTCGTTCTAATTGAGCAACGTCCACTCCGTACCTCCGGGAGACGTTGCTTGAATTCGACCCAGAATTCGAGCAACGTCTCTGATTGCGAACCGATAGGTGAACTGACAGGACGTTGCGATTGAAACGCTACATGCGCAACGTCTCCTCCTCCCTTTCCATTCCCTTCGGCACAACTTTGCTACGCATATGCTTGAAAAAGGGGTATCAATAAGGTATATACAAGAGATTTTGACATAAAAACCACAGATAATACCTGCATGTTGCCAAAACAACCCGTATAAACTTACCAAGTCCTCTAGATGACCTGTGGCAAAAGGGAGTTATCGGTTTTGGAAAATAAAGCATATTATTTCTTGAAAAAATGTCATAAAATAGTCTTTCAATGAAATGGAATACCTAATTTGCTTCTGAAAAAAATATATTTCGCCAGGGTCATATGTGGAACTCATATTTAAAAATGCGCATTGGGCACTACTGATAATCAATAAGTTAGAAAAAGGGGCCGTAGATTTAGTTCAACATATTACCGAGTTAGTGGCAACTTTATCGACACCCTTCTATGTTCAACATATTCAGACGAAAAGAGAGAAAGCAAAATATTAAAGCAAATGCTTTGGCTGACAAATTAGAAATTGCCAAACAACAACTTATTTCCGATCTAGAAAAAAATGGAATGGAATTTTTAATTACTAAAATGGGAAGCAATGAAGAATATTCCGACCTGATTTTAGAGAGACGAAAAATTGATTTGAGTTATAAAAGTGAAGACAGCGTATCATGGTACGCTTACGGACAATCAGACAAATTACATTCAGAGGAAGATAAAGTGGAACTTCTAGGATTACTTACAAATGAAAAATTTGGCAACTACAAAAAATACACCTATTGCTGCCTTGCAAGTATTTGTTGCAATACTAATGACAAAGACCTTTTTAATTTCTTAATTGACAAGATTCAGCAAGAAGATGATGAAAGTACAAGAATTTCTATTCTATCGAGGCTTCAAGACATCGAGAAAGGTTCAGGTTATAACATAGAACCAATAAAAACAATGGTTAGGGATGGAACGGAAGGTGAAACACGAGCAGCAATAAGAGCCTTGTCAAATACAAATGACCCTGAAGTTGAAGACATATTTTTAAATGAATTTAGAATTTCAGATAGACACATGAAGGGCAGAATTTGCGGACCACTATCAACAGTTGGAACATTAAAATCAATTCCAATTTTAAAAGAGGCTCATAAAAAAACAAGAGATGGCGGCCTAAGAATGCTAATTGAAAATACAATAGAAAAAATTGAAAACCGTACAGAAAGCTGCCACTAACATTGGTATTGCTGCAAGTGGGGCTTGAGTGTGTCACGAGAAACGGAAGAGTAATCTTTTGTTTCGTAATTGTATAGATGATGGCAGTAGGCCTGCTGTTCACGCTCTGCAGCGGGAGTGAACAAACCGCCCCAAGGTGCTTTGTTCAAAAAGCAAGGTGCTGAGCGTTGGGGTTAAAAGGTGTCGTAAGGCATCAGGTAAGTGTAATGTAGCTGAACCTGCCTGCGGCAAGCAGGTGAAAATGAACCACTGATTACGTGTCGAAACCGGACTAAGTCGGGAACCAAACTGCTGATTTTCCAGCGTTGGTAGGAAAAAGGGGTAGCGTGTGGCTGTTTATTGGATACCCGTTCTCCGGCATTGAGGTGGCAGAGCCAGCCCCGCTTGCGGGGAACATTACACAACTTGTCCCGCTCTGCGGGAGGCGTTTATACGAAACGGGAGAAGCTTTATTTCGATATGCTAAAACCCTTGTCCATCTTAGTGGCAATTTATATGTTCATTTTTTAGTGCGCCGGCTAAAGCCGGTTTTTTTTAAAGGTTACATGGGTCCGAAGGTTCGGACCGAATGTTCGGATCCCAATTTCATTCGTGCCTGGGTATACGGCAGTTCGAGGGGATTTCATATCTTTATACAGCAGCGGTTCCGGGCAGACAGTTGGTCAATTCCTAACCATCATAAAGTCCTGCCCATTGTAAAACATTCTGACCAAAAATTGCTTACAATTTAATATTAAGACGATGGGACGAAAAATGGCGGTTTTAAGGGTGAACATAATGATAATGATTATCTTCTGTTTCTTGGTTGTTGGAACATTTCGCTTAAATGCTCAATCAGATAACTTTCGGTCTGAGAGAACAAAAATGGCTATATTCAACGTAGGCGTCAATGGCTTATTCGGAGGCATTGGTAGTCTTATTAATAAAAAAGAAGGGGATAAAAATTTTAGAACCTTTATTAATGGATTTTATAAAGGTGCAATTGGAGGCACTGTGAGCCACGTTGGTCTCTCTATGTCTCATCTGATACAGTCACAAGAAAATATTGTGTACGCATGGCCTGCAAGATTGGTGAATGCAATGGGTAGTTCAATTATCCAAAATGCTGCCGAAAACAACAAAATGTTTGAACGTTTACATTTTAACTTGTATGCAGCACGATTAGAATATTTTCCCTATCGAAAAGAGTTTAAGGCCAGATTTTTCACATCTTCTCTTTATGGCATTCTCTCCGTTGGTATTGGAAATAAGTTTGATTTAGGTAAGTCGCTCCAGTCAGGAATTCTTTACTTTGAGTCTGATGGAGGATTTCAAAATGTATCAGGTTTTTCAAGTAGAGCTACTGGTCAGGTAAGCTCTATTGGAATGAACTCTGAATTGTTTGGAGAGGAATTTTATAAAATATACGCTGAGGAGGTTGCCCATATACAGCAATACGATAGAAAAGTAGCTGGAAATGCTTTTGTAGCCAAATTAGACCAAAAATGGAAAGGAAATTCTAAATCCTATAATTCGTTATCTAAGTATATTTATTTAGATTTAAATGGACCTGCTTTTTACCTTGCCTATCGAATTGCAAACGGTAATGGCTATTTTGATAATTTTTTTGAAAAAGAAGCTGTAAACTATGCAAACAAAAGAATTTTGTAATTAAAGCTATAATTTACCATTAAAAGCTGGATTTAATTTATATATGATAAAAACGTTTTACAACAGCACATTTGTAATTGTCTTGGCTTCGTGCTCCGCAGACAGTTTTGTGGTTAAAGAAAGTTCAGTTTTCCGCATCAATATTTGTGCTGAAAAGCCCGCCCATCGCAAATCTGCAAAACGTTAGGTGTAATTTTTATAAAACTTTGCAAACTGTTGAAAATCAAACAAATTCAAAGACAAATATCTAAAATGACTAAGTAAAAAAACACTATTTATATGAGACAGCTTTTGATCTTACTTCTTACATTTTTTATATTCCGAGCACATGGACAATCATTTGTAAATTACAAAGACACAATAAATCGTTTTTCAATTGACATTCCAGCAGGTTGGAAATATGGGGTAAACAAAAGTTACCCTGATATTATTTTACTAGCATACAGGATACCAATAAGTAAAGCAGACACATCCCGAGACAATTTCAACATCAATACAATTAAGACACCAAACAAAGACCTGGACAAGACATTTGCAGATTTTCGAAAATATCTTCCTGCTGCTAAAGACTATAAACTTATTGATACAGGAGCAGCAACATTTAACGGAATGAAATTTAAGTGGCTTATTGAGACACATAAAGATGATAACAATAATTTGCAAATGCATAATTATGATTTTGTAACTTTTAAAAATGGAAAGACCTACATCTTGACGATGGTTACGTTTTCATATGCTTTTGACTCTGTTAAATCTATGTTTGACAAAATAGCAAGTAGCTTTGTATTACTCGACTAAAACTACAGCTAATAAGGGGGTTACCAAAAAGCTGGCTTGACATTGGAGCAATCACCTTCAGTACTTAAGACGGCTTTAGTTCAACGATTTACGAATTTCTATTTAGCTTTTAATTGTTAGCTTCAATTTTATATCTTTATTAATTAGCGTGTCCGGGGGTGACAAGCAATGAACACCAACTCTTCAGTAAACCCCGGTCGTTACCTGCAAGCATAAAGACAACAATATGTTCAAACGATTTTTCAATAAAAAACCTAAACATTCGGACGGGCTGTCCAAAGTTGACTATTGGAAAAAATGGGAACTATTTGAGCTATTTGACGACTTGCATAAAGGAGAAAAACTTTTGGTTGACATTGCAAGTAGCAATATGGACAGGCAATTCTTAAAATTTAAAAATGACTACATAGAAGAATTGTATGAAATAGAGAGCGACAACGTAGCAGATTTCACAAGAGTTTGGGAATGGTTTAAACCGACAAAAGAATGGAATACTATGCTTGGAGAAACAGGGAAAGAAATTGGTATTAATGTATTTCGCATTACTGACAAATGGAAAAGAAATCAAAATTTTCTATTAGGGACAAAAGTTTCATTAAAAAACGAATTTGGTGTTGTTTTAAACAAAAGTGAAGATTGGAATGAATATGGACTTATTCGGTGGGACACTAACCAAGAAAAAGACGTTGAAGACTGGCGAGGTTTGTTTGGAAGTTTTTTGCAAGCAGGTGGACAAATCATCAATCAAGACCACGTATTTAAATTTATCAATAACGATGGAACAACAAAGACTGCCAGCAGGTAACAATTGGTTGTCTACAATACTGTCGAACGGAATACAAATGGGCTTCAATTCGCTATCAGCACTAGTTTCGGTTCAACAAAGTATTCGATGAAAAAGCTCCCAACTTTCTATTTTCGCCTCTGTTTATTTTAGTCTGTACCTCTTTTCCCATAGCCCGGTGGTCTCTGTAAATCTTCAAAAGGGGTTCACCTATCAGCGTTTATTCCCCTCTTCGGGGTGCCTTTTGGAACACCCCGGCAAACCTGCGTTGCGGCTTGCTTATCTTTACCAAAATAATAGCTATGAGTCCTGAAAACGAAGATCGGGTAAGTTTGAATAAAGTGGTGAGTGATTCAGGCTTCTGTTCGCGGCGTGAAGCCGATAAGTATATTGAAGCCGGAAGGGTAACCATCAATAATAATACAGCCCGCAAAGGCGATTGGGTAAAACCAAATGATGTGGTGGCTATTGACGGCGAAGCCATAAAATCGCCAAAGAAAAATTCAGCCGTTTATATTGCCCTTAATAAACCGGTGGGTATTGCCAGCACCACCGATACCAGCGACAAGAGCAACATCATAGATTACATCAATTATAGCAAACGAATTTTTCCGGTGGGTCGGTTGGATAAGGATTCGGATGGGTTGATATTTTTGACCAATGACGGTGATATTGTCAATAAAATACTTCGCGCCAGCAACCACCACGAAAAAGAATACATCGTTACCGTGGACAAACCGGTGGACAAGGCGTTTGTAAGCAAGATGTCGGGAGGTTTGCCCATACTAGGTGAAGAAACCAAAAAGTGCTTTGTACGCGCCGAGGGCACCAGGCGTTTTCGCATTATACTTACGCAGGGGCTAAACAGGCAGATCCGCCGTATGTGCGAATACCTTGGTTACAAAGTGCATACACTTACCAGAGTGCGGATTATGAATATAAGCCTTGGAAATTTAGCTGTTGGAAAGTGGCGTTATTTTACTGCACCCGAAATTGCAAAGCTGAATGAGCTCATTGCCGACTCCGGCAAAACCGACCCGGGCGAGCCAAAACCAAAGCGCCAAAAAGCGAGGATAGAATCACCCAAGCCTCAGCAGGAGGAATCCAAACAATCTTTTCACGAAGGTAAAGGGGGGCGACCTGCAAAGAAACGCTCAACCGGGAACCAGTGGTGGAGCAATACGGTCAACCAAAAAAGGGCAAAAGAAAAGGCTGCTTTGGAACCTTTGCCGAAGACTGCCAAGGCATCTGTCCATAAAAAGGACGCCACACAAAAAGGCAGGACCGCTGCAAAACCTTTATCCACAAAAGCCAAGGCTCCCGGAAGTAAAAAATCCCCCACCCCAAAGGGCAGACCTGCTACTAAACCTATTTCCGGAACTACTCATGCACCCGTACGCAAAAAGGCTGCACCACAAAAAGGCAGGCCTGCGGCCCATGCCAAACGCACAAAACGAAGCTAAAAACCTGCTGTTAAAAAAAGGGAAGCGGCTACTACACCCGGGGCCTGCAGTACGCCCCTCTAAGGCTTTGTCAGTAGGCCGTGGGATTTACGGCATACTTTCAACAGTTGTTCGGAGTTTTAAATTTAACCCAATGTTAGCGGGGGCTTTTTGAAAACCATGAATAACCGGCGAGGGAGCCGACCGGCAGGTATCGGTCGGCAAGAAATTCCGCATCATGTGGGATAACGGGTGGCTGTACTTCTAATCATCAACTTTTATATCTTTACCGGGCAGCGGCCCGAAGGTTCGGGCCGAACCTTCGGACCTGGCCTGACGGAACTGGAAATTCCAGCAACACTAAGCCGTTTACGTACGCAAGCAAATTGGCATTCTACATATTTAAATAATTCCGTAAATTTGAGTTAGAAACTTTTAAATGATGGACAATATACTTTTATATACTAAGCTTTCGAAGTTGCCAGACAACATGAAATCTGAAGTCGCCAACTTTATCGATTTTTTAATCAATAAAAATAAAAAGCCTTCAAAAACCAAAGCAAAATTTGGCAGTGCTAAGGGGATGTTTAAAATGAAGAAAAATTTTGATGACCCTCTTGAAGATTTTAATGATTATCACTAATAATGAATTATCTGCTTGACACTCATGTCCTTATTTGGTTTTTAAATGGCGACAAGCTTCTTTCCTCCAAAGCACGAAAGGCTATTGAATCTGAAAATGCTACAAATTTTATAAGCATCGCTAGTATATGGGAAATAGCTATAAAGTTAAGTTTAGAAAGACTGTCTACAATGGTTCCTTTTGAAAACCTTAGCAGTGAACTTGATAAAAACGACTTCCATATTCTTCCTATTACTTTTGAAGACACAGTAATTTTATCGAAATTGCCGTTTCATCATCGAGACCCTTTCGACAGAATAATAATTTCACAGTCGTTGGCAAATAATTTTATGGTCATTTCGAAAGACAAAGAATTTTCTGCTTATGAAATAAAATTGATTTGGTGATCTTGATTGCCAGCGTACAACATGTGCGTCACCTTCCAAGACCATTGTAATTCGACAATTCTTCATAAATTTGCTATTATGCAAGTACAGGTGGACATAGGATTTGACCAGTTGCTTAAAATTGTGAAGACCCTGCCTTCAGGACAATTGAAGCAATTGAAAGCGGAAATCGAAAAAGAGGCAAAAAGCGACAAGTCCGCTAACCTGGAAACGTTGCTTTTGAACGGACCAACTGCCATCAAAAAGCAATTAGATACCATCGTTAAGAACAGAAAAGCTATCAACCAATTGCGGACAAAATAGTTTTGGTTGACACTTCTATTCTTATTGACTATTATCGTAAGACCGATAAAGAAAAATCTGTTTGGATAAATCTAGTGCGTCAAGGTTATTCGTTTGCTATTTCTGCTGTGACAAAATATGAAGTTTATGCAGGTGCGACACCCAGTCAATTAACTTTTTGGGACAGTGTCTTCAAAGCTATTATAATCATATCGCTTGACGAACTTTCGGTAGACACCGCCGTAACCATTAATAGTGTTTTGAAAAGGAAACGAAAACAAATTGACTTGGCTGACTTGTTTATTGCAGCAACAGCAGTTGCCTATAATCTTCCTTTAGTGACACTCAACAGAAAGCACTTTGAAAGAATAGACACAATAAAACTGATTGAATAAGACGAACAAACAACTTCGGCTTGCTGCCATGCTGGCGGATGGAACAACAATTAGCTTTATTCGGTATCAGCTTTAGTTTCGGCTGGAAATTTAATTTTCAGTTTTAGTTCATTTCTTAAACTGCATTTTATCATACGGGCTGCGGTCCGAAGGTTCGGACCGAACCTTCGGACCCGGGCTGGACGAGCCATGAATTCCAGCTCAGCAGCAGGCCATGTTCGTCGTTTGCTGCAAGTACGCACGCTCTTTTAATTTTTTGGAGTATATACTAATTAGGTATACTTTTGGTAAAAGTAAATATTATGAAAAATCTTTCTCTCAAGCTGGACGACCATATTTTTGAAGAAACTGAAAAAGTTGTTTCTGAATTAAACCTTTCCCGAAACCGTTATATCAACGAGGCTTTACATCTTTATAATCAATTTAATAAAAGAAGGGTTTTAAAGAAAAAACTTTCAAAGGAAAGCAGGCTTGTTGCGCAGAGTTCGTCAGAAATATTAGCGGAATTTGAAAAGCTGGCCGATGAAATATAAACAATTCGATATCTGGCTCGCAGATTTAAATCCTACCATCGGAACAGAGCCGGGAAAAACGAGACCCGTCGTAATTGTCCAGACGGATTTACTTAATGAAATGCACCTTTCAACAATAGTTTGTCCAATTACAACAAATTTAAAACCGGAGGCAGAAATACTTCGAATTCATCTAAAAAAAACACAATTGCCGCAATTAAGTGACGTACTTGTAGATCAACCCAGAGCTATCGATAATAAACGTTTCATTAAAAGATTAGGAAAACTAACTTCGGAACAGGTTGAACAGCTGAAAGAGAATTTGAGAATTGTGCTCGATCTGTAAAAAGTACTACAGCCACGTAGGGATTCAGGCAAGTGGGGCGGAGGGAAGAATTATCGGCTGCAAATCGCTATGTACTGCATCCGGCCGGACGGAATGCTGTTGGGCAGTGGTTCGGGCAGTAAAAGGTCTATTAAGCATTTGTAGTTACTTGAAATGTTTTACCTTTATCGGGCAGCGGTTTGGGCTGAAGGATCAGGAAATCCAGCCACATCCAATGCTTTTACGATAGTTGTTATACCAAAGCACAATAAAGCAACAAACGATTACGCTCAATATTTCTTTACCCTTCAATCGAAACATCAATTGACAAGATTACGTAAAATATTCAAGCGATTTATCTGGTTATTTGTAATTGCTATTGCCTTTATGAATATTATTGCCATTTTCCATTCATACAAATTCACGCATTTCGCAGAGACAAATGTTGAAAAAACACAAAAGCCAGAACAGCTGAATTTTGGACAAAAATTAAATACTCTGTTATTTGGAGTTAATAATCCAAGGCCAAAAAACAAGACAAAGCCGACAGTTTACTATGAAACTATTGAACTACAAAGCAACAAGAAAATTGAATGTTGGTACTTGAAAAAAGACAATTCTGCAAAGACAGACACCTTTAAAGGAACAATTATTATTTGTCACGGTTATGGCGGAGAAAAATCATCTATGCTTGACAAAGCAGCAATTTTTGACAGCTTGAACTACAATACATTTCTTATTGATTTTATGGGTAGCGGGAGTTCCGAAGGCAACGCGACCACTATTGGATTTAAGGAGGCGGAACAAGTTAAAACTGCATACGACCATTTAACAAGTAAAGGAGTAAAAGACATTTATCTGTTCGGTACTTCAATGGGTGCTGTAGCAATTATGAAATCACTCAAAGACTACAACATAAAACCGAAAGGAATTATTATTGAATGCCCTTTTGGAACAATGTATCAAACTGTCTCCGCCCGGTTCAAAAATATGAACGTGCCGACATTTCCAATGGCAGGACTTTTAGTTTTTTGGGGCGGACTTCAAAATGGTTTTTGGGCATTTGGACACAACCCAGCCGACTATGCAAAACATATCACTTGTCCAACTATGCTATTATATGGCGAACTAGATAAAAATGTAAGCAGACAAGAAATTGACAATATTTTTACCAACTTAGCAGGACAAAAACAGTTAAGCACATACAAGCAAGCAGGACACGAGAACTATTTGATTAAATATAAAACAGAGTGGACAAAAGACGTATCAAATTTCTTAAAAACAAACTAAAAAGGGCGAACCGCCATCATGCGGCCTGCTGCTATGCTTGCGGAAGGAATAGCATTGGGCTGCGGTTTGCCATCAGCTTTATTTCGGGCTTGATGTTACCTTTTTAGCTTTAGTTTATATCTTCAATTTTAGTTTTTTATACGGGCTTCGGTCCGAACCTTCGGACCGAAGGTTCGGACCAAGGCAGGATGAGCCATGAATATCAGCACAGAACCAAGCCGTTTACGCTATAGCCAGTTCATGGGTTTTATCACTGCCCCGCAATCATTTTTTTTGTAAACCCTATCACCGGATCTTTTCCTTTACGTATATCCTCTGCCGTTTCAGGAACCTCATAATCCGGAGCAATGCCGGTACCTGGTTTTTCGGTGGAGAAAGTGCCAAAAATCGGGATATCAATTTCAATTTTTGAATGGGGCAACCGCAGGAAAAAAATACCCCCTGCATTCAGCCCTTTTTGATTGCCTCCAGTCGTTTCACCCACAAGGGTTGCAAGCTGATTTTTCTTAGCCAATTCCGCAAAATAAAAAGTAGCGGAGCTATTGGCAGCATTTACCAGTAAATAGACCTTTCCATCAAACGCATTTTTATCCGGATAAAATTTCAGCGGCTCGGGTTCCTTAAATGTATAGTAATTGCCGGCACCTTTTACTACCTTGTCTCCCATGTCAAAAAAAGATTTATCCCAGGTAAATAAATAGGGTTTCAAATCCTCATTGATACGCTGAAATCGAACCCGTTCTTCCCGTACTACCGGTTCTATGGATTTACGGGTCATGAACTGTCCCAATACATATAATATCTCATCCTGTCCCCCTTCATTCCATCGGATATCAATAACCAGATTCTGAACTTTCTTCTTTTTAATTTCACGGAAGGTGTCCTTTAAAAATTCCTTCCATTCAAAGTTTAAACTGAAGACATCAAAAGTACTTAAACGCAAGTAGGCCGTTTGATTTTCCCAGAATGCAAGCTCCCATAAATTGTCTGTAGCAGCTGAGGGTTCCATACCCCGTTCCTTTAGTTTTTGCATCCGTTCACTTCTCGTAACAGGGGTTACTAATCCGGTTTGAAGAGTGGAGGATTCCATTCGCAGATAAGTAATTTTATAGGATGCTCTATTTGCAGGAAACAGCAATGGAAAATAGGCATCGAACATCTCATTTTTGCCAATGCCAAAAGTGTTTAGGTCTGCGTATCTTTTGGCATCGTTATTCCCATCCGCTTTTACGAGGGGGGCAATCTTAGCCAAAATCTCAGATACCGGAATGTCGTTGATGGCAACTATTTCTGCGCCTGTCCCGACCTCCCGAATTTCAGAAGCATTCCCGGTTACAATCATCCTTTTATCTACTACCCGGAAAATAAAGGGCAGCTTGTCCTTGCCATTCAAGACGACCTGTTCAATAAATCCGGATTGATTGTAAAAACTTGGAAAAGTATGACCACATTGAATGGAGGAGGTTATTTGTGTAAAAACCAGAAACGCTTCAGCATAGGAGAGGGAGTCAGAAAATTTTCTTGCTGCATCCTGCCATAAAGAGTCCGTTTGTTTTTCAGTCAAATACCGGTTTAATCCGGGATGGATTTCGGAAAGGGCTCTTTTGAAAAGAGCAAGATCTTCCAGTAATTTTTCCGGTGCAATTTTCGGAATCGTGTTTTTGTCAATAGGGTTGGCCACATTCCAGGTAATTTTTTCCCAAATAGAATCTTTGTTGAGGATCAGGATTCGATTACCGCTTTCCAATTCATAGGTGACTTTTTCTTTTCCATAAACGATTTTATATTCAAGCATTTCTCCCCCTTTATGTTTGTCTATTTCAAGA
>JBGSNV010000036.1:0-13649 GCA_041739485.1 Chitinophagaceae bacterium
GGGAAGGTTTGATTACGCAATTCGGCATGAGTGAAATACAGGCAAGAGCCGTACTCGACCTTCGTTTACAGCGGCTTACCGGTATGGAGCGTGATAAGATCAAGGAAGAATACGACGAAATTCAAAAGACGATCGCTTACCTGAAATCGATTCTTGATGATGAAGGCTTACGCTACGAGATCATTAAGAAAGAATTGTATGAAGTAAAAGATAAATATGGCGATGCAAGAAAAACGGAGATTCAATACCTCGCCAACGAAATTAGCCTTGCCGATCTGATTGAACAGGAAGATGTGGTAATCACGATTTCGCATTTAGGATATATTAAAAGAACATCGGCTTCGGAGTTCCGGCAGCAACGCAGGGGCGGAAGGGGAGCGAGGGCAAGCAATACCCGGCAGGAAGATTATATAGAACAAATGTTTGTGGCAAATACCCATCATACCATGCTTTTCTTCACCGAAAAGGGCCGTTTGTTCTGGTTAAAAGTGTATGAAATTCCCGAAGGAGATAAGACGGGTAAGGGACGAGCCATTCAAAATATGATGCAGATTCCGCAGGATGATAAAGTGCGGGCCATTATTGATATTGCTAATCTGCAGGATAAGGAATTTGTAGAGAGCCATTATATTGTATTGTGCACCAAGCAGGGAACCATCAAAAAAACTTCACTTGCTGATTTCAGCCGTCCCCGGGCGAATGGGGTGAACGCCATTACCATTGTAGAAGGTGACCAACTGATAGAAGCAAGACTGACGAATGGTGACAGTAATATTATTGTAGCTATCCGCAGTGGTCGTGCTATCCGGTTCCCGGAAAGCAAAGTACGCCCAACCGGAAGGGGAGCGATAGGAGTAACTGCTATTGAAGTGGATGATGCAACCGATGAAGTAGTGGGTATGATCTGCCTGAACAAGGAAGAAGCAGAGTCAAATACCATTCTTGTGGTCAGCGATAAAGGCTTTGGTAAGAAAACACCTGCTGACGAATACCGGGTAACCAACCGCGGTGGCAAGGGGATCAAAACCATTAATGTAACCGAAAAAACCGGGAAGCTTGTTGGTATACTTGCCATTGCAGAAGACGATGACCTGATGATCAGTTGTAAATCCGGTGTTACCATTCGTACCTCTACGGAAAGCATCCGCGAAGCAGGAAGGAATACGCAGGGTGTAAAATTGATCCGCTTAAATGAGAACGATGAAATAGCCGCAATTACTAAACTGGATAAATTAGAAGTAGACGAAGACGAGATTTCTGAAGAGGGCGATATTCCTAAGGAAGCGTTAACATCTGAGGCAGGCGATGTAATTGCCGAAGAAGATGCATCTAATGGTTCGGAAGAAGAAGGTACAAACTCCGAAGAAGAGGAAAACGATGAGGAATTACCCTAATAATCGCAATGAGCAGTAACTCTTTAAAAGAATATATAAACAACGATTTAATTTATTCCCGGAACAAATCCTGGATATTTCAAACACAAAAAGGAGAAAAATGAAAAATTTTGTCTTGACCATTGTTGCCATTACCGGTTCATTTTTAATGGGTTGGGGGCAGCGGTATGAAAACATCAAAACGCAGATCATGCTGCAACAATACGCTAAAGCAAAAGAGGATCTCGATAAAAACTGGAGTAATGCCAAATTTACCGCCAAGCCGGAAGCCTACATTTTAAAAGCTACTTTGCTTGCCCAATTAGGCAATACCAAAGGGGGAGACACAGCCGTACAAATGATGGACGAAGCGGAGACCTTGTATAATGAATACCTCCAAAAAGATCCTGAAAAAAGTTTGATTAAGGATCCGGCTTACTCCAATACGCCGATTACCCTATATTCAAGTTTTTTCAACAGGGGCATTGGTTTCTACAACGATAAGGATTACAAGTCATCTTTGAAAACCTTTGAAAAGGTAAACAAATGGTCTGAATTTCTCAACACCAACGGTATCGCTGAAATACCTTTAGATACCAATGCCATCTTGTTGGCAGGGGCTTCTGCACAGGCTACCGGCGAAAATGAGGAACAAGCTTTTATGTATTATAAAAAGCTTGCCGATAGTAAGGTAGCAGGTAAGGATAATGAGTTTTTGTATCGTTACCTGGCCCGCAAATCATTCGATCTTGAAAAAATGGATGATTTTGCGAAATATATGGCACTTGGAAAAGATTTATTTCCTGATGAAGAATTTTATACCTATAATGAAGAGGACTTTATTTTCAGTCTAGAAGATCCCAAGGAAAAAGCCCGAAGGATAGAAGACATGCTTGAAAAAAAGCCCAACAATCTTAAAGTACAGTTAGCCTATGGCGAAATCCTGTTTGAAGAGCTGAACCCCAAGAATACGGATGCTCCTTTGCCGGATAACAGCGCAGAGATAGAGGCCAAGATGGTAAAGGCCTTCAACAAAGCTTCTGAAATTGATCCTTCAAGTCCCATAGGAATCATGAATCTGGCAAACCATTTCATGAATAAAAGCATCCGGGCAAATAATGAAGTAGCTGCCCTGCAAAAAATGATGCGTGATAAGCAAAAAGTCAATACACCTGAACAGGTGAAAGGTAAGCCCGCTCCAAAAGTTCCACCTCCGGATCCGGAAGATGTTGAAAAGCGTAAAGAACTACAAGCTAATTATGAGGAAATCCTGAAGGACGCCTTGGGATATTATGTAAAGGCAGTAGATATTTACGAAAAAATGGCAGAGCCGCAGAGTGTAGATAAGCAGAACTGGCGGAATGCAGTGAGTAATCTGATTGACATCAACCGCGAATTGAAAAATGCGGCAATCAGGGATAAGATTGCGGCAGATGAAAAGAAGTATGATGCAGAAGAGAAGAAGTATATGGCGATGTATGCCAAACTTAATCAATAGGATTTAAAAATGAGAATCAGCCGGTAGGGAATCTTACCGGCTGTTTTTGGAATATACTACTTAACATAATATAAATTATAGAATAAACAATCAAGCCTGAAATGAGCGTTTGAGCTAAACTATCAGATCTAATAGTGTTTACAGCCTGATCCTGAACTACAAAAAATAAAATCCCTCTCCGAAATCAATTTTCCGGCATTTCTGAGGTCTGTAAGATTTCCACAGTTCTTTCAATTTGCACATCTACAAGGTCAACCACATTGCGGACCTGCGAATGCTGCGCAGCCACTGATAATTCCGTACAGGCTAAAACCAATGCATCCACTGAGGGGCTCAATAATTTCAAAATCTTTTCTAAAGCTTCCGAGCGATCTTTTCCCGCAAAAACTTCCAACCGAAGCTGATCGAGTATGGATATTTGTGATTGACTTAAATCCACTATCTGGATACCGGCATTCTCAAAATGACCTCGGATATAGTTTCGCTGCATGGTATGCCGGGTTCCTAAAACCGATACAGTCCGGATTTGTCGAAGGTTCAGATTTTCAATCCCAATAGCAATCGGATGAATGAGTTTAAAATCAAAAGACCCGATCATTTGATCGAGGATTTCGTGGAGGGTAATATTGGGTACCAATAAATCTGTAACCCCGGTTTCGGACGCCTTTCTGAGTGCGGGATTTAAAAGTTCCCTGACCTGGCTGTGACCATCCGGTAAAAATCTATTGATCTGAGCAAAATTGGTTTCAATAATTTGAATAGGCAAATCACAAACAGAACCTCCCTTATGCCTGTACAAACTATTCAGTTTTTCGAGGTAAAAAGCTGTAGCCAATTGTCCGGTTTGTAAAAGACCAATCTTTCTCATTCGTTTCTGATTAAAATATAATCGGCAAAATATCCCCGGCTGTCTTCAATTTTTTGGAGAATTCCGATATCTGTATCTGCAAGAATTTCTTTAATAATCTGATCATTGTATTTCCGGGATATCTCTGTATGTATGTGCTCTCCCTTCTCAAATGAAAAGGTACGATCCCCTACCCTTACCGTTTGATTGCTTTGGCTTTGAAGATAACTTTTGGCAATCCCTTCCTCTTCTTCATAAAAGGCTGTATGCCTGAACTGATTCAGGTCGAAATCGGCATTGAGCTCCCGGTTGATACGTTCGAGCAGGTTCAGATTGAAAGCAGCCGTTATGCCCTGTGCATCGTTATAGGCAGGCAGTACAATTTCCCTTGATTTAATCAAATCCACCCCAAGAACAATCAGGTCACCCGGTATCAGGTTTTCTCCTAAATGGTAAATAAAGGCAGCTGCCTGCTGATCTCTCAAATTTCCAATATTAGAACCTAAAACCAGTAAAATTTTAGGGAAATCGCTTTCATGCAATTGCTTTAATTTTTCAAAGTAATCCCCCTGTTGTGGCTTCACCACTAAATCAGGTAAATGCACATTTAATTTCTGCACCAATCCATCTAAGGCATTTTGCGAGATATCTACCGGAAAGTATTGAAAATCAAATCCTTCAGATAATAATCCCTGAAGTAAATATATACTTTTTGAACCATCACCAGGTCCCAGTTCAATCAATTCATACCGTATATTCTTATCCATCTGTAAAGCCTCAATCAGTTCCGCTGTCTTGTTTTTAAATATATCCATTTCAGCATCGGTCAGATAATATTCCGGCATATTCATGATCTGCACAAACAAAGCATCTCCCTTTTTATCGTAGAAGTACTTTGAAGGAAGCGTTTTTTGAACTTCATTACTCAATCCTTCGATAACCTCTTTTCTAAACTGTTCCTGCATGGTTTACTTATTTATGGATGGTTCAGCCTGACTCTCCAGGCTTGACTTTTTGAAAATAGATAATAAAAATCTGAAGATTACAAAGAGGTATAAAAAACTAAAGGGCAATGCCATGATAATCAGCAGATTGCTGATGGCATTCAACAACTCATTGGTGCCGACCGAAGTGATACCCACAGCCATCGTTGTAATGATGATTCCCCAGGTAAGTTTATGGCTGCTTGAAGGATTTTCCTGTCCCCGATCGGAAAACATTCCAAGCACGAAAATGGCTGAATCTACCGAGTTGATAATGGAAATCAGCACAAGCAGGATGGCAAGCATTACCGTTAATCCACTTAGGGGGAAATGCTGCAGAAATACAAACAATGAGGTAAAAACATTATCGAACTGATGCACATCTTCCCGGTTGATGATCTCAAAACCCTGATTGGCAAAAACCGAAAACCAAAGAATGGTAGCAAGTGTAGGGACCAAAATGGTGGCTATTATAAATTCGCGAATGCTTCTCCCTTTGGATATGCGGGCTATAAAAATACCGGTAAACGGCACCCACGCCAGCCAGAATGCCCAATAAAAAACGGTCCATTCTTTTAAAAACAAGGGGGTGGTTTTGTAGGATCCTACGGATAGACTCATCTCGAAAAAATGAATCACATACTGGAAAAATGCAATAGAAGTATTGCGGATAAAAGGAAAGAAATTTAAAAATAATGCAATGAAAAGCATAAGTACTATAGAGGCGATCATGTCGAAATCGGCCAATACCTTGATGGCTTTCTGAATACCGGTCAGAGCAGATAAAGTGGCCACAGTGCCAATCAAAAGCACTGTCGAAACCAGATAAGTGGATCCGAGTTCAAGTTGAAAATATTGATTGATGCCCCCGATAAACTGACCGGTACCTAAACCAAGCGACGCAATGACCCCGGTAATCGTGATAAAAATGGTAAGGATTTGGGCAACAGCGCTGAGGGATCTTGTCTTTTTTCCGGGTATGATTGCCTGCAAAAAGTCGGGTGCTTTTTGAATGTATAAATTATACGCCACAATTAAACCAAATACACTGTAAAAAGCCCATGGTGTAAATCCCCAATGAAAATAATTGTATTGCAGCGCCATTTGTCTTGCATTGTCAGAATGTACAGGAGGATTGTTGTAATAATATACCGGTTCCTGAACAGCACGCAACAACAAACCCGAACCCATACCTGTGCTGTAAAGCAGGGCAATCCAGCTAAACCGGGAGTATTCAGGCTTCGTATTGCCCAATTTTTTTTTGCTGAAAGGTGCAATCAATAAACCAAGTGCAAGCACCACAATCAGCAGCCCTACCCACAAATAGTACGAACTGAAGACGGATAATAAACCAGTATTCAGCTGATTGAGTCCGTCGATTAGTGCGTTGGGAAAAACCAAGCCCCCCAGTAAAAAAACAAGACTGCTGATGAGGCTCCAAAACAACAACCGGTTGCTTTTCTGAATTTTTTTTATAGAGAAAAAACTCATGCGTCCGGTATCGATTTTAAATTTTCAAGCATTGTAGGGATTAGTTCACTTACTGTTGGATGGATATGGACGGTATCCCGAAAAATGGTATAAGGTTGTTTGGCTGCCATCAGGTTGGTAATGCCATGAACGATCTCATCGCCGCCAACCCCCAATATGCAGGCTCCCAGAAATTGATTGTTTGAAGCATCTATGATTGCCTCCATAAAACCAAAGATCTCCCCTTTTTCCTTAGCCCGAGCCACTTTGTCCATAGGTCTGTGGGCTACTAATATTTTGAAGCCCTGCTCAAGTGCCTGCTTTTTGGTGAGTCCTACCCTTCCCAAAGGAGGGTCGGTATATAAACCATAAGTCAGTTGCCGATCGCTGATTTTTCGATTTTTATTCCCGTTAAGATAAGCCTCTACAATCTGATAATCATTGTAGGAAGTATGGGTAAAAGCTCCTTTACCATTACAGTCACCCATGGCAAAAATCCCGGGGACATTTGTTTCGCAATAATCGTTTACCTGCAGATATCCCTTTTCATCTACTTCAAGCGATGTGTTTTCAAGGGCAAGTGTATCGGTATTTGGAACCCGCCCAAGCGCCAGTAAAAGATGCGATCCGGTAACCGATTCATAGCCTTCGCAATTCGTAGTAACGGTGATGCTGCTATCTTCATTTTTAACTGCCCCCATACAAGTTGCATTCAGTATAAATTCCACGCCATCTGCTTTCAAAAATGCGAGAATTGCTTCGCTCGTTTCCGGATCTTCACGGTTTATCAGACGACATTCTTTCTCTACAATGGTCACTTCGCTACCAAAACGTTGAAACATTTGCCCGAATTCAAGACCAATATAACTTCCTCCGATGATGATCAAATTTTCGGGTAATTCAGTCAATTCAAGGATCTCCTCGTTGGTAAGAAAAGGAACCTTTTGGAAGGCATCCGGCACATGGGGTCTTGCGCCTACATTTATAAAAATATGTTTGGCATGGAGCGTTTCACCGTTTATCTGGATTTCATAATTACTTTTAAA
This sequence comes from Chitinophagaceae bacterium, assembly GCA_041739485.1. GTDB lineage: Bacteria > Bacteroidota > Bacteroidia > Chitinophagales > Chitinophagaceae > Phnomibacter. Next base: position 7,218 of record JBGSNV010000036.1, read on the forward strand.
ATATGCGGATCCTTTGAACCAGGTGATTTGATCATTGGATGCAACTCCTTTTGCAATACTATCTCGGGAAGCCTTTATCAGCGCATCCTTTCGTTCTTTTATTTTAGAAAGATTCGCTTTTGTTCCCGTGGGAATCTCAATACCCAAGGCAGCCCCGTTATGGGCATCCCAGATTCTTCGGGCACTTGCTACATAGGCTTTGGTTGGCGTGCATCCGGTATTTACACAGGTGCCCCCGGGTTTATCCTTTTCAATAAAGGCAACGGTTCCTTTTTTTGCCAAACTAAAAGCCAAAGGCGTGCTGGCCTGACCAGAACCTATGATAATATAATCGAAGGTGTTCATATGTTCAGTTTTAGTAAGCTGGCTAAGGCCAGCTTTTTTGAAGGGTAATGTGTCCCCCTGAACGAACGAACAGGAAAGCTCCGGGTACTCACTTCTACAAAGTTTACCAGACAATTGGGATTTCATAAATGACTCCTTCTACAAAAAGAAAAGATAATCATTTATGCTTCTACCCGCACACCTTTCCAAAAGGCCACATGATCCTTTATATTTTTGGCTGCGTCTTTTGGGTTCGGATAGTACCAACCAGCATCTACTCCTTTTTTGTCATTAACCTCAATAGTGTAATAGGATGCTTCTCCTTTCCAGGGACAGGTGGTATGGGTATTGCTTGGTTTAAAAAAAGTCTTATCAAGGCTTTCCGGAGGGAAATAATGATTACCTTCTACTACAATGGTCTGATCGCTTTCTGCGATTACTGTGTTTTCAAAAATTGCTTTCATCGTGGTATGATTTAATTATAAAAAAGTTGCTACGGTTCATGATTTCCCTTTCAGAAAAGTGTCTGCCGAAAAAGGATTCGACTTTTTTAATTTTTCAATATTCATTCTTTCGGAAAATTTATCCATCAATTTTTTCAATTTAGGTTCAATATACGTTTGGCAAAAAGGCTTTTCCGGATTGGAATAATAATAATTCAGCGAATCGATATCATTGATTTTAAAATCAATAAATGGCAAAACCTGTGTGATTACCGGATGGTCAAAATCTTTCTGTAAGTTATTTAATATTTTTAAAGCATCGTTACTTTGTTGATTATTAAAGTAATAAACAGCCGAGCGATATTTTATCCGCATGCTATGATTTGCCGTACAACTATGGCTATGTAAATGAATCTGAATCAAAACATCCAATCCTACTTTCTGTTCGTCAAACGAAATCAAAACGGCTTCGGAGTAACCATCGTTTGGAAGGACTGAACGTATCCAACCTTGTTTTACTGCGGAAACCCCGATGATGGATTGAAAAATGGCTTCCGTACACCAATGACAACTCCCTCCAAGTCCGATTTTCTCCATTTCTTTTATTTAGCTAACCGGATACCGTTGTATTGCCAGCGCATATCCGGATGAAAAAAATTACGGTAGGTTTTGCGTGCATGTCCTTCGGAAGTTGCTGCGGAAGCCCCTCTTAATACCATTTGATTTACCATGAATTTTCCATTGTATTCACCAAGTGCACCGGGCGCTTTGCTAAAACCGGGATAAGGCAGATATGCGCTGTTGGTCCATTCCCAAAGGGTTCCCCATTGAAAATGGTCTGAACTGATTTCCCACTCCGCCTCGGTGGGCAAACGCATTCCCCGGTATTCGGCATAAGCAAATGCTTCAAAAAAACTAACATGCTTAACAGGTGCCTCCGGATCTACTTTTTCAAGGCCATCGAGATCGTAAACGTACCAGTCTCCTTCTACCTGATGCCAGTACAAAGGTGCCTTTATCCCATTTTGGTTAACCCATTGCCAGCCTTCATCGTGCCAGTAGTTGAAGTTTTGATACCCTCCATCGGCTATAAAGGCAAGGTATTCTCCGTTAGTCACGAGCCGGTTACTGATTTCAAAATCCTGTAGATAAATTTTGTGCCGACCCAATTCATTATCAAAGCAAAAGTCTTTACCGGCATGACCGATTTCATATACCCCGGATTTCCCCTTTATCCATTCGGGATGTTGCTGTTCTGCCTGGGTTTCATAACCTGAACCGTAAACCGGATATGTAGGTTGATTGCCCAAAATATATTTGATATCGTATACCAGCAATTCCTGATGCTGCTGCTCGTGATTGATGCCAATTTCCACAATTTCAAGTGCCTCGCCATCCGGACTGCTTTTCAGAAAAGCCACCACAGCTTCTGTTACATGTTGCCGGTAATTCATCACTTCCTCTACCGAAGGTCGGGTCATCAATCCCCGGTTAGGCCGAAGAACCCGCTTGCCCGCATTATTGTAATAACTATTGAACAGAAAGGAAAAATCATCATCAAAAATTTTATAATCTTTCGCAAAAGGCACCAATATAAAAGCCTCCCAAAACCAGGTAATATGGGCAAGATGCCATTTGGGAGGAGAGGCAAATACAGCGGGCTGCACGGAATAATCTTCCAGCAATAGTCTTTTACATATAGCTTCTGAATGTTTTCTTACTACTAAAAATCGTTCAATGATGGGATTCATCTACAATGGATTTAATGTGTTTTTGCAAATTTGGAATAACCTCTGTTTGAAACCATGGATTCTTTACTAGCCATCTGAAATTCAGCGGCGATGGATGAACAATGGGAAAGTAACGGGGCAAATACCCTTCAAAGGCCCTTACGGTTTCTGTCAGATTTTTCTTTTTCAAATTTCCCAGATAATAATCCTGTGCATATTTTCCGATTAAAATAATCAAGCGAATAGATTGCATACCTTCTAAAATACGTGCATGCCATTTTGGAGCACATTCCTGTCTTGGGGGAAGGTCTCCCGTTTTTGCTTTTCCCGGAAAACAAAACCCGATTGGCAGGATGGAAAAAAGTGCTTCCTGATAAAATTGTTCCCTACTTACTCCTAACCAGGACCGGAGTATTTTTCCACTTTTATCTGAAAAAGCAACACCGCTTTCCTGAACCTTTTTACCGGGAGCCTGTCCGATAAGGACAATTTTGCTGTCGGGATGTATTTGAAAAACAGGTTTAGGTGCATGTGGAAGATGGTACGTACAAATATTACACTGCTTTATCTCTTGTTTTAAACATTCCATCGGGTGATTGCAATGTACAAATACCCTTTTAATAAACCTGCGCCATCCCCTTAAACAGCAGTAAGGAATTTGGGTTGATTTAAAAAATCGCTTCCGGTTTAACGTATTATTTTGTTTACTTTCCGTTTTTCAATTTATAAAATTCATTCTGTGCGCCGTCGTCGTTTTTTATCTGCTGCCACCCTTGCCATCCCTACCCTTTCCTGGGTTCAAAAAAATACGGAAGGAACCGGCTACACAGCCAATTATCCTGTGGTAATCAGTACCTGGGCGCCCAATGTAAAAGCGAATGCAGAAGCCTGGAAAGTATTGAGTACGGGGGGGACAGCACTTGATGCCGTGCACGCCGGCGTTATGATTCCCGAAGCGGATCCCGATGATCAAAGTGTAGGACTTGGTGGTTTACCGGATCGGGATGGTCGGGTAACAGTAGATTCATGCATCATGGATTTTGAAGGCAATTGCGGAGCCGTAATGGCGCTGGAAGATATTTTGCATCCGGTTTCTGTTGCCCGCATGGTCATGGAAAAAACACCACATGTGCAATTGGCCGGAGAAGGGGCGTTGCAATTTGCTTTGGAGATGGGTTTTGAACGGGTGAATTTATTGACAGAAAAATCAAAGAAAGCCTGGGAAAAATGGTTACAAAATGCAAAATATAATCCCATGACTACTTTAGATAACCTGATGGAAAGAATTAAAAATCAACACGATACGATTGGTATGCTTACTCTGGACACAACTGGAAATCTTGCCGGAGCCTGTACCACAAGCGGGATGGCTTTTAAAATGCGGGGCCGTGTAGGAGATTCCCCGATTATTGGTGCCGGTTTGTATGTAGACAACGAAGTGGGGTCGGCAACCGCCACCGGTGTGGGAGAAGAGGTGGTTCGGATTTGTGGTAGTCACACCGTTGTGGAACTGATGAGACAGGGCCGGTCACCGGAAGAAGCCTGCAAGGAAGCAGTAGGCCGGCTTGTAAAAATGCGGGGGATTGAAAAAACCAAGAATATTCAGCTAGGCTTTATCGCTATGAATAAAGATGGGGCATATGGTTGTTACGGACTTTATGGACAGTTTTCCATGGCCGTTCAGGATATGCAGGGGGTAAAAGTAATTCAATCAAAAAGCTGGTTTTAATTACAATATTTATATGGAATCAGCTCCTTTTATCCTGGAAATTGCTTGTTTTTCAATGGAATCTGCCCTTATTGCTGAAAACGCTGGTGCAGACAGGATCGAATTATGTGACAACCCAATGGAAGGTGGCACTACCCCATCTTATGGTACCCTCAAAATTGCAATAACTCAGCTTAAAATTCCCATACATCCGATTATCCGGCCCAGGGGAGGTCATTTTGTTTATACCGTGACCGAAATAGAAATCATGAAGGAAGATATCCGGTTATGCAAAAATTTAGGTTACGAGGGGGTTGTTTTCGGCCTTCTTCAAAAGGACGGATCCATTAACAGCGAACTTACAGAGGCACTTGTAGAATTAGCATACCCTATGGAAGTGACCTTCCACCGTGCTTTTGACCGTTGTAAAGATCCTTTTGCCGCCCTTGAAACACTGATTGCATGTGGCTGTACCCGTGTTCTGACAAGTGGGCAGCAACCGGATGTAAATAATGCATCGACATTCATTCGTCAACTCATTGATAAGAGTGAGCATCGAATCGGCATTTTGCCAGGCTCCGGGATCAAATCGGACCGATTTGAAAAACTGATTGAAGAAACGCAGGTAAACGAGTATCATGCATCTGCAAGAGTTCTTTTAGAAGAACCCTATTTCGTTCCTGAATCTATGGAAGAAACGCTTTATCAAACCCTCGTTAGTGAACAGGAAGTGCAGGCGCTTAAAAGTGTAATGAAAACATTTTACAAAACCTCAAGGGGTTCCTGATGCATTCTTTTCACTTCTTCATCCACTTTGTTTTCCTTATAAAATGCTTTGAAAATCAACCGTAAGCTTTGATCGGAAGTGAAATAATTATAGATCCAGTTGATAAATACCTGAATCCTGTTTTTCACACCCACCAGTAAAAATAAGTGCAATCCCATCCAGATCAACCAGGCAAATAAGCCGCCAAAATGAAGTTTGGGTTTAGGAATATCCACTACGGCAAGATTTTTACCAATAGTAGCCATAGAGCCTTTATCCCGATACTCGTAAGCCTCTTTGTTTTTATCAGCTAAGGTTCTTTTTAAATTTTTTGCCAACTGATCGGCCTGCGATACAGCAACACTTGCCACCTGCGGATGCCCGGTTGGATAAAGATTTGTTTCCATATAAGCCACATCCCCTAAAGCATAGACATTATCCATACCATCCACTTTGTTGAAACGATCTACTTTAATGCGGTTTCCTTTTACCACCACCGTTTTATCGATTCCCTCCGGAACGTTCCCTTTAATACCTGCTGCCCAAATAACGAGCGAACTATCAATGATACGGCCATCTGTTGTCGTAATCCGGTTTCCATCATAATCTTTTACAAAGCATTTTGTGATGACTTCAACTCCCAGCTTTTCAAGGTAAGCTTTCGACTTTATGGAAGATTTTTCACTCATCGAAACCAGTGTTTTATCTGAACCCTCAAGCAGCATAATTTTCATTTTACTGAAATCAAGATCCGGATAATCTTTAGGTAAAACATTTAGTTTTAATTCGGCAATAGCACCACTTAGTTCCACACCAGTTGGCCCACCCCCAACGATCACAACTGTCAAAAGTTTACGCAAAAGATCCTCATCCTTAATTAGCAGGGCATCCTCGAAATTGTGTATCAACCGATGCCTGAGCTGTAGCGCTTCCACAGTAGATTTCATCGGTAAAGTATGCATTTTTAATTGCTCATTGCCAAAGAAATTGGTATCAGCTCCGGTAGCAATTACCAAGATGTCGTATTCAAAATTACCAATATCCGCTTCTATTATGTTGTCTTCAGACCGGATCGCCTGGACTTCTGCCATCCGGATACGAACATTCTTACTTTTCTGAAAGATCTTGCGTAGGGGAAAGGAGATGTTACTTGCATCAAGACCTGCCGTAGCGACCTGATAAAACAAGGGCTGAAATTGATGATAATTGTACTGATCCAAAAGAAGCACCTGTATCCCTTCCTGATTACTCAATTCACGAGCCAAGCGTAATCCTGCAAAACCTGCACCTACTATAACAACTTTCATGATCGTATTATTTAAAATTCATTATTCTATTCCGAAAATTAAGAACGTTTGGACAACCGGATTCAAATAAATAACACTGAATCCTGATTTAATAAATGAAGTTTTAAGGGTCTTACCTTATCTAAAAAATCTCAACTTAAGAATTATCGAAACT
>JBGSNV010000041.1:0-12450 GCA_041739485.1 Chitinophagaceae bacterium
GGGACTGCCGGTAGAGGTACCCGAAGTTTCTCCCTTCTCGTTGATCCGTAATCGCAGAAGCATTACAGGTTCCATGATTGGAAGTATGAAAGAAACCCAGGAGATGCTTGATTTTTGTGCTGAACACAATCTGGTAAGTGATGTGGAATTGATCCGGATGGATCAGATCAATGATGCTTACGATCGCTTATTGAAAAGTGATGTCAAGTATCGGTTCGTAATTGATATGGCTACTCTTTAAAAAAAAAAGGATTTATTCCATAAAAAAGCCGCTTCATTTGAAGCGGCTTTTTTAATATATACCTGAATTGTTTAATTCACTTTGGTCACTTTAATGGTTTCTTTCAAACCGGCACCCATTACAGAGATATTGTAATCTCCTGCAGCCATATTCATCAATTTGATATCAAACTGATTGATGCCTTTGTTGAATTGAGCACTGATATTTTGCATCTGACGACCTAAGGCATCGCGGAGGATGATAGAACCTTTACCTGCTTCCGGAGCGTCAACTACCAGTTTGGTAGTGGTGCGTGCCGGATTCGGGAAAGCAGTTACAGACTTTCCTAAACCATCTACAGAAAGCTTGCGGATTGCACTTTTTACTTGCTGTCCATCGCGGTCTGTTTGATTGAGCTGATAGAATACTTCTCTTGAACCCAGTTTGCTAAGGCTTAGATCTACCGTTTGGTAACTGTTATCGCTTCTTCCATTTTGTAAGGCATTGATGCGCTGAATAGATTGGAAGTTTCTGCCATCGGTGCTACGCAGTACATCGAAATGCATATTTTTCTCATCGCTGCTTACATCCCAGCTCAAACGGGCATCATCACCGGACTTCATAGCATAGAAAGATTTGAATTCAACGGGAAGGGTGATGTTTGGAATTGAAAATGAAGAAAAACCAGTCTCAAAAGTTCCATTCACGGCTCCTGTTCCAAAAAACTGAGCTGCGCGATTAACTACCTGAGTACCGTTTAAAGCCATATAAAAGTAACTTTGAAAATCAGTACCTCCGTTAGGAAAAGCTATTAGATTTACTGCAGAGGTGCCTTCGAGCGAGCCTTCCACAAAAGCAATATCGGCTACTACATATTCTGTATTTGCTACGTAATCTACTGTGGCAGTACTTGCTCCACCTTCCCCTATAAATGTCCAGGTTCTATATTCTACACCTTCCTGTGTTTGTAGAGTAGAAACTTCGTTAGCCAACACATAAGTTACTCCATTAATCAAACTGGTGATCTGAGCTGTTGGCCTGGGTGATACAGACTCTGGAATTGACAAGGCAAATTGCATGGAACTAATCTGTCCATTTTTATTTGCCAGAGGCTTAACTATGACTCTCACAGAATTGCTTTTGCCAGGAGTATTTATAAGGCTTGCCTGAAAAATATCTTCCTGAGCGTAGGAAAAAGTGGTTCCTAGCAGTAAAAATAATATTGGTATAATCTTTTTCATAGAATTGATTTCTTAGGAGTTTATATTGATTTCTTAGAATTTTATTATATAAGTATATTTCAATTAGTTGGCGGGAAGTGACTGAGTCTTTAAAGCTGCCTGATTTCCGGATAAAGGGGTGGCCAGCATAAAGTCACGGTCATTTGCAATTCCTGCAAATCTTACATTCCTGTTCATATTCACATCACCCTGACTGTAGACATTATTGATTAAGAGAGCCCTGTTTCCCGACAAAATTGATCCTAGCATAAAGTCACGATCATTTGCAATTCCGGAAAATCTCACATTCGTATTTGAATTGGCATTACCTGAATATAGCAAATTTATATTACCCCCTGTACGTACATAATTGGTATTGGCTGTACCAAAGAGGCTTGCAGTAGGCAGGGAGGTTACATTTATATTGGTATTGGCAAGACCTAGTGATAAAGGAACAGCAGGACTTGTGCTTAATCCAATATGGTTTCTGTGGCGGATAGCAACTGCATAAGTAGCACCGGCATCCACATTCTTGAAATACACAGGACTAACACCATCTACATCTACGAGGTCACCATCTCTCTGAACAAGTACGGAACGGGTTTGAACCACCGCAGCTTGAGTAGGAGAGGTCACGTTTCTCAATTCTACATAAACCCAATCCACAATATTGTCGTTCGGGTTACCATTGTCATTAAATAGACTTGCTGCAACTGTTTCTGCTACGCTATTATTTACATGGGAGAAAGAAGTATTATAAGGGGCGGATCGGTAAGGATCAGAAGTTGGGATCAGGTTGGTACCTGCACGCAGGTTGTCATTCATCAACCCAGTTCCTGAATTATAGGCTCCTTCCAGAAATACTTTTGGACTAGCCAACAAAAAACGGTTCATACCATATAAAGTACCGGTATTTCCTGCAACAGAGGTACCTACCATATTATTGGTAGCATTCTGACCACCACCGGCAAGACTCCAGCTTGAGCCATTCCAGAAGAAACCACGGATATCTGCTTCGGTTCCGGTTATCTGTCCGTTGGTATAGGTACCTTCTACATTTTGAGCTCCGCCGGTAATACCACTCTTGGTTACTTCCCAGGAGTTTGTAAGATATGATTCTGTCCGGGGGTGACGGGCTGGCGTTGGAACAGCCATTCCGGTAGCCCGGAAACTGATATACGCACCCGCAGCGTAGGTTGCTCCGGTTGAAGTAAATTCTATAGGAGTGTAATTAGCACCATTTCCTATCGGCACCATTTTCAAAGAAGCCACATTGGCCGGAACTAACTGACGAACAGCACCCGTTCCATTGGTTTCAATAAATCGGGAAGCGTTCATCCCTACCACTGTAACAGTAGCAGGTAAAATGAGATTGTTATTAAAAGTCCGTAAACGACCACTTAATAAATCTATCCGGTTTTCAACCCGAAGATCTTCGGTAAGCTGCACATGGCTTGCATTATCAATTTCCAAACGTGGAATAACTCTGCCTCCGGCGGCAATGCTTTGCAGGCTACTTCCTTTCATCTGGATTTTTCCCTGAGTAGCGGCGGCTCCACCGGCCTGAATGTCTACATTGGTTGTGAGATTACCTTGTACAGTAACCACAGCATTTTCACCGATAAAAAAAGTGGCATTGTCGATAACAAGCTGTGCTTTGACCGTAATCGTCATCAACACCGTGGCAATGAGGGGTAACAGGATGTTTTTCATGCTTATAGTTTTATTTCTTTTATTATAGGTTAAAGATAGTTCGTGTTCCTTTAACATTTTAAAAATTTATTCAAAAGGTGTTAATTACTTATTGAAAGGTAGCTTTTTGGCTCTAATCTGTTTATTTGAACAAAATAATTCTACGGTCAATGAAATAGCTCATACTATGTTATAATAAACTGATTTTGTACAAATTTATGATGTAACAGCGATATTCATATCCCCTAAAAGGAGTATTTATATGTCCAAAAAACGGGAGATGATATCAAAAATATTGACTTGTCTATTTTTTTGGTAAAAAATTGCCCAAAAGTTAAACAAGAAAATTAAAACATTTCCCAATTAGGTTCTTGTATGAAACACAATTTCACGAAATTTGCCTTCTTTTAAAAATAAACACCCAATGGCATTAGAAATCAAAGTTCCAAGTGTAGGAGAAAGTATCAGTGAAGTAACCCTCGCACAATGGCTGAAAAAAGACGGAGATTACGTAAAACGGGATGAGGTTCTTGCAGAGCTCGAAAGCGAGAAGGCTACTTTTGAAATTAATGCTGTTGAAGCAGGTGTATTAAAAATTATTGCTTCCGAAGGAGATACCCTTAAAATCGGGGACGTTGCCTGTTCTATTGATACTACTGCAAAGGCTCCTGTAGCCGAAGTTGAAAAGCAACCGGAACAAGCGGCTTCGCCAAAAGCTGACACAGCACCGCAGACTGCCGAAGCACCAACTTCAGCCAACTCGGGCGCTGCTCCCAAAGCAACTCCGGTCGCCGCAGCAATCATTGCCGATAAGAAAGTAAATGTGCAGGAAGTGACCCCAACCGGATCTAATGGTAAAATCGTAAAGCAGGATGTGCTTGCAGCGCTTGCCAATCCGGGAGTAAAGCCCGGTACTGCCTTATTCGACCGGTCCGAAAAGCCGGAAAGAATGAGCAATCTTCGTAAAACCGTTAGCCGCCGGCTTGTGGAGGCTAAAAATACCACGGCCATGCTTACCACTTTTAATGAGGTGGATATGGGGCCAATTATGGAATTCAGAAAGCAATACAAAGAGTCTTTCTCCAAAAAGCATGGGGTTAACCTCGGTTTTATGAGCTTTTTTACCAAAGCAGCCTGTTACGCATTGCAGGAATGGCCTTCTGTAAATGCTAAAATCGATGGGGATCAGATTGTATTTCATAATTATTGCGACATTTCTATTGCCGTAAGTGCTCCCAAAGGATTGGTAGTACCTGTGATTCGCAATGCGGAAAGCCTGAGTATGGCAGATATTGAGCGGAAAGTGGTGGAACTCGCTACCAAGGCCAGGGAAAATAAACTTACTATCGAAGAAATGACCGGAGGCACTTTCACCCTCACCAATGGAGGCGTATTTGGTAGCCTTATGAGTACCCCGATCATCAATATCCCGCAAAGTGCCATTTTAGGGATGCATAAAATTCAGGATCGCCCGATGGCCATCAATGGTAAGGTAGAGATTCGTCCGATGATGTATCTGGCGCTCAGCTACGATCACCGGATTATCGATGGTCGCGAATCGGTAAGCTTTTTGGTTCGGTTAAAAGAACTGCTTGAAAATCCTGCACAATTACTATTAGGTAAAGATCCTATCAAGTCCTTGCTTGAATTATAAAAGTACAGGTACCTTATTTTGTAACCGGATCGTCCAAGATCTTTCAATGACAATTCATTGAAATATGCACCCGCTTATTTGCGCAATGCCGTTGCCATCCTGCAATCCTATGATGGCAGGGTGCCGCTTGCTGCCTTTCTGAAGCATTTCTTTGCACAGCATAAGAAATTCGGATCCCGCGACCGCAAGCAAATCGGGGCACTTTGCCATCAGTATTTTCGCCTGGGTCATTTTGCGGATTTTTGGTCTCTGGAAGATCGGATCCTATTGGCAGATTGGCTTTGTCATGAAGATACCGGTCCGGTGGCTGCCGCATTATGGCCGGAGCGCACGGCATCTCTGCAAGGGACGGTTACTGATAAATGTGCAGCTGTGGGCCTGCCCTTTAAACCTGAAAAACATACCCCCTGGTTTCGATTGCTTCAAACAGAAACAGCTATTCCATTATATGTCGCTTCCTTTTTTACACAACCGGCACTTTATTTAAGGGTTCGTCCGGGACATAAACAAGCTGTTGAAAAAAAATTAGCCACTTCCGGTTGGGAGTATCTTTGGAAAGCTGACAATACGGTTGCCTTACCCAATGCCCAATTGAATATCGAGCCACTTCTTGAAGTGAACAAAGAAGTGATTGTGCAGGATTGGAGCAGTCAGTTGTGTGGTGAAATGATTGCCAAACATGACGCCGGTTTACAGGGAGTACTTTGGGATTGTTGCAGCGCAAGTGGAGGTAAAACCCTGATGATGGCCGATTTGTATGGCAAAAAGCTCCGTTTTCTGGTTTCGGATGTTCGGGCTTCTATTTTACACAATCTTCAAAAACGTTTTGCAGAAGCGAATTTTCAAAATTATACCCTGTTTGAGGCGAATCTCGAAAACCCAACCACTAATCCCGCATTAAAAAATGGAGTGGACATCGTTCTCGCCGATGTTCCCTGTACGGGAAGTGGTACCTGGTCGAGAACTCCGGAACGCCATTATTATTTTGAAGAAAAAGATGCCTTAACTTATGTAGAAAAACAACGGGTGATTGTAGCCAACGCTCTGAAGCACCTGAAGCAGGGGGGGGCGCTTCTCTACATTACCTGTTCTGTATTTGCCTGCGAGAATGAGGAGCAGCTCGTTTTTTTTGAAAAACAGCATGGCCTGGAAATAAAGTACCACCAAAGTATTGACGGAACCCAAAATCAGGCTGACAGTATGTTTTTGGCCATACTAAAAAAGCCTTAGTTATTTTCGAGTGCTGTAAGAATGATGCGATAGCTGCCGTCTTCCCAAAAACCAGGTCTTGATGCAGGAGGAGGCGTGGGTGGCTGCCAAACCTTGTGGTCAAAGTTTTTATATACCAATCCAATGCCCGCCGCGTATATTTCAATGCTGTAATCGAACTGCTTGAAAAATTGCGGATTGAAGGGGCCTTCCGGAATAACTTCATCACGCTGCAAAATCGTTATTGTGTTGGGATACGTTTTACCGTTGATGGTGGCAGGTTGCCCTACATTCAGATATTGGTAATCCCAGTCAAATAAATACCGTACCGGGCTATTGATGGTATTGGTTTCAATAAAACTATTGCCTTTCCATTGAAAATTTTCAATAACCGGGAACCGGAGTTTCATAAAGCGGAGATTATTCTCAACGTATTCTATCCAGTCTTCCCCATTAGGAACCGCCATAAAAGTAGACGTAGGCACAAATGGACTCGTACCCGCAGCATTGCTGATACTCCGGATGATGCGAAAAGCATCCCTTCCGGTGGCATCGCTGATTTGAGCATCCACCTGATCTTTTACGCGATAGCTCCGCACGGTGGTATCGCGGCCAAATTGGGTGAGGACTGTGGAATCAAGTTTGTACACGATGAATTTACCAGGAGTGAGCGGAAAATAGTCCGACAGCGGAGGGCTGTCTAAGGTTACTGTTTTATCAGTACAGCTTTGCAAAACCGCCAAAGCCATCAACATAAAAACATAGAGTTGATATCTTCTTGATGAGAATTTCATAATTAAAACGCTAAAATAATGGATTTTACAACACCGGCCTGCTTCTGTAACACCAATTAATACCGCTGAATGATTCCTCCTCCGATTACATCATCTCCTTCATAAAAAACAGCACTCTGACCCGGGGCAATGCCTTTTACATTTTCATAAAACCGAACCTGCACTCCGTTATCCTGATTGTAAAGGTTCGATAAAGCACCTTTATCGCGGTAGCGGATCTTGGTTGTGCTTTCCATTCCGTCGGAAATGCCGTCATATTTCAACCAGTTGATTCTTGAAACAAATGCTTCGCTGCGATCGAGGTCTGCTTCATCCCCAAGAATTACCGTATTGGTTTCCGGTTCAATATGAGTTACATAAACCGGTTTGCCTAATGCAATTTCAAGACCCTTTCTTTGTCCGATAGTATAAAATGGATATCCTTTGTGTTGGCCAAGTTTGTTGCCAGCTTTGTCCACAAACCAACCACCGGCCACTTTTTCTTCCAGTCCGTCTACCCGTCTTTTCAGAAAACCGCGGTAGTCATTATCAGGTACAAAACAAATTTCGTAGCTCTCTGCTTTTTTTGCAAGTTCGGGGTAACCGAAGTCATGTGCCATTTGTCGGATTTCGGTTTTCCGGTAGGTGCCAAGTGGCAGCAGGGTCCTGCTCAAAAGGTCTTGTTGCAGTCCCCACAAAACATAACTTTGATCTTTGGTTTCATCTACGCCACGACGTACATAAAACCTTTCGTTGGTATGTTGATGAATTTGTCCGTAATGTCCGGTAGCAATAAAAGCGCAGTCCAATGCGTCGGCTCTTTTAAGTAAGGCCCGCCATTTGATATGGGTATTGCACATCACACAGGGGTTAGGGGTTCGACCTGCTAGGTATTCTTCTACAAAATTTTCGATAACAAAATCTCCGAATTCATCCCGAATATCAAGGATATAGTGTGGAAACCCATGTTCTACCGCAGCAAGCCGGGCATCATTGAAGCTGTCTACATTGCAGCAACCCGTTTCTTTTTTACCTTTCTGACCGGTTCCACTGCTCGCATAGTCCCAGGTTTTCATAGTAATGCCAATCACTTCGTAACCCTGCTCGTGCAGCATCAGGGCTGTAACTGTACTGTCAATCCCGCCGCTCATGGCAACGAGTATTTTCCCATTTTTACTCATATTATAGGTGTACTAGCCGGGTTCAAAGTCCGGATACCCGGCAAAATTACATATTTCGGCCGCATTGCAGGGAAAGCAATACTTAAAATTAACAGCGTGGAAAGGGGAAAGCTAGAAGTTCATCGCATTCAGGCGGAACGAATTTGAAGGGCCATGGTATTCGAAAGAGCAAAATTGGAGGACATCCCTTCCAATAATCCCATCATAGGGGCTTACAGAATAATCCCCCTCCAGGATATCCAACGGAAGTCCTTTCATTCCAAAAATATTTAAAAAGAGAATACAGCGAAACCGGCTTAAGGTATGTATGCCGCCTACACCGTTTACTTCCGAATGATCCTCATACCGGTTCAAGGATAAGCCCTTGATGATTTTACTGTCGATTCCTGAAATATTGCTACCGGTATCAATCAATAATTTGACCTTTGCAAAAGGGGAGAATCCCTGATTATTTTTAAATTGAAGAAAACTGCCTTCGTCTGAGAAAATTTCCCCGGAAATAATTGGCCCTGTTTCTACAAACATGTTATTGTTGTTCTGTATGGTACCAGTACGCATAGTCGGTGGTTAAGAAGTAAAACTATCCTCCGTCAAACGAATATCAATATTTTGTGTAGTTATATGCTTATCAATCTTAAAAAAAGCAAATTCATGTTTAAGAAATGGAACGAAAGCCCTTATTTTTACGAACTAAATTAAAAAAACGAGTACTATGATTAAGCTTCAGGTTATTGGGAATTTGGGCAAGGATTGCCTCACCAATATGGTAAATGGTAAAAATGTCATCAACTTTAGTGTGGCTCATACAGAACGTTTCCGCGATAGCGCAGGGGTGCAAAAAGACAAAACAACCTGGGTGGAATGTGCCTATTGGACCGACAAAACCGGGATTGCTCCTTATTTGAAAAAAGGAACACAAGTGTATGCGGAAGGTACCCCCGAAGTAAGAAGTTTTACCCGCAATGACGGAACTGTGGGTTCTTCTCTTTCGCTTCGTGTGCTTTCAGTACAATTGCTTGGTTCCCGGGAAAATGCAGGAGAAAACAGCAATGGTGGCGGGAACTATCAGGGCAATACACCCTCCGGTAATCAGCGGGTTGGAGATTCAGGCTCAGGAAATACATCCGACGGCAATGATGGCCCCGATGACCTTCCCTTTTAATTAAAATAAAATGACTATATCCCCTCCCCAATTTGGAGGGGATTGTTATTATTTCCATTTCCCGAACCTGTTTTTTTATTTACGCCAAACCAAATTATTTGCTGCTATGCTCATCAGAAAAGTTTGCTTTTTCATCTTTATGGTTGCGCTTTCTTTCAGTGCTTCTGCGCAGAACAATGTTTCTCTTGATTACTATTTGCCTAAGGATGTCAGTTACAATCCGGCCATTCCCACTCCGGCTTCGGTAATTGGTCACGAAGTGGGAGAATGGCATGTAACGCATGATAAACTGGTTTTATATATGAAAGCGGTAGCTGCCGCAAACCCGCAACGTATTAAATTGCAGGTAACAGGTACCACCTACGAGGGAAGACAGCAATTACTACTTACCATCACTTCTCCCTCTAATCAGGCGAAAATCAATGACATTCAAAAACAACATGTTTCTTTAAGTGACCCTTTACAGTCAGCATCGCTGAATACTGCAGACATGCCGGCAGTTTTACTGATGGGTTTCAGTATTCATGGAAACGAATCAAGTGGCAGCAATGCATCTTTGCTTACAGCCTACTATCTTGCTGCTGCACAGGGGCCTTCCATTGATAAAATGTTGAATGATGCTGTTTTTCTCATTGATCCCAGTTTTAACCCAGATGGTTTGCAGCGTTTCAGTACCTGGGCCAATCAGCATAAAAGCAAAAACCTCGTTACCGACCCCAACAGCCGCGAATACAATGAAGTGTGGCCCGGAGGTCGTTTTAACCATTATTGGTTTGACCTGAACCGGGATTGGTTGCCGGCCGTACATCGTGAAAGCCGCAACAGACTGCAATATTTCCACGATTGGCGCCCCAATGTGCTTACCGATCATCATGAAATGGGCAGCAACAGTACCTTCTTTTTTCAACCCGGAGTGCTTTCAAGGGTAAACTCCCTGACTCCCGGTAAAAACCAGGAGCTTACCGGGGCTATCGCAGAATATCATGCCAGGCTGCTTGATAAAATCGGTAGCCTTTACTATACCAAAGAGGGCTATGACGATTTTTACTATGGCAAGGGTTCTACTTTTCCGGATGTGCAGGGTAGTGTAGGTATCCTGTTTGAACAGGCAAGCAGCAGAGGGCATGTGCAGGAAACTGCCAATGGTATTCTGACCTTTCCGTTTACCATTCGCAATCAGTTTACCACCACCCTTAGCACGATGGAAGCTACGGTTGCCTTGCGGAAAACGTTGCTGGACTATCAGCGGGAGTTTTTTCTCAATGCTTATAACGAAGGAAAGGCAAGTGCTGTTGCCGGCTACATTTTTGGTGATAAGGACAATACTCATAACGCAGAAGTACTGGCTGAGATGTTGCAACGGCACCGGGTTGACGTAAAATTGCTTGATAAAAATATGGAAACTGGTGGTCTGCAGTTTGTTAGCGGAAAATCTTATTTTGTGAGTACTCAACAACCACAATACCGGCTTATTCGTTCCATTTTTGAAAAGCAACTCGAATACAAAGACAGCCTTTTTTATGATGTTACAGCATGGACGGTTCCTTTAGCAATGGGTATCCCTTATGCAGCACTCAATGCCGCTACTGCTAAAACAGTTTCCGCAAAGCCGGTAACCGTTACCCCGGGAACTACAGGACAGTTTGCGGGTACAGTAAATGATTATGCATGGGTTTTAGACTGGCATGATTTTGAAGCACCGAAAGCATTGTACAAAATGCTGGATGCCGGATTGATAGCAAGAGTGGCTACAAGACCTTTCAGCACCGAGGTGAATGGCAAAGTGCAGGCATTCGACAGAGGAAGTATCATTGTTCCCAATCAGTTACAAACCAAAAGCCGTACCGAAATGGTGGCCATCCTGCGAGATCTTGCTGCGCACAATAATGTAAAAATTACCGGTATTTCTACAGGCCTTTCCTCCTCGGGTATTGACATAGGCAGCAACAATGCGCCTTCTCTTGAAAAACCAAAAGTAGCCATGTTGGTAGGCGATGGTGTGAGTGCTACCGATGCCGGAGAGGTTTGGCATTTGATGGATCAGCGGATGGATATTCCCGTCACACAACTTGAAATAGAAACCTTTAACCGGGCCGATCTTTCCCGCTACAATACCATCATCATGGTAAGCGGCCGGCAATCCGGGTTGAATAAAGAAAAACTGCGGGAATGGATTGCTTCCGGTGGTGTATTGATTGCCTGCGAAGATGCTGTACAATGGTGCAGCCGCAATGGAATCAGTCAGTTGTCGTTCAAAAAAATTCCGGCAGCCATCAGCGACAGCAGCAAAATGCTTGCCTATGACACCAAGTCGGAAATAGATGGTGCCCAAAGAATGACCGGTGCTATATTCCGTGCCGAAACAGATTTAACCCATCCGTTGAATTTCGGATTTCAGCAGCCTTACATTGATTTGTTTAAGACCAATAGTGTATTTATGAAGCCTTCGAAAAATCCGTTTGCTTCGCCTGTACGATATGGATCTGACCCGTTGCAGAGTGGATTTATTACCCGGCAAAACTATGAGGCGCTCAAAGGGACAGCTTCTGTAGTGGTGCAAACTGTTGGAAGGGGCCGGGTCATTCATATGGCCGATAATCCTAATTTCCGTGCTTTTTGGCTCGGGGGTATGAAGTTGTTTATGAATGCCATCTTTTTTGGAAGTACCATCAATGCAGGCTCTGCCTCCGCAGAGGATGCGGGTGAATAAATCGTATAAATTTTTCTTTTGAATTACGCAATAGCAATACACGGAGGAGCTGGTACCATTGTACCGGAGGACATGACTCCCGAGCTGGAAAAGGCTTATAAAGCCGCCTTGAATGAAGCGGTAGAAGCTGGTTATAAACTGCTTGTTGCCGGAGAATCCGCGCAAAAAGCGGTTGTTGCTGCTACGCTATCTATGGAAAATAGCCTACTTTTTAATGCAGGAAAAGGCTCTGTTTTTACGCATACCGGATCCCACGAAATGGATGCAGCCATCATGTGCGGACATGATCTGTCCGCTGGTGCTGTAGCAGGAGTTAGCAATGTAGTCAATCCTGTTTTGCTGGCTGAGGGTATTATGGAAAAAAGTGATCATGTCTTTCTTTCGGGGCAGGGGGCTGAGGCCTTTGCCCTGAAAGAAGGACTTACCCTTGCTCCCCCCGATTACTTTTTTGTTCCCTTTCGCTATCAACAGTGGAAGGCGGTTCGGGATACCAATACCTATACACTTGATCATAATGTGCAGGCAGCCGATGGTTTGCTGAAAGATAAAAAGTTTGGTACAGTGGGTGCCGTTGCCTGCGACCAGCGGGGTAATATTGCTGCAGCCACAAGTACCGGGGGGATGACCAA
>JBGSNV010000060.1:0-6250 GCA_041739485.1 Chitinophagaceae bacterium
TTTTAACATGAAAATATTTACAACTAATACAAATACTGAAATTTCTGAAACAAAGCAACTATCATTGTTTAAAGATTATTAAAAAATGTCAACCTATTTTAGGCATGCACACCCTTTCACGTTTGACCTTTCACATTTCACCTTTTTTGAACCACCAAGGCACAAAGGACACTAAGCTGCACAAAGAAGGGTATATCAATTTTCGAAGAGGTATGCACGGTTCACATTTCACCTTTCACATTTGCCTTTATTCCACTTCCTCCGCCCCATATTCCGTTTTTACTTCTTCGCTTGGAATACCGTTTTCATTGAGGTATCGACTAAAAGCGGCAGTAAATCCATGGGTTGTGTACACTTTTTCTGCGCCGGATAATTCGATGGCTTGCAGTAATCCGGGCCAGTCTGCATGATCGCTGAGTACAAATCCCCGGTCGGCATTGTTGCGGCGGGTATTGCCCCTAACCTGCATCCAACCACTGCAAACCCCGAGACTTAGCGGTTGCAATTTGCGCATCCACGGCGTACCCTGCGCCCCCGGTGGAGCAATTATGATGGCATTTTTTAGTGCAGATTTGGGAGTTTCCGCCTCTATGCGCCGGACAGCAGGCAGGGCAATACCGGCTTCCGTTAGGGCAATATGTGTATTCCAGACTGCCCCATGTACAAAAATTGGAATCCCTGAATTTTCTACTGCTTTTAAAATGCGCTGTGCTTTGCCGAGGCTGTAGGCAATCAATACACTATTTTTTCCTGCAGCTACATTTTGCAATACCCAATCCTGTACTTCTTTAAAAATGAATTCCTGTGGTTGCCATTGGTAAATCGGTAGGCCGAAAGTACATTCAGTAATAAGCTTGTGACAACGGACAGGTTGCCAGGCTTCGCTGATACCATCGTTTTCTACTTTGTAATCGCCCGTTACCACCCACACTTCGCCTTTGTACTCCACACGAACCATACTGCTGCCAATGATATGGCCCGCAGGGTGTAACGATACCTGCACGCCTTGCATTTGGATGGTTTTCCCCCAGTCAATAGTACTTACATTGATATCAGCACCCAGCCTTAGTCGCATGATTGGTTCACCCAGAGGATGTGTGAGATAGCTTTCGCTGCCCCAACGGGCATGATCGCTATGGGCATGTGTGATGACGGCGCGTTTTACCCCACGCCATGGATCGATGTAGAAATCGCCGACTTCGCAGTAAAGTCCTTTTTCGGTAAATCGGATAAGTTGTTGATTGTTCAGTTTTTCAATATTTATGAATGAGTTATAAGAAGAAGGTAGCCAAATTGTTTTCTGAAAAGTACAAAATTTTTAAAAAATGTACTCTAAAAAGAACGTTTTGAACGGTCATTTAAAAGTATCGTTTACCCCATCAGGCCCTTTTCCGGTAATTTAGCACCGCCCAGGTATTCAATACCACGGCAAAAACACCCATAATTCCCAGGCTACGGGCAATGTCTGAAAAGCCGCTACCCTTCATCACAATCATACGCATAACTTCGATGAAATAAGCAACAGGATTCAATTTGGTCAGATCCTGCGCCCATTCGGGCATGCTTTCAATAGGGGTGTATAACCCGCCTAGCAGGATGAAGACCATCATTAAAAAAAAAGCGATCAGCATGGCCTGTTGTTGGGTTTGTGCATAAGTGGATATGAGTAAGCCCAAACCAAGTACTGCCAGTAAAAATACGGCAGCAAATAGATAAAGTACCCCAAGATTCCCCAGTGGGACAACCCTATAAAAAATACGTGCTACCACCAAGGCTATCGAAAGCACCACCATACCCATGATCCAAAAGGGAATGAGTTTCCCCAAAATAAATAGGTGCTTTTTTACAGGTGTTACATTGATCTGTTCCATAGTGCCTATTTCTTTTTCTTTTACAATATTCAGTGCTGTTAAAAAGGCACCTACCATCGTTAGTAAAATCACAATGATACCGGGAACCATAAACTGTTGATAGTTCATGGTAGGATTGAACCAGTTAATAAAAGTGGTTTCGATTTTTGGCTGATCGGGAAGCCGGGGCAATTGCAATATTTTTTCGCGGATCTGCTGATTATAATTGCGCAGAATACTGATCAGGTAGGAAGATCCAAGATTGGCTCTTGTTCCATTGACAGCATTCACTGAAAGCAAAACGTTTGCTTCTTCTTCCCGCAACAACTGCTTTTCAAATTGCGCCGGAATTTCAAGAATAATATCGGCCTGATCCAGTTCAACCTGCTCAAGTGCCTGATTGAAACCTGTATGGTATCCGGTCATTTTGAAATAACCTGAAGCCGTTATTTTTTCAATCATCTGACGTGAATAGGCCGAGCGGTCATGATCCACCACAGTCAACAATACATTTTTTACTTCGTAATTGGCTGCTAAGGGAAGTATAATCAATTGAATTACCGGCATCATCAACATCATGCGAATGATAGAGGGGTCGCGAAAAATTTGTCGAAATTCTTTTTCTAATAAAAACCGAAGCATAGTCCATTTTTTTATAGTGATACGGAGGATGAAACAAAAAATTATTTAACCCTCTAACCGAATTTTAAATTTTTTCAATGCGATGAAAAGCAGGAATAACGTCATTCCTGCAAGGATCAGGGTTTCTTTCCAAAGCGCACCAATTCCGACGCCTTTGATCATCACATCCCTTGCAATAATATAAAACCATTTTGCCGGAATGATATTGGAAACCACCTGCAAGGGAACCGGCATATTCTCAATTGGAAACATGAATCCGCTGAGCATCAGTGTGGGCAAAAACATGCCTACAAGCGATATCAGCATGGCAATCTGTTGCGAATTGGTGATGGTGCTAATGAGTAATCCAAGGGTAAGAGCCGTAATAGTAAACAAAGTACTTTCCAAAACAAGCAATAGCAAGCTGCCGGCAATCGGTAATTGCAACACAAAAACACTAAGCAACAAAATCGTGGCGATATTAACCATCGATAGCAGCAGATAGGGGATGGCTTTTGCAATAATGATGAGTATGGGTTGTAAGGGCGATGCAAGCAGCACTTCCATCGTACCGGTTTCTTTTTCTTTTACAATGGAAATAGAGGTCATCATGGTACACACAAGCAGCAAGATCATTGCCATCACACCGGGCACAAAACTGTAAGCGCTTTTCAATTGTGGATTGTAAAGCATCCTCAGATTGGGTTGAATGCGGTAGGGTATTTTTTGCTGATTGATTTCATTTTGGTAGTCGCTGATAATGGCAGAGGCATAGTTGGTCACCGTTGTAGCGAGGTTGGGGTCCGAAGCATCGGCAATGAACTGTACCATGGCTTTGTTGGGATGTCGCAGATCTCTTGCAAAATTATTTGGAAAAATAAGCACCATTTTTATCTTACCCTTTTTGAAGACAGCATCAATCTCATCGGTGGACTGCAGGTAAGAAACGACCTCAAAATAACGGCTTGCGTCTATCCTTTCAATCAGTGTTCTTGTTACTTCATCTTTGGAAGGATCAAGCACGGCAATCCCGGAATTTTTCACTTCGTTGCTTAGGGCAAAACCAAAAAGGGCAATCTGTACCACGGGCATCCCAAACAGGATAAACAGGGTGCGTTTATCGCGCCAAATGTGGTATAGTTCTTTTTGAACAAATGCCAGAAATTGTTGCATCATATCCTATTTATTTTAATCCCCCGACCGGGTGGCTTTGCGTGCTAATTGTAGAAAAACGGCTTCCATACCCGGGGCTTCAAACTGATGACGCAAAGCAGCCGGCGTATCAAGGGCTTCTATTTTGCCATCTACCATAATGCAGACCCGGTTGCAGTATTCTGCTTCATCCATATAATGCGTGGTTACAAAAATGGTCGTTCCTTTATCGGCCGATTTATAGATCATTTCCCAGAATTCTCTTCTTGTTATCGGATCTACACCACCGGTGGGTTCGTCAAGAAATACGATCGGAGGATTGTGGAAAATAGCCACGGAAAAAGCTAATTTTTGTTTCCATCCGAGCGGCAAAGACTTTACCAGGGTGTTTTTTTCTTTTTGAAGGTGAAGATCTTCAAGTATAAAACTCGTTTTTTCCCGGATCGCATCAGAACGCATCCCATATATACCACCGAAAAGCCGGATGTTTTCACCAACAGTCAAATCATCATAAAGCGAGAATTTCTGGCTCATGTATCCGATATTTTTTTTGATGGATTCCGACTGATGATACACATCGAAACCGGCTACGGAGGCCTTTCCCGCAGAGGGAGCAATCAGTCCGCAAAGCATGCGCATGGCAGTGGTTTTTCCTGCTCCATTGGCTCCCAGAAAGCCAAAGATCTCACCACGATTTACTGCAAAGCTTATCTGATCTACCGCAGTAAATGCTCCAAAGTTCCTGGTAAGTTTGTCGGCAAAAATGACCGGGTCTTTATTCATCATTAGCTTGTTTTATTTTGCATCAGATCCATAAAAATATCTTCGATGTTTGGAGCAATTGCTTCCATTTCAACGGCTTCGTGTTTCTTATTTTCCAGCCAGCTTTTTAAGGCAGGCATATCTTCTGTCCCTGATTTTGGTGTGGCGTGATGGTATTCTCCAAAGGGGTGCACTGTTTCAATTGCTTCATATTGTCGAAGGTCCTGAAGCAGGGCATACATGTTATTCGCTTTCACTTTCCATAAGGGGTGCCTGTGGTTTTGGATCAGTTGATCGGGGGCGTCGGTTTCCAGGATCTGTCCGTTTTGAATCAGCGCTACCCGGTCGCACAATACTGCTTCATCCATATAGGGTGTAGCTACCATGATGGTGAGACCGGCTTCTTTCAAACGCTTCAGCATCCGCCAGAATTCCTTTCGGGAAACCACATCCACGCCTGTGGTGGGTTCATCAAGCAGCAATACTTTGGGTTTGTGGATCAAGGCACAACATAGTGCCAGTTTTTGCTTCATGCCTCCGCTTAGTTGTCCCGCCTTTCGGTTTTTGAAAG
The DNA here is from genome assembly GCA_041739485.1 of Chitinophagaceae bacterium. Classification (GTDB taxonomy): domain Bacteria; phylum Bacteroidota; class Bacteroidia; order Chitinophagales; family Chitinophagaceae; genus Phnomibacter. The sequence goes on from JBGSNV010000060.1 coordinate 4,957, forward strand.
GTTCTATCTGCTCGTAAATGTCGCGGATTAGATGGTAGTTTTCTTGAATAGTAGTTTTGAAAATAGTAGCAAAGAACTGCAGATTTTCTTCCACAGACAGATCGGTGTACAGCGAGAATCTTCCCGGCATATAGCCAATCATATTTCTGATTTTCTTATAATCCTTAATTACGTCAAACCCGGCCACGGTAGCTTTTCCTTCATCGGCAAGCAGCAGGGTGGTGAGTATGCGAAGCAGCGAGGTCTTTCCGGCACCGTCGGGTCCGATCAATCCGAAAAGTTCCCCGTTTTTTACCGAGCAGTTCAGGTTTTTCAAGGCTTGTACCTTTGTTTTACCCGTTTGATAGGTCTTTGATATGTTATCTATTTCAATCATGAAAGACGTTTGCTTTTGGAAATCAATATCCGGGTATTCTCCAGCGTGTTTTGCACTATTCTTCTTTTTTGTCAGAGAGAATCACCTCACCATATTGCCCTATTTTCAGATATCCATCATTGGGTACTACTATTTTTATTGCATACACGAGGTTGGCTCTTTCCTCCTTGGTTTGAATGGTTTTGGGAGTGAATTCAGCTTTGTCAGCAATCCAGGTGATTTCCCCCCGGTAGGTCCGGTATGCATTTTTACCGCTATCCACCAATACTTTTACCAGTTGTCCCAGTTTAGCCTCTGATAATTGATCACCAGTCAGGTAGGCCCTGAGTGTAAGTGTACGCAGGTCCGCAATTTTGTAAATAGCTTTTCCTGCGTTGATCATTTCGCCGGTTTGGGCATACCGCGTCAATATGGTTCCGTTGATTGGGTTGGTGATATTGGCCCGGTCTATCTGATCGGCAATGATATTGACTCTTTTTGCAAGTGGGTCTTTTTCGCTCAGGATCGATCTGTTTTGAGTGGTATTATTGGCAACCTGTACTTTCATCTGTTGCTTGGTTACCTGCATCTGTTCTTCAAGTACGCTGATCTGTGCCACGATATCATCTAATTGTTTGGGAGTGGCAGCGTCGGCTTTTACCAGGGCTGTAAACCGCTTCTGCTCTTTTTGCAGGGTATGCATTTGTGCCTGCTGAACATTTAACTGATCCCGAAGTAAGGCTATCTGCGGGCTTACATCATTGGTTTTTTGGTTAAGGGCTTCTATGCTTGCCTCTACCTGTTCTTTTTGCAAACTAAGGTTACCGGCGTCAATCCGGGCTACGATAGTGCCGGCAGACAATGTATCGCCTTCTTCAATTTTCATTTGCACGATCCTTCCCGGTATTTCTGAAGATACCAAAACTTCATCTGCTTCAA
>JBGSNV010000127.1:0-5751 GCA_041739485.1 Chitinophagaceae bacterium
GTGTGCCCATTGTTTCCACTTTTGATGTGGCTTTGAAGCCAACCCGGAACACAGTAGCTGAAGTGTATGACTTTATTTTGAAGGATCTTACAGAAGCCTATGCCGAAATGACGGTTTTTACAAACTCTTCTTTGATGCATAAATATGCTGCAAGAGCGCTTGAAGCAAAGGTTCGTTTGACGCGGAATGATATGACAGGTGCCTTAACTGCTGCTAATGATGTAATTACCAACAGTAATTTCACCGTTGCAACTGCTGCTAACTATGCTGCTTATTGGGGTAGTGCTACCTTCCGTACCGATCGCGTGGAAACTTTGTTCGAAGTTTCTATGGATCCTGTTGGTAATCTCGGTTTTGATGCGCTTGGTTACATTTACAATCAGTCCGGTTATGGTGATATGATGATTGCAGACGATGTATTTGCTAAGTTTACAGCTACAGACGTTCGTAGAAATTTGTATATCCAATCGGTTGTTGGTCAAACAAGACACCCGGCCGTTTTTGTTCGTAAGTTTCTGAATATCGCTACAGATCGTGATGAGACAAAACTGATGAGAATGAGTGATGTATATCTGATTGCTGCCGAAGCTTCTATTGCTTCTAATGCAACCAATGCACAGAACTTCCTCAATTTTGTTGCTACCCGCAGAGATCCGTCTATCGCTCCGTACACCTCAACCGGTGCTGCCTTGTTGAATGATATTGTTGGTCAGCGTCAGCTTGAGTTCCTTTGCGAAGGAGATCGTTTCCATGATCTGAATCGCCTGAAATTGGGAATCACAAGAGGTACTAACTTCCCGGCTACTGCAAGAAGCATTGCTTATCCTTTCGACAAGCGTCTTCTTCCTATTCCTGAAGTTGAAATCAATGCCAATGCAAATTTGGCTCCTCAGCAAAATGCAGGATATTAATATTCTGATTGTTGTATAAATTAAACAAAAGAGACGGCCTTTTCAGGTCGTCTCTTTTGTTTTTACATGTACTTGCATGCTTTCCAGATTCTTAGGTTCTCCTACTTCTTAGGCTGGGTTTTTAAGGTTGTTCCGGATACTCCTTGAAATATGTCGGCTTTTAAGCCAAGATCAATTACAAGTGAGAGGAAATTTGATATTTCTCTGGCCCGAGTGTTTTATAATTATCATTGGGTCGTTGAAATTTGTTTTTTGATTCCAATATACAATGCCTTCGCCCTTTTATTTCTTCCGAAAAATCAGTCACTCTTATTTTACACTACCATTGGTTATCGCATCCTATCGATTAGCATGTATTTATTAGCCTCCGTAGCAAGGTAGTCTAACTGATTTCAGTTTGGCTTATTTGCACAGTATCCCTTTCTTTACAAATCCGCTTATCATCCAATCATAGGGGAATAAAAAGAACCAATATCTTTTTATCCGGTGATCGACAGGTTTTATTGATTAGTTGAATTCGTCTTATTGCAGTTTTTTTTTATAGATCTAATTGCCGTTTCATTAAGATATAATATTGTGTTTCATTGGCCTCAAGGCTTTTATTCATGCAGGTTTCTTTCATTCCGGTATTTTTGGTTGTTTCCGTATGTTCACTTCCTTTTTTCTTAGTCTTTCCTTTTCCTGAAATCTAAACTGAATTAAAATACTAAGGTAGTGTCTGCTTAGGAATCAAGGGATTTTTGCATGATTAAAAAAGGGGTGCTCTGTTGTTTTTTGGGAAAGGGAATCACCCGGAAAACCGCTCCGCAAATGCTGGTATACTGAGCCTGCTATGTCGGGTGAATAACGGATAGGAATTGAAGGGTCAGGTCTGGAATCATACAGTTGTTTTATAAGTCTATGAAAGCAAACGTTATACATTTTACTGGGCTGAGGTTTTCATGCTGCTCCAAAAGTTTGAGCGTGATTATATAAGATATGTCCTGATTTTAATTAAATCAATATCCAAACCGGATGGGAGTCCTCACTGCGAAACTCTGTTGGATTGTTTCCTCATCTGCCTGCTTTACCTGATAGTATTTGGCAATCGATTTTTATAATGCTGATCAAGGAAAGTAAGTAAAGGGCAAGTATCCTTGTGATTCATTTTTGTGACTTTTAGCCAATCTGTTCTGTTCAATGATAGGGGTGGCTTTAAAAGCGGTTCCAACAGGGTTTGCTCATTCCAGAATACCAAAGTTCAGTATGAAGCGGATAAGTATAGCATGGGTAAAACGCAGCATCTCTGCTATTTAGAAAGACCCTCAGGTCAACGATATATGCTGTCTATAAACTCTATCTACAGAAATAAGAAGCTTGCAAGCTATTCCAGCTACCGGATGCAATTGTTGGGGACTGCCTGATGGAGAGGAGGCAGCCCTATTTGAAGATCCGGACTTTGGAAAGTATAGCTGACCAAGCAATCGGGTTAAAAAAAATCCCCGCTCTTTTTAAAGAACGGGGATCCCTTTTTAATTGAAATCAGAGATTATCTGGTTATGGTCCAGCGGATGGTTTCTACTACTTCTCCACGGCTGTTCCGGTAAGTTACAAGGTAATTACCTCCGGCGAGATTGCGGGAAGGCAATTCAAGTTGTACGTTACCATTCGTATTGTTGACTTTATAACTATTGATTACCTGTCCGGCTATATTGCTGATGGTAATGTTTGCAATGCCTCTTTCTCCATCAGTAATCACAAGCAAAGCATTGCTGCCCTGTCTTGTTGGGTTTGGATAAACGCTTGTAATCATAAGCGTTCTGTTGGCATCAATGACCACGATATTGCTATAACTGAAAGTACCATCTCTATCCATCATTTTCAAACGATAATAATTTTTACCGGAATTATACCGATCATCAAGGAAGCTGTAGTTTCTGCTGCTTGCACTGTTTCCGGCAGCAGCTACTTCTCCAATTGGTTGGTAATTATTTCCATCAAAACTACGCTCCACAATAAACTTCTCAGAATTAGACTCCGATGCAGTAATCCAGTTCAACTGATTGCCATTTGCTGCTTTTTGTCCGGTAAAACGGAACAGCGTAATGGGAACCGTATTTTCTCCCATTAGAATAACATTGGAAGTAACCGTTTTTTCAACCACACAAGGTTCACTGCTTGTCAATTCACACTTCACACGGTCACCGGGATTAACAAGTTGAATAAATGTATTGTTGAGCCCTGTTTGTCTTGAAACATCATTCACAAAGAAACTATAGGAAGGCTGTGATCCTGCATTGAGGGAAGCTGCCGTAAAAGTTACACTCGTAGGAACCGTGATATTGGTTTGGGAAGCAGCAATACTCACATTTGAACTGGAACTGCGTACTTCAATTTCCACATCAGCAAGACTCGTACAACCGTTCTGGGTACCGGAAACGGTATAAGTCGTTGTAAAAGTTGGATTTACAATGACTGAAGGACCAGTTATGGTATTGATGGCACTATTCGGTGTCCACGAATAATTGCTTGCTCCTGTAGCCATTAATGTGGAATTTTCACCAACACAAATTGGATTTTTGGTTGTTGACACACTAATAATCGGACTTTGATTTACAGTAATTATCGTTGAATCAACCCGAAGTTCCTGACAACCTCCACGGCCAACTAAATACACCTTAAAACTACCGGAGGCGGAATATTGACCAGTAACTTTGAATTGATTGTTAATCACATTTGGCGCAGAGGCTCCCGGCAATTGCCATTGAAGGATATCACCAAAGGTAGACCCTGTACCATCAAATTCAAAACTACTTCCACTACAAATGGAAGGATTTTTGGTGAGGATAATGGGTTTGGCCGGATTGGGAGTTACAAAAGGATGAATTAACAAAGAAGTATTGGGAAGGTTCCAGGTACCCGGAGTTCCATAACGGCGCCAAACATCATCAGCGGCTCTATCCCAAATAGGAGATGTATTGCTTTGTCCGCTCACATTACTTAATACAGCAAGTTCATCTTTGAAGCCAAAATTGTCCCAGGCCAAATTCGTCAGATCTACACTGACAAATATGGATTTATTCGCCGGTAATGTGATGCTTTGTGGCAAATCGACTAATGTTAATTGGTCAGCATTTACATCTTCAATAACCTCGGCCATCGTTAGATTCACAACGCCCAACTGATTACCAGGTGATCCTCCTACTCCGGATGCATCATATATACGTACAGGTACTATTCTTTCGGGGAAGGAAGAGATCGCTTCTCCAAATCCGATAGCAAATGAAGTAAGTGTGGTATTATTGGTTCCTCCAAAATTGAAGAACATGGCCTTCTGCTTGGGCAGGTTGGGGCCGGTACCATTTACATAGCCATTAGTAGCACCACCTGTTGGTGTATAATTGACAAGCTGCCAGCTTTCCGGTATCGGTAAATTCACCTGTAAGCAGGTAGGTGGCGTTGATACTGTGATATAATTGGTTTTGGTTACCGTGTTGTTTCCAAAAGCATTGGTAACAGTAAGGGTAACATTATATTGTCCGGTAGCATTGTAAATTATAGCCGGCGGGGTTCTTCCGGTAAAGGAGGCCGGGGAGCCACCCGGGAAAGTCCACTGCCAGTCTGTAGGATTATAACTGCTTCTATCTGTAAATGTAGTTTGTCCACCCTGCACTACATCAGTAAGAGTTGCACTGAAATCTGCAATAGGTGCGCGGTTCAGATTGGCAGATACACAACCCATTGCCGCACCTGCATTGATACGACCCGCACCCAGTTGCCCGGTAAAGCTTGGATTGGAAGCATCAATATTATCAGCAGAACTATACAGACAGCTGATTAAATCCGCATTAGGCATGGTTGGATTTAAAAATTTCATCAGTCCAACAAGCCCCGCAACCATCGGAGAAGCCATACTTGTTCCGGATTTGTTTCCGTAGGTACTGTTGATTTCAGTACTTAATATATTCGAACCGGGTGCACTTATTTTTACCCAGGGACCATAATTGGAGAAACTGCTTTTGGTATCATCAACCGTAGTAGAAGCTACCGAAACAACACCATCGTAAGCGGCCGGATAGCTTAAGTTGGTATTATTGCTGTTACCGGCACTTGCCACCAAAATACAACCCTGTGCCAAAGCATACTGAATTACATTTTCATTGGTAAGAGAAGAACTTGGTCCACCCCAACTCATATTGATAACATTTGCTCCGTTATTGGCTGCATAAAGAATACCCTGATAGCCCGCAGAGATTGAACTGGCAGAGGTTGTGGCCTTTATACACATGATTTTACAACTAAATCCTATGGAAGAGATTCCAATATTATTGTTGGTAGCTGCAGAACTGATACCAGCCACATGGGTACCATGATCAAAATCCGGACCTGCCGGATCTACAATATTGCTGTTACCGGCAACATCCCATCCGTTAATGTCATCAATGAACCCATTTCCATCATCATCTATGCCATTATTGGGGATTTCACCCGGGTTCACCCATAGATTAGGAGCTAAATCCGGATGACTCCGCTGAACAGCATCGTCTACAATAGCAATAACAATATTGCTTCCGGCACTGGCAAAATTCCAGGCGGTTTCAGCATTGATTCTATTCAGGTGATACTGAGAACCAAACGAAGGATCATTCGGGGTTAAATCCAATCGATCCAAAGGCACTTTTTCAACATATTCTACAAGCGGATCCTGTTCTAAAGTTCTGATCAACTCATTCACCGAGGCACCATTGCTGAACTCAAGTGTCATGGTTCGGTTTAATTGATCTCCGGCATCTATATTAAATGCACGACCAAATTTTTGAATACCAAATTTGGCATCCGGTTGTGTATAGAATGGGAGATT
>JBGSNV010000151.1:0-9075 GCA_041739485.1 Chitinophagaceae bacterium
GCAGATAGGGGTGCCTGAATGCGGGTATCGAAAAATGCATTGACCCGTTCATTGGCAGGCAACTGCTGCAATTCAAGTAAATCTCTTCTCACTGCGCCATAATCATTGTTATATGGACTCTTAAAAAACTGACCTCGGTAAAAAGCATCTCTTTTAATATCTACAAGATTATTATCGAAATAGGAATTGATAGAAAAAAGGTTGATATCAAACTTGTGCCTGCTGTCCGCAATAGAAGATGGATTAAGCGACAAACCGGTAACTCCTCCATAATTGCCCGTTCCAAGTCCTATAAACTGTTGTGCATAATTCACTGTTGAAAAAGCAAATAATCCCAAGAAAAGCCATATGTAATTATTTTTATTCATATATTATAATTTATTCCTTTCCTTACTCTATCCGTAAAACCCAAGACGTGTATAAAAATAGATGTGGGGGGCAATAGCGTTTCTGCTATGTTGCTTCTTACCCAAAAATTTTATAACAATTACCAGGAATGAGACAACTTTTTTGCCTCAAAATGAATGGAATTTTAACAGAATCAAGACCTTCCTTTTTTAGAAAAAAAATTTTTTCTTTTGCGATGGTAAAATAATTCCGTCCTTAAACCCCTGAAATTAGATAGTAGGCGATGTAAAGGCCTGAAAAAGAGTGTTTAATAGAGAGAAATGTACAAAATATTTTCCACATCTCAAGGGGAGGGCATAGGGGGAAAAGCGGATTTAAAGATAGATAAGTTCTCCGGCAGACACAATTTGGGAACCAGAGGACTCATTAAGGCACACAGATTAGAAAGTTAACAGATTGTAAAAAGGACTTTTTAATGCTTCCCCCTTCTCAATTTTACATTGTCTTCATTAAGCATCAAAACCATAGTTAAAGAAATAGCGAAAGACCGGATAAATATTACTAAGCCATCTATTTCTTCAGATAAAATAGTGAAAGCAACTATGTTTTGAACCCTTCCATAAAATATCTGTTGTTTGAGAGCTTTCAGGTTTCTATAAAAAAACCTGCATAGAATCATCACCTGCATGGTTGGAAACCAAACAGCCCTATATTTATAAAAAAGATCCCATTCAGGCAAAAAGCATGAGCATTCAGTTAACATTTAATGGTGTTTTATTAATCACCGGCATCATCATCGGCCTGATAACAGCAGTTATTTTGGGTTTTTCGAAGGCAAACCAAAAGGCCAATATTTATCTAGCCCTGCTTGTGCTTATTTGTGCCGGCTCCCTGTTTCATAATTTCCTAATTGATGCAGGAATCTATAATCAAAAACCCACCTTATATTTTTTGCCGGTCATCCTTTCATTAGGGATCGGTCCACTGTTATACCTCTACATAAACAGGTTGATCGGCCTCCAAACGGTAAAAAGGAAAACTGCATTTTTACACCTGATCCCGGTTTTGGCTCAGTTTGCTTTTTTTCTTTTTGCTTTTCTACAAAACGCAGATCGTAAATATGAGATTTACAGCCAATTATATCAACCTTTTGTAAGCCCTTTACAGAATCTATTGGTTTATGTATCGGTCAGTATTTATTTATATCTATCCTTCCATGAAATTGATTTTTACAAAAAGCAACTGAACAATTATTACTCGAACAGCACTGCAATAGCCCTGCAGTGGTTAAAACGGCTGTTGTATATATTCATTTTTTATTACTTGCTCTCGATATGTTTTGTCATCGTCTCCTATTCGTTTCGGCTTTCTGAAAATTATTTCCCAAGCGACCTGATACGTTGCTTCATTATTTTTATTATAGCTTTTTTTGCTCAAAGACAAAATAGCCTGATTAACATCCGGGAGAACATCGGGTCGGTAAATAAAGAAGAACATCTCCCCGAATTAGAAATCGCTGAGCCCTCCCCTGATACAGAAGCGGCTGATAAATCACCGGTTTCAAAAATGCCATCAAAACCAAAAGAGGTAAATCAGGAGATTTTAAACCGAATTATCGCTGTTGTAGAAGGAGAAGATTTGTTTTTAAAGGAAGAACTGACGATTGCCGATCTCGCCGAAAAACTAGGCTATAGTACCAAAACAATTTCTCACACGCTCAATAACGGCCTCAATAAAAGCTTCTCGCTGTTCATAAATGAATATCGGGTAAATGCTTTTATCCATAAAAAAGAATCCGGCGCATTGGACAACCTGTCAATTATGGGTTTGGCTTATGAATGTGGCTTCAATTCTAAATCCACTTTCAACAGGATCTATAAAGAAATAACCGGATTCTCCCCAAAAGAGGTAAAAACCTGAAAGAGATAAGTCCCAAATTAGGAACCTGAGTATATAAGTCGCTTATATTCAATTTCTTACAAAATCATCTCCCATACGTATCAAAACCTGAATCAGGTCTTCTGCGGGGTGGCTTCAGGCTAGTTTTGTGTTTCAAATTTTAAAAAAGCAAATTATGAAACACACAATCATTGGATACCTCAGCCTGGTTCTTCTGCTTACAGCCTGTCATCAAAAAGAAAATACACAGCTACAAAACAGCAATACCCAACAAGAAAACCTCGTTTCCTTCGGTCCTGATTTTACCGGTGGTGCAAGAGCGGCCAACCGGCTTTTCCCGGATAAGCTGCGAAATCTGCCCAACGAAATAAACGCTACTCATTACCCCAACCCTTGTTATGCTGTTTTAGAAGACAGCATGTATATCTGGAAACACGATATTTCCATACAAGTGAACGAAGACCTGCAGATTGTAGAATATGGGAGTTTTGTTTATACCGATGAAGGCTGGTACCTGAGAATCACGATGAACGCTCAGGATTTTGAAGCTTCCTACAATTGTAAGGGTGGGCTGCTAAAAAAAGGTATCGTTTACACAGATCATGAAAGCTGGAGGCGGGATAAAACCCTGCGCGGCGGAGATGCCCTGTGGTATTTCATTGCAAAAGACAAAAACGGAAGATTGGTAAAAGGGATGGCTCCTATAGAAACCGAAGGGAAACTGGTTAATAGTACGGTAAAGACAATAAAGATCTCCCGTTCGGATATTTCATGGACAGGCTATGGCGAAATAGGTAACTATAGCTTAACCGGTAATATAAAACTAAAAAATGCGGAGCTTAGCAGCAGCGGCGATACACTCACCAAAGCATTGGTGATGTTTGACATGAATAGTATTACCCACGAAGAGCAAAACCTGGTAGACCATTTAAAAGGGGAGGATTTTTTTGAAGTATCTAAATACCCGACAGCCGTTTTTGAGACCCAAAGTATTGCCTATACGGGGCAAGCAACGGCTGTTGCAAAGGGGATACTCAAAATAAAAGGCGTTTCAAAACCCATCTCAATCCCACTTGAGATTACTACAAAGGGTAAGGAACAAACCATCCACGGAAAAATAGCTGTTGACAGAACACGCTTTGGCATTAAGTATAACTCAAAAAGTTTTTTTGGCAATCTTGGAGATCAGGCGATAAAGAACAACTTCGATTTGGATTTTACCATGCAAATAATTCTGTAAAAAGGTTCGTACTATTTCTACTTCCCATTTTACATGACACAGGATGTTTCCACTCTTTCCTATAGTAAAGATGATAATATGGCCCGATGCTCCTACTGCTTTAAAATGATCCCATCGATTTGTATGGACTTTAAAACCTGTAAATCGCCCCCTACAACAACAGGGTTTGCCGCAGGATTCCTTGTACCTCCACCACTTGTGGGATAACCACCAAGCACCACTGCATTGAGTCGGTTGATTACGAATGGTGTTACAGAAGTATAAGTACCTTTTGCAATAAACAGGGTGTCAGCAGGAGCACATAGAGTCAGCTTTTCTAGTGCCGTTGTCAGGGAAGTATAGGCGTTAGCCCAACTACTGCCATCATTACTTCCGGTAGCAGCTGAATCTACATATATGCTTACAGCAACATTGGCCTGCAATTCGTAGGCTCCCAAATCAATGACACCCAATTTACGCGGGTTACCATCCAAATCGGTTGAAGTGTTATTGGCTGCGTTGCTACCTGCATTTATTGCCGGAGAGCAGGGCTGCAAGCGTAGGTTCCCCGAAGCATTGGGTAACGTACTCAGGTCCACATCCTGCACCATTAAAGGATTTACATCCAGATTATTCCCACTATTTACACCAATATTATTATTCCATGCAGCACTTCCTCCGCTGATGGCAACAATGGAATATTCAAAATTAGCGGTTCCTCCATCGTTTACATTCGTAGATGAGGCTGTATTGGTAGAACCGGCAGCCCGGTTGTTCCAAATAATACAATTTTTGAAAAAAGGAGAAGCCCCGTTAAAACAATACAAAGCCCCTCCGTTGTTACCGGCAGCGTTGCCTGTAATGGTACAATTGGTAAAAGTGCCGCCTTGTGAAGAGGATGTCATAATGGCTCCGGCTATTTGTCCGGCTGTATTGCCAGTAAAAGAGGAATTGTTAACAACCGGAGCCGAGCCTAAATCATTCAGCATAGCTCCCCCTTGTTGACTGGCATTATTTCCATAAAACCGGGAGTTGCTAATAACTGGCACTGATGAAAAATTATAGACGGCACCACCATAAGTGGCAGCCACATTATTTGCTATACTGCATCTGATCATCTGCATATTTCCGTTGATATAATTCCCGATTGCCCCACCTGCACCATCCGAAGAATTACCCTGAAACAGGCAATCTGAAAAGACAGGGGATGACTGAGTACAATAAACAGCCCCACCTGTATTAGCAGCATAATTAACCGAAAAAGTACAATTGCTTATGGTAGGAGAGGCTGTACTAATAAAAAGAGCACCTCCGTTGTTGTTATCATTTCCTGCAGTTCCCTCATATCCCCCTGCTATTCTGAAACCATCAAGAATCGCAGTACTGTTTACATTGCTAGCGCGAACAACATGGTAACTATTGTCGGTAGCAACGGCAAAGTTGCCAATGTTCCCGAGCAGCGTTGTTGTGTTATTAGCAATATTGCGTTGATTGAGCGAAGATTCTGTTCCGGCAAAACCACCATAAATGGCGAGGTTATTTTTTAGGGTGAAACTTATAGTCCTGTCTATAGTGGAAGTAGGATAATATATACCACCCGCTACCCAAATTTGAGTGACACCCGGACAAGTATTGGATAAGGCATCCTGCAGATTGGTATAAGCATTAGCCCATGAGGTCCCGTTATTAATTCCGGTTGCCGAGACTCTTACATAAAGGATATTTCCTGCCGGGCAACATTTCCCTTCCTGATTTTCATAGGCACCGGGATCAATGGTACCAGCAACAATTCTTGGGTTGCCTGCAAAATCCGTTGTTGAGTTATTGAGCAAATTCAAACCAATATTGAGTGCCGGCGAACAATCTTGCAGATTAAAATTACCCGTGGTATTGGGTACGGTTGCCAGGTTTACATTGCCGATAAAAAGAGGATCCTGATTTTTATTATTACCGCTATCTGCTCCAATCCCTGCTTGCCAGCTATTGAAATTAATTCCATTAGCAACAATACTATGCTTAAAGGTAGCACTTGCCCCATTGAGCCCGCTTGTAGCGATAAGGGTATTCGTTTGACCTGCTGCAGCATTGTTCCAGATGATACAATTTTTGAAAAAAGGATTGGATCCGTTGAAACTATAGGAAGCACCACCCGAAATGGTGGCGGTATTTCCTGTGATGGTACAATTGGTATAGGTACCGGATGAGCCACTCGAAGATAGAATCGCCCCTCCAAGTTGACCGGCGGTGTTGCCTGAAAATATTGAATTAATAACTTGTGGATTTGCACTGGCATCATTGGCAATACCACCACCTTGTTGCCCGGCTAAATTTCCGGTTATCCTACACTTATTAATTGTGGGTACACTTCCGGAATTAAAAATGGCTCCTCCAAACACTGATGCCTGATTTTGAAGGAAATCGCATTGGGTAAATACAGGGTTGCCGGAAGCTATATAGAATGCTCCGCCTCTGCCTGCTGTGGTATTTTCCTGAAAGGTACAGGAGTCAAATAAAGATGCCTGCCCCATGTTGTAAACACCACCTCCTAAGCCCTGAGAAAAATTCCGGAGGATAACACAATTCTTTATGGTTGGTGCGGCAAGTAAAATTCGTAAACCTCCTCCCCGATCGTCCAAACCTGCTGCACCATTTGCATAGCCACCTAATATTCGAAAGCCATCGAGGATAGCTGTGTTACTTACAAACTCAGCACGAACAACGTGGTAGCTATTGTCATCCTGTACCGCAAAACCTATACTACCACTTAATGTCGTGAGATTTGTGTTTGGGTTTCGCTGATGCAGCATGGTTTCAGAACCGGCAAAGCCACCATAAATAGCAAGGCTATCCCGAAGATTAAAGGAAGCGTTTCTATCCATTCCTTCCGTTGGAAAATAAACCCCTCCTGCTACCCATATTTGTTTAATATTAGGGTAAGTATTTGCGAGGGCAAGCGCATCTTGTAGGCTATTCAAGGCATTCGGCCAATTGGTTCCATTATTGGTTCCTGCTGCATTATTATTAACATAAATAATATCAAGTCCTTCGTAGTTAAGACATTCCCCCACTTGAAATTCATAAGCACCCATATCAAAGCCACCCAAAGCCGGCCGGGGTTGTAGCAAAATGTCCTGGGTTGGTGCATCAGTAGCTGTACCAGAATTTATAGCAGGCGAACAGGGTTGCAAACGAAAATCTCCACCAATAGCCGGGGTTTGATTAACGGGGATCTCTATTGTAAAAAGCGGATCCATATCCAGTACATTGGTTCCCTCATATCCGGTACCTCCCTGTACGATGGAATAATTAACCTCAGCAGGAATACGGTCATATTCTATACCTGTAGTATTGCCCCAAACAATACAATTGTTTAGGTTTGAAAAACCTGAATTATTGTAAATTCCTCCTCCGTTTGTGACGCATGAATTATTGGCAATTGTACAATTTGTCATATTGAGTACTGCCCCTAAATTATTCACGCCTCCTCCCGCAATTCTGGCTCTATTTCCAACAATCAGGCAATTGGTCAATTTTATCCGGCTTTGAATGTCTCCAGGTAGAATATTGAACCCTCCTCCATTATTTGCATCATTGCCTGTAATTATACAATTGGTATATTCAGCTAAAGATCCGGCCTCGCGTATCCCTCCACCATTACCGGCCACAATATTAGCTACAATTATACAACTGAGGAAGCGGGGTCCTGAAATACTGCTGTTGGATATTCCTCCGCCAGCTATTGCAAAATTAAATTGGAAAACACAGTTTTGGACGGTAGGTGAAGACCTTAGATTAAGCATCCCTCCCCCAAGGTTGTCATCGCCACCTCCATTTGCGGTGCCCCACTCAAGAATAAATCCGTCTAATATGGCTGTATTATCAATGTCAATGTTTCTGATTACATGAAAACTATTGTCGTTGTTTCTCAAAGGATCATTTTCATTGGTATTTCCAATCTCCCCACTTAAAATAGTTGGATTCAAATTAAGGTTGCGTTGATTTACCAAGGTTTCTGTTCCGCCAAAACCCCCAATAATAGCTACTCCATCTTTCATGGAAAATGAAATACTACGATCAGCACCCGGGGTGGGCTTGTAAGTTCCTTTGGCTACCCAAACCTGTGTATTGGCCGCAGAACCATCTATAATACCCTGAAAGTTGCTGCTTGCATTGGCCCAACTACTACCATCTCCGCTACCTGAAGAGATGGGTTTCACATATTTGATGGTTTGGGCATTCAAATTATTTACAACTATAATCAAAAAAATAATAGCATGTAATTTCCCAAATATCCTGAATAATTTTGGCTGCATCTTATCTGAAAATTTGAATAGGAAAGTTAGATTTCTTTGAAAAATCAGATAGTCTCAAATGAGACAATTACTATCTCATTTGAGACATAAAGTGTATTGAAACCCACCTTCCGGGGCATTACCGCTCCATGAATTCTAGCTTGTATATACCTTTTTTACCTTCCATGTATCTGAAACTTTTTCGTCCATCAAATGGATTCCAAACAGGACATCCTGAATGTTTACTATCTTGTACTCCCATTTAATCGGATTCAAAGGGATCCATTTTTACAAGGAAAAAGTACCGATGATGGGATAATGATCGGACAAGTCCCTTGTATTTATACCATCATCCAACCAAATCCAACTATTGCCATCATCGCTATAATCTGAAACCGCAGGGGGTTGTGGGGGTACTTTCCCCATTACTTCCAGTGTCAAAGGAATCATCCCTCTATACATCATATAGTCTATTCGCAAAGTGTCATACTCATTTTTTTCTACTTTTTTCGTATTAAAATGTCTCCAACAGGTATTGGTAGCTCCTATAACGCTATAACCCGGATTTGTCTGCACATCAGGATAAATATTTCGAAAGGCATCACTCAGGCCTGCAGCTCCCAAAAAACCATTTGGTCCCACCCATATGGTATACCGATCTTGACCATCAGGCAGCGGTTTAGCTCCTTCTGTAATATTAAAATCCCCCAATAACAAAACGGGAGATCCATCGGTAGGCACTGCCGCTGCAAGATTCTGAAAACATTGTCCCACACCTTCCGGGTAAGCATGTGAATTCGTGGGCATATGTGTAATAAAAAGGGTAATAGCAACATTGCCATCTACCATAGCGGGTACTTTGTAAAATCCCTTCCCGGTTGGGACGTCCTGTTTCTTATCAAACTTTGAATATCCGATTTCATGAATATAATCATAATATTCAGCCTTTTCTGTATCCAGTTGTACTCTACTATTTGTAAGTAATAAAAGGCCGGAAGGATTAGAAGGAATGGCATGCCCCGGACTATGAAGATCATGGAAATTGTAGGGGTATAATTCACAAAATGCTTTATCCTGCGTAAATTCATGTACCAAATCCTTACTCCAGATCTCCTCTATTGCAATAATATCTGCTCCACAGATATCGGCATTTTCTATACAAGATTTAAGCGTTTTTACTCTATCACTATCCTTCCAACCTACGTTGGAAATCCATCCCACAACATCACCAAAAAGGTGCGTGTTGTAAGACATTACTTTTAATGTTGTTGCCATCTTTTTACTTTTTATGTGTTTTAAATAATGAAGTTGCATTTA
>JBGSNV010000157.1:0-9390 GCA_041739485.1 Chitinophagaceae bacterium
GGCAGGGCAGCAGCAAATCATTGCCAATCTTTGTGCGCTGTTGGCGGGAGGGCGCATCGCCACGAGCATACCGTTGTATCAAACCTATTTTTGGGGTCAGCCCCCCCGTTTGATTCCCATCAGCCCCAATTTACTCCCAGGGGACGCTATTTCCCCGCAACCTTTTTTGGTAGCTGCTTTTGCCAACCGGCTGTTTCCTTCGCTTATTCAGGCGTTACTAGCTGTGCAAAAAGCGCTGCCCCAAATGGAAGTGGTATGGCTTGGCAACGAAACCACCGGGGCAAGGGATAAGGCCGTTGCAGCCGCGCTTCGATGCCGTTTTACCGGGGTGCTTCCCCTCGAAGCCCTCGCCGCCGAAATGCAGGCCGCTTCGTTGATGCTGTTACCACTTGAACTCGATAAACAAGGTCGGGGGGGCATCTCGCTCAAAAGCGGCACGCTGAGTGCAGCGCTTGGTATGGGCAAACCCGTGGTAGCTACCGCCGGCGATATGACCGAAACCGAACGGTTGGTGCATGGCAAGGTGTTGCACCTTGTTACCAACAATACCACCGAAGCCTGGCAACAGGCCATCCACCGGCTCCTCAGCGATGAAGCCTATGCAGCGCAGCTTTCCGAAGGAGCCACTGCCTTTTATCAGGAGCATCTTACCTGGGAGAAAACCGCAGCGGAGGTAGGAAGCCTCACCCCCTTCCCCTCTCCGCAGGAGAGGGGTGCCCCCCGGTAAGTACATCATGAATAGCAGGCAGTATGATGGTTAATTAAGGAATTGGTTAATTGGGGATTAGGAACCTCACCCCTGACTATCGTCAGGCAGGCCCTTCCCCTCTCCACAAGAGAGGGGTGCCCCCCGGTAAGAACATCATTAATTGCAGGCAGCATGACAGCAATGTCGTCACCGGGTCGGAGGAAGGATCCCGGTTCTTTTATAGGGGTGGGACAATGTCGTCATCCTGACGATAGGAAGGATCCCGGTTCTTTTGTAGGGGTGCGAACAGGAACGCTGATTAAACTTGAACGCGTTGCAACCAAGATGCTTCCTGCGTCAGCATGACGACTTAGATTTAATTCCGACAGCCAACCCTAAACCACAAACAAAACAAACCCTAAACAAAAATCCCCCAAACAAAAAATACTAAATTATAAATAATAAATAAAAAACAATAAACCCCTCAAACCAACCATAAACCACCAACCACAAACAAAAAATACTAAATCATAAATAAAAAATAATAAATCCTAAATCCCCTTGAACCTCCTCTTCTACTCGCCCCAAACCCTGCCCTCCATCGGGGGATTGCAATACGTGGTGCATTATTGGGCGGAGGCTTTACAAAACAGGGGGCATAAGGTGGTCGTGCTTTCCGAAACAGCGGGTGCTGCCAACCAAACGAATGCCTATCCGGTTTATGAAAATGCCGGGTTTTCGGAAAAAAGAAAATGGCTCGCCCGGTCCGATGTCCTGCTTTGTTTTGATATTTCGTTGAAAGGGCTTCCCTTTTGGTTGGGTAGCGGTAAACCGCTGATCATTTCGCATCAGTCAGGTTTGTGGTACGAAGACAGCGCAATGCCTTTCCGGCAGCGGATGAAACGGTCGGTGGCCAATAGGTTAGCTACGCAAAATCTGGCCTGCAGTCATTTTATAGCAAAGTATTATAAAAATACAACCGTTATTTACAATCCGGTACGGCAGGATGTTTTTGTGCCGGCTGCGGAAAATATCAGGGAACCGGATACCCTTTTGTTTTCAGGTCGTTTGGTAACAGATAAAGGGGGTGATCTTTTGCTCGAAGCTTTGGCTTTACTCCGGCAAAAGCATCCGCACCGGAATTTCAGGTTATGGATTGTAGGCGATGGGCCGGAAAAAGAAGCGCTTCAACAACAGGCGAAAAACGGGCATCTGGAAAAGGCGGTTGATTTTTTGGGTTTCCTGTCGCAGGAAGCATTGGTAAAAAAAATGCATCGATGTGCGGTGATGGTGGTGCCAAGCCGCATGGAACCGATGGGTATGATTGCAGCGGAAGGGCTTGCGGCAGGTTGTACGATGGTGCTGGCAGATTATGGCGGTTTGCCGGAGGTTGGTGGGGAGTTCTGCCATTATTTTAAGACAGGTAATGCTGTAAGTCTGTCTGAGGCGATCGGTGAGGCTTTCCTTTCTCCGGTTGTGATTCCTCCCCGGGATTTGCAGCATCATTTGGCACAGTTTAGTATTGATTATTCGGTAAAAAGCTTATTGCAGGTGCTAAAAACTGCAACGGGTAAACCATAAATGAAAATCGTTTTTATATCGCCGATGTCGCTTCCCTCTGTAGGGGGTCTGCAGTATGTGGTCCACTATTGGGCGGTTGCCTTATCTGAAGCGGGGCATCAAATTATTTTATTGACCGAAACTCCGGAAGGTCTTTCTGAGGATAGCCGGCAACCGTACACCATCATCCGCAAGGCTTCGGGGTACCGGCAATGGCAGGTGATGCGGCAGGCAGACAAGGTACTCATGTTCAATGTTTCGCTGAAAGCACTGCCGCTTTGGTTTTTAAGCGGAAGGCCATTGTATGTAAGTCATCAAACTGCCTTATGGTATGAAGATGGAATCCATCCTTACCAGCAGGTTTTAAAGCAATGGGTCGCCAATATCATGGTAAAGGATCAGGCAGCTTGTAGCACCTATATTGGGAATCTATATAGAAGTTGCAAAGTTATTTATAATCCGATTCGTCAGGATATTTTTAAAAATGGGAACAAATCCCGGGAAAAAAATTCAGTTTTTTTTGCAGGGAGATTTGTTAGCGACAAAGGCATTGATTTGTTGATAGATGCTGTTGCGATGCTGATTGTGCGTGGGAAGTCAATGATGGTCACTATTATGGGTGACGGTTCTGATAAAAAGATTTTACAGGAGCAGGTTAGGTTTAAAGGATTGCAGAAAGCAATCCGGTTCGTGGGTTTTTTGCCACAACTACAAATGGCTGATTACATGCAAACCCACCAAATCATGGCGGTGCCAAGCCGGATGGAGCCGATGGGCATGGTGGTGGCCGAAGGGTTGGCCTGTGGTTGTACGATGGTGGTCAGCAATCAGGGCGGGATGCCCGAAGTGGGTGGGTCGTTTTGTCATTATTTCGAATCCGGGGATGTGGAAAGCCTTGCCGATGCCCTGCAACAGGCGTTGCAGGAGCCGCTTCATATCGACGAAGCCGCCCTGCAGGCACACTTATCGCAATTCACAATCGGGCATTCGGTGGACGGGTTGAAGGAGATGATGGGGCTTTGAGGGTTGAAATTCCAAAAAGAAAAATTCCAGAAGGAAAAATCCCAATAAGAAAAATTCCAAATTCCAAAAGGGGATTGAGTGAATTAGGTTGATTGAGTGAATTAGGTTAATTGAGTGAATTAGGTTAATTGAGTGAATTAGTTTGATTGAGTGGATGGAGGATTTTTGGAAAGGGTCGAAAGTAATTTCACCCTCCCTGGAGTTTAACTGCCCGAAAGGCAGGGGTCGCCCCACAAATTCAGGTAAAAATGAAATTAGGTCGGCGGGGTGGGTTGATCAAAATTCTACTAAGGAAAATTCCAAAGGGTTGAACCCAAACCCACCCTAAAGGTTGGTGTCCACCGACCTTCCCCGCACTACCTTTTCACCCCGACCAACGTCGTCACTCCGACGATAGGAGGAGTCTCGGTTTTTTTGTAGGGGTGTGGCAGGAACGCTATTTTAATTCCGAAACTTCGCAACCAAGATGCTTCCTGCGTCAGCATGACGTCTTAGATTTAATTCCAACAGCCAACCACAAACCAAAAACAAAACAAACCACAAACAAAAAATACTAAATCATAAATAACCCCTCAAACCAACCATAAACCACAAACAAAATAAACCATAAACAACAAATACTAAATCCTGAATAAAAAATAATAAATATAAATTTTTGAACATCCTCCTCACCCATCCGGGTACCCAATATGCACCAAGGCTCGCAGCGGCGCTCCACCAACAACGGATCCTAAGCCGGTTTGCCACAGGAATTGCCTTTGCAGATGATCCCGATACCCTGATACGGAAAACAGCCCGGGTCTTTAAAAGGGAAAAGCTCCTGCTTAAAAGGGTGGTGCCCGGTTTGCCCGCTGAAAAACTGCATCTGCAGCCGCTTAAAGAAGCGATTGCATTGTTCCGGCATCAGGTGCTTGGGCAAAGCAACGATGCTGTTTTTTATCCGCGCAACATAGCTTTTCAGCAGCAACTGCCACAACGATTGATTGAGGAGGCCGATGCGGTGATTGGTTTCGATACAAGCAGTTGGATCCTTGCCGGCCGTTGCCGCAAAGCCGGCAAGCCGTTTATTCTTGATGTAAGTATTGCCCATCCGCTTTCGAAAGAAAAAGCGTTTGCAAAACTCCGCGAAGCCTATCCGCAATGGGCCGCCGAACTCGCCCCCAAAACCCAAAGGAATATAGAGGTAGAACTCGAAGAAATAGAAAAGGCCGATCATATTGTGGTGGCTTCTTCCTTTACCCGAAACACTTATATTGAAAACGGGGTGGCTGCCGAAAAGATCTCGGTAAATCCTTATGGGACGGATGTTGGGAACGTGATTCCGATAGCTATCGGAAGTGAAACGTCAGAGGTGAAAGGGGAAAGGTCAAATGTCAAACGTGAAACGTCAGAGGTGAAAGGGGATTCCGATAGGCCCGATAGCTATCGGGATTTGAAGTCAAAGGTGAAAGGGGAAATGTTAGAGGTGAAAGGGGATTCCGATAGCTATTGGAAGTCAAACGGGAAACAAATAGCTACTGCAAAGGGAAAGGGAGCAGGAGAAATGGGGACGTCCAATCCTAAACCTGCCACCTTTTTATTTTTCGGGGCATTATCGGCAAGAAAAGGATTTCCCTGGCTTTGTGAGGTTTGGAAAAATTTTTACGCAGAGCATCCCGGCTGCCGGTTGCTGGCAGCGGGATACGATTTTCGTCCCGATGGTTTTAGTATACCCGAAGGCATGGAAGTGTTGGGGGCCATCCATCCCAAAGACCGGACCGCGTTATTTGCCGCAGCCGATGTCTTTGTTTTCCCGAGTTTTTTTGAAGGATTTGGACAGGTCATTCTGGAGGCGATGAACTGCGGATTACCGGTGATTACCACCACTGCCACAGCGGGTCCGGATCTGTGGCAGAACGATGTGCCGCATAGCCTGATCGTGCCGGGTGACGATGCCGGCTTGCTGCAGGCCATGCAGTATTATGCCAACCATCCGGAGGGTTGGAACTTCACGGGACGGCTTTTACAAAAGGAGGCAAGTGCATTTACCTGGCAGGCTTATGGGGATCGTTGGCGAAATATCTGCCAACAGGTTTTGGATTCCCGATAGTCCTGATTATCTTTAACCTGTTGCTCCTGCCTTATGATGTGCGGAGTGTCGCCTTTTTTGCAACCTTTTTAATATCCGTTGTAAAGGAGGATGGCACTGTGTAAATGAAAGGGTGCCTCAAAAAACCGATCAGTTATGAAATTGGCAAAACACATTATCGGAGGTTTTTAGAGATACTTTAAACTTGATTGTGGCGTAAAGCCGCTTTTATGTGAAAGAAATTTAATCACCAAAAGCAACCATTTTGCTCGCTTTTTTATTAGCCAAACCAACACAATTTGATGCCCCTTTTTTTAGATGGATGCATGAACACCGGCAGGATACCCCCTTTGTGGTTTTTTACTGGCAACCGGTAGGCAACTCCGCGGATACCGATTCGGAGACCGGGGCTTCGCTTTCCTGGGGCATCGATTTATTAAATGGCTATCCCTGGCAACAGGCTGATCCTGCCAATCCGGTTTTATTTCAGAAGACCCTGCGTAAAATGGGTGTCCGGTATATGATCTGCAACGGATGGAAAAAGGGTTTTAAATTACTGATCAAAGCCGCAAGGCGACAAAGAGTACCCCTCGGATTAAGGATAGATAGTGTGGCATGGGGAAAATCAAAACTGGAGCTTGATTTCCGGCGATGGCTGCTTGCCAAAGCCTACCATCCTTTTTCACAGTTTTACAGCGCCGGAACCATTACGGATCAATATCTGCGGTTAATGAAAATTCCATCAATGCGTTGGCGTAGATGGCCTTACTGTACCGATATCGATTTTTTCAAAAAAACGCCCGAACAGGAGGCGGAAGCAGAGGCCTTGCGGGCGCAGTGGGGAGTGGAACAAACCCCGGTGTTCTTAGGAATCTGTAAATGGGTTCCCCGCGAAAATCCTTTGGAGTTATTGCAGGCTTTTATAGGGTTGAACAACCCTGCCCTGCAATTGATTATGATTGGTGATGGCCCCTTGCGGCCGCAAATGGAAGCATTGCGGGATCAGCATCCGCACCTGAAGATTCATTTCCCCGGATATGCTCCTTATGTTTCGCTGCCGGGCTGGTATGCGCTGGCTACGGTATTTGTTCATCCGGCAAGCTACGAGCCCTGGGGGGTAAGTGTACAGGAAGCGATGGCCGCCGGCTGTTTTGTTGTTGCAAGTAGCAGGGTGGGCAGCAGTTATGATCTTTTGTTGCAAGGTGTAAACGGTTTTCAATACCGGGCAGGGGATACCCCGGTTCTGATCAAATGTTTGCAGGAGGTATTACAACTCGATCCGGTGGCAATGCAACAATTCAATGAGGAAATCCTCGCGAAATGGAATTATGAATCGGTAGCTGCCGGTTTGGTATTGCCTGAAACTACTTTTTGACAGTAACGAATTGTGTTATTGAAATATAGATCTTTCAATGAATGAAAGAAAATCAAAGCTCAAATGTCTGGCATTACAGTAGTAAAAAAGCTTAATCAGGGTTCCACCCCGTCTCTATATTGTAGATAGGGTTTTACCTGCCTGTCGGCAGACAGGAGCGGCGGCGGCCTTTTTTTGGTACCCTGAGCCTGCACTTTCAAAGGAAGCGGGCATGTAAAAAGGTACAAAACATTCAAATAGATAGGAGCCTCTAAAAACCCCTCAGGCAAGGCTTGCAAATTGAATAACACCGGAGTGCAGACACAATGTATTGCGTCTCTATGTAAATGAGGATGTTATGAAATGGGTTCCACACCTGCGGGACAGCATCATGGGTTTTTAGAGATGCCAGGATGATAATTGCTGTAGATGAAGAGCTTAATTTATAGCACAACGTGTGACAGTACTCCTTTTTCCCGATTTCTAAAAATATCTATGCGCATTCTTTTGCTTACCCTCGATACTTTCTCCAAAGCAGGAGGAATACAGCAGTTCAACCGGTCGTTGCAAATGGCTTTGGCCGAATCGGGGCATGCGGTTACCCATTGGAGTGTATACGACCGCCAAAGTGATTTTCATGATAAATACAGCGCAGGCCATTCGGTTACATTTGAAGCTTTTGCTCAGGATAAAAAGGGGTTTTTTCGTGCATGGGTTGGGGTTTTCGGTAAATTTGATCTGATTATTTTCGGTCACGTCAATCTGAGCCCGTTGGCAATATTTCCAGGATTGAACCGTACTACCTGCTGGATGGTGGCACATGGGGTGGAAGTTTGGCAGCAACCCGGTTTCTTGAAACGACTCGGTATGCGCAGAATGAACAGGATATTGTCGGTAAGCCATTTTACCCAAAAAAAGCTGATGGAAAGGTCTGGAATACCTGCTGAAAAAATAGATTATTTTCCGAATTGCCTCGATCCCTTTTTTGCAATAGCACCGGTACAGGATGCCCGGGAATGGAATCATGCATGGAGATTAGATACGCAACTACCCTATTTATTTACCCTTGCAAGACTTACCCAAACCGAACAGGCCAAAGGGTACGAGCAGGTAATCCGGTCTTTGCCGGCATTAATTAAGGAGGTACCGGATTTACATTATCTGCTTGGCGGTAAATGGGATAAACCCACCTACACAAAAATCCGGCAATTAGCTGACGATCTTGGTGTAGGTGAGCGGGTATTGATGTCGGGTTATGTACCTGCGGCCTCCCTGCCTGCCATTTACAATCTTGCCCGGGTTTTTGTAATGCCAAGTTCGAAGGAGGGGTTTGGAATTGTATATCTTGAAGCGGCCTGGTTTGGATGTAGGGTGGTGGGGTCTGATGCAGGGGGTGCCCCCGAGGCCCTGATGCAGGGGGCATTGGGGGAAATGGTATCGCCCGGTGATCCCGAGGCACTCCAGGCGGCCATTCTGAGTGCGTTGAAAGCCGGACCTGTGGGGTCAGACATGCTACAGCAGCGCCGGGAAAAAATCGATACCGCCTTTGGGTATGCGGCGATGAAAGAGAGGTTGTTGCGATTATTACCTTCCTGAAAAGAGCATAAATCGACGGGTGTGAAGAGGCTGTTTTCCTGAGGGGAGGCAGCCTTTTTTTGTTTGTGGAGTTCCGGTTGAACCCAAACCCACCATAAAAGTTGGTGTCTAACCGACCTTCCCATCAAACCCAAGTCACACCGACAATGCCGTCACTCAGACATTAGGAGGAGTCTCGGTTGATTTGTAGGGGTTAAAACAGGGACGATTGGACGATTTCAATTTGGTGCAATTGGGCGTGGCATAAATTCGTCACTTCGCAACCGGGATGCTTCCTGCGTCCCCATGACGGGTAGTACGTCACACCGACAATGCCGTCACCCCGACCAATGCCGTCACCCTGACGAAGGAAGGGTCTCGGTTCTTTTGTAGGGGTGAAATGGTAATTGGGATTGGGAGGAGTCTCGGTTAAACCCAAACCCACCATAAAGGTTGGTGGCCACCGACCTTATCTCTCACACCCACGCCACCCCGACAAAGACGTCATCCTGACGCAGGAAGGATCCCGGTTCTTTTGTAGGAGTGGGGCAGGAACGCTGTTTTAACTCCGACACTTCGCAGCCGAGATGCTTCCTTCGTCAGCATGACGTCTTCTTTTTAATTCCGGCCCGTTGCAACCAGGATGCTTCCTATCGTCAGCATGACGTCTTCTTTTTAATTCCTTCCCGTCGCCTGCTTGCTATTCATCAACCTCTTACGGAGGGGCACCCCTCTCCTTTCGGAGAGGGGAAGGGCCTGCCTGACGATAGTCAGGGGTGAGGGCCTCACTGCCAATCCCCATAAAGCACAAACCCCGCCCAGAAAAAGGGATGCTCATAGCCGGGATGATGACTGACTTCCTCCATCGCCAACCGCAGCGCTTCGACCTTGCTATGGTCGCGGAGATTTTTATAAAAGGACTGCATCAAAAGATTGGTGCTTTCATCATCTACTTCCCACAACGAAGCCACGACACTCCGAACCCGGTTGATGAGGAATGCGTTGGCCGGACTGATGTACCAACCCTTGCTTACTTCCGCAGAAACAGCGGTTTCACAGGCACTGAGTGTCACAAGATCGCAGCCTTTGATGTTGAGCCGGCGGATATCGTACAACGTCAAT
>JBGSNV010000164.1:0-12920 GCA_041739485.1 Chitinophagaceae bacterium
GTTACTTTTCCCTGAATGGTTACTTCCTGCGCAGATAAAAGCAGGCCAGGGGAAAAAAATAATA
The DNA here is from genome assembly GCA_041739485.1 of Chitinophagaceae bacterium. GTDB lineage: Bacteria > Bacteroidota > Bacteroidia > Chitinophagales > Chitinophagaceae > Phnomibacter. The sequence goes on from JBGSNV010000164.1 coordinate 65, forward strand.
CCAACATGCACAACCTTAAGAACAGGTGTTTCATAAGCAGTAAATCGTTTAGTTGTGAAAAATTCGAAAGATAAAAATAGAAGATATCCTTACATTTATTTGCATTTGGCACTACATCATTACTGCATCAATTTTTTTTAATCAATTGATTATCAATATATTTATTTTTCTCAACACTACTACAACTACAAAAAGCTTAAAAAATCGTCGACATTAGCCTATGATTTTGAAATGGATCGCATCATTTTTCGGCATGGCATTTCTTTTTTGCACCCATGCACAAATACCCCGGGGACTTCCGGAAATGATCGCATATGAAAAAAATCAATTGGGGGCTGGGACACAAAACTGGAAGATCCGTCAAGGTAAAGAAGGATTGATTTATGTGGCCAATAACGAAGGTCTGCTTTGCTATGATGGTTATCGGTGGACCCTTTTTTCAGTGCCCGGAGGTGGAGCCCTACGTTCTCTCGAAGTGTCATCGGAGGGAATTCTGTATGCCGGTGGTGTTGATGAATTTGGCTATTTCATTCAATCCGAAGCGGGTAGATTTACGTTTCATAGTTTAAAAGAATATCTGCCGGTAGCGGATCGTTCCTTTTCAGATATTTGGGCCATTGTAGAATTTGAAGGAGCTATATTTTTCAGAAGTAGTACCCGAATATTTAGATGGAGTAAGGGTAATATGACTGTTTATAAGGGAACTCAATGGCGTTATCTTGGTAAATTTAATGGCAATTTGATTGCTCAGGATCAGAAAGCAGGTTTACTTCAGTTTGAGGCGAAAGGATGGACGGGTGTAGCCTTTAGTAACCAATTTGATCAGGGAGAATATATTTCTGCCATTATACAAACTGGTAAGGATTCGGGATGTATTATTACCCAAAACGATGGTATTTTCTCACTCAGCAACAATAAAGTATCGGCTATAAGCAATCCCCGGATCGATCGCATTTCAACGGCCATTATCAGTGCCGCGACAATCCTTGACAATCAAAAAATCTGCATTGTCACCCGGTCTGATGGGCTCTTTATTCTTGATCAGCAATATCAGTTATTAGAACATTATACCAGGGAGGAAGGGTTACAAAACAACCATATCATAACTGTTTTTGCAGATGCTGCACATAACCTTTGGTTAGGTCTTGAAAACGGGATTGATTTTATAGCTTATAGCAGCCCGATCAGAAAACTGTATCCTGACTTAAAGGATATTGGCTCGGGTTATGCGATGGCATTTCTAAAGAACCGGCTTTATTTGGGTACGGCTAATGGTCTTTATCAGGCTCCGGTTCAACTGCAGCCTGAAGCAATACAGTTCCTGGAACCTTTTCAAAAGGTTGAAGGATCGAAGGGGCAGGTGTGGAATCTGAATATTGTAAACAATACTTTGTTTATGGCACACCATGAAGGAGCTTTTAAAATTGAAAAGGATAAGGCGCTTTCTATTGACCGGAATTCAGGTTACTGGACCTTTCAGGCTGTTCAGGATCTGGAACCATCCGATGAAATTATGAGCAGCAGCTACAAAGGCTTTACATGGTTTGACTTCAATCGTTCTGCCATTTTAAAAAGGCAATCCATGTGGAGCGTTCGCTGTGTAGAAAAAACCAATCAGTATTTCTGGGCAAGCCATCCATCAAAAGGGCTATCCAGGAAATTGCGGTGGAATGCACAAGCTTCCTTTGAGCCTTATCAGCAAAAAAGCATCAATCAGCCTGGTCTGAATCCCTTTATTTTCAATCTGGCACATCGGCTTATTTTGGCAACGAATGCAGGTATTTATCAGTACAATGAACCCGTTGACTCATTTATACCCTCCGAAGAACTCAATAAAATTTTTAAAAACAAACCGGTACAATATTTTAAAGATGATGGATTTGGGAAAATCTGGTTTGTAAGCAATGGAGATTTGGGATATCTGACCGGATTTCCGGATAAGACCCAAGTACAATTTTTGCCGGAATTTTCGCAAAAAACCCTTAAAAATTTTGAAATGATCGGGGTATTGCCCAATCAGATGCACATCATTGGAGGAGAATCGGGTTTTTACCTTTTAAACACACGCAGGTATCTGTCACAGGAATTTGAGTTGAGGCCGCGCATTATGCAGGTAGTGCTGAGCGCTTCTGCCGATAGCGTTATATTTGAAGGGAACGGCACTTTTGAAGAAGATAAGGAAATAAGTATCCATCCTGGTTGGAGTTCTCTGCAATTTCAGTTCAGTGCCCCTTATTATGGACATCAGGCTAATATAGAGTATGCAGTGCAACTTGACGGATATGATGCCGGATGGTCAAGCTGGAGCAAAAAAACGGAAAAGGAATACACCAACCTTCCCCCGGGTACCTATCAGCTTCAGGTAAAGGCAAGAAATGCTGGCAAAGAAACTACACAGACGGCTTCCTTTGCCTTTGAAGTATTGCCAAAATGGTATCAGACCATTATATTTAAGGTAGCACTTGGTTTTGCTGGTATAGGGTTGCTACTGTTTGCCTATCGTGAATACAAAAAGAAAATGGCCAAACAACTCAGGTTATTTCAAAAAGAACAGGAACGACAGCGTGTTTTGCAACAACTTGAAATGGATAAAGCCGAGAAGGAGTTGATTCAGTTACAAAACGAAAAACTCGAGACGGAACTCGAATACAAGAATTCTGAGTTGGCATCCTCTGCCATGCATTTGGTGCAAAAAGCCGAATTTCTGGGTAAGTTGCGGGATGAGTTAAAACAACTCGTTCAAAATCCCTCTTCAGAACAGGGAATTTCAGGAGTCCGGAAACTCATCAAATCGCTGGGCGAAGCAGATCGCATTGATGCGGAATGGGATGTGTTTGCGCAGCATTTTGATCAGGTACATAAAGACTTTTTATCCAATATCCGGCACTTGTATCCGCAGCTTTCTCCCAATGAGCTTAAGCTATGTGCTTATTTAAGGATCAATCTATCTACCAAAGAAATTGCACAGCTTTTGAATATTTCAGTTCGGGGTGTGGAGATAAGCCGTTACCGCCTTCGGAAAAAGCTGGATATCCCACATGGAGAATCGCTATATAATTTTTTAAATGACATTAAAGATCAGGAGCCATAAAAGGAAAGATCTTCCTCCGGCTGCAATCACAAAATTCTTTACTTTTGCTTCCTTTTCGGGCCCTGTAGTTCAACGGATAGAATAGAAGTTTCCTAAACTTTAGATCTGAGTTCGATTCTCGGCGGGGCTACTCATAAAAACTTAAGCCTATGTTTATCAATGAGATACGCATAGGCTTTTTTTATTCGGCCATTATTTCGGAATATTCTATCAATTTTACCCAACTTTTGTATCAAATTTTTCAAATTGGTTTTTTGAAAAGGCGGCCTGCGGGAGGGTCGCCTTTTTTTGTTTAATACCTCCGCTGTCAGCGGGCAGGGCTTGCTGTAGGGCTGGAATTCACTGCTCGTCCGCCCGGAACCGCTGCTGATTAAAGATATAAAAGTACAGGTTAACAAACAAAAGCTCAACAATGTACGTAAAGACGAGATGAAGCACAACAGCGATAAAATGCCCAATTGCTCCAATGTCCTGCCAGCCTTGCAACCCAATGTAAGCTGCCGTTTATTTTAGGCCCCCGAATATTTTTCTCAAATCGATTTGCTCTATAATATAGTCGTTGTTTGACCTCGCAATTCTTCTAAAAAGTCTAACCCAAAAGTTTTTGTCCGAAAAGTAATGTGTCGTAGTGTATAGTTCTTGATTGTCGCCTATGGGTTTACTTACTTTTGAAAACTGAAGTTTGTCGCCAATAAAATATTTACTTTCTATGCCGCTTAAGCCTGATCTTAAAATTCTTTCTATCGCACAAAAATTTATTTCATTAAACGGCAGTCCCACTTCAGTCAGTCCATTTTTTTGACTTTCGTCAAAGTCGTTTACATAAAAGTATTCAATCTGTTCGATATTGTGTCCAGGTGTTTTTGGATTTGTTATGTCTAATGTAATAAGACGTCCGTTACTTAAATAACCAAATTTAATTTGCGTTTCTCTGTCTCCCAATTGTTGTTGATAAAGCTCTAATGTTGTTTGATTTCTTTTATTAGTGTCGGCAAGTTGGAATTGCCCATTTTGGGTCAGTAATTGTTTTATGAGATCTTGCCAATTATTTTGATTTGTCATTAAGTAGGGTGTCGTTAAATGGCAGCTTACGGACTATTATTAGCTAGTAGAAATGAGTTCCGGTAAATTTCTTATAAATCCTACTAATCCGGTAGTATTCATTTAGTTACTAAAAATACTACCCACCAAAAAGGAATTAAGATGAAGGCATTTGCATTGGTTTACAAACGGGTATGATGCTTTGCCAATACCTGAGTAATGGTTACCACAACTGATTCCAATCCTAAAACGGAGACCCTTCCTACCGGTTCCTTTATAACAGACGATGAACAATGATCGCCTAAAGGAACCTAGCCTTCAATAAGGGCTTCATTCATTTTTTTCTGAAAATCTTCTTCAGGATTGGATCCTTTGGAAACAATTACTTTGATTTGTTTTACTTGAGGTTCTGCCATTGTTTATTGATTTGAGTGAAAAATACTTTTTAAAAGATCAGTAGATTTTTGGAATATCATTCATTGTAAGATGTTTATCTAAATCGGAATGTAGCCAATCAGTTGATCCAAGAATTTTTGCAAAAAGTTTTACCTCAACCTTACTGGGATCATAACCAGAATACTGTATTGCAGTTTTTCCATTTGCAGAAGAAATGAGGGTGTTTAGAAATATACTGAACTGTTCGCCATCAAAAGGACAAACAGCAACATGCTTTATTAATCCCAACTTAGGGCTTCCTTTTTCAATTTCGGTTCCGATTAAAAATTGATAGCGCTCTGCAATCCGAGCCGCTTCTTCAAAAGTGTATGTCATAAAGTTTATTGATTTTGGATTAAAATACTACCCCTCCCCAAAATTGAAATGAATTGAACCTATTCGAAATTATTACAAAGAGATTAATCCATATCGTTTAATCTGTTGAATTCATGATGTCCTGCTGAACGAAACTCTACAATCACTTCATAAAGTGCGAACTCAATTTCTTTCTTGTTTGACTTTTTCAAATAGCTAAATTCATACTCTTCAATTAATTCCAGCTTATTTAAATAACCATTTATGTCTGGGTCATTCATCTCTCTTACTCTTTCGACTTCAGATTTAAAAGCATCTTTGATTGATTTTTCATCAAAGCGATCTCCCATTCTTTCATCTAACCTATTTCTGAGACTGCTTACATGTGCGAAATGATTGCCATATTTTGCCATTGTTTATTGATTTGAGTGAAAATACTTCATAGGAGATTAGTAGATCTTTAGAGTGGATTCTTTACCCTGTTTTGCCAACATTTGCCAAAAGTTTGCCTTTTTACAAACTGCTTTGTGCTTTTGCAGAAGCAGATTCATGAAAACAGTGTAGTTGATCTTTGCTGTCAAGAACTTGAATAGAAAAAATTTTCCTCCTAATTTCTACCTCTGTTGTTTCCCACAAAGCCTCAAAAAGAAAGTCAATCGCTTCCGAACAATACATATCGTCAACCCAAGGAGCTTTTACTTGGATTATAAAAGATGTGGAGATATCACCAGGGAAGGCTTCCTCGACACATAGGTCTGCTAATGGTTTACCTTTCTCTGCACATTTTACCTTGAATGGCTCAAGTATATTTTTTAATTCCGTTCTATCCATGATAAAATCCCATTAGTTTGTGAAAGCAAATTTATTAATTTTTCAACATCCCTATCAAGCATATGCCCGCACGGCTTATATCTTGCATTTTCATCCCAAGCATTGAAAAGCAGTGAATTAGCCTTAGCCAACTCTATATTTGTAGCCTTTTCAGTATCAAATTTTACCTTTAAACCACTAAATATTAACAAAGTAAAAAGATTATGGGTTTTAAGCGTTTTTCTTATTTCTCCAATTCCTCTAATGGAATTTGTATTTTGATCAGTTTCGTCAAAAAGGTTTGGAATACCTAAGCGTTCGCAAATCTTAGCTTTTAGTGTAAGTTCAACGCTATATCCCGCTAAATAAAAAGCGCCATCAAATTTACCGTTTTGATATAATATCTCGGCTTCACTGAGCCGTTGTCTGGCAAGATTTCGGATTTCAATTGGATTGGTCATATTAAGATTAAAATACTTTTTTGTCTTGATTGGATACTTACTAAATTCTTTTAAGCTTTGATTTAATGAAATGAATCCTTTCTGACAACTAAAACAAAGTACTATTATTATGAATTATTTCAAAATATATCTTTTAAAATCCTTTCAACCCCGGAATAAACCTTGGATTCAAATACATCTATCAAGGTCGGTGTCAAGAAGCTGTCCTCGCAATAGGTTGAATTTATTTTCTATTGATACCATATCAGAAATGGAAGGCTCTGTTTGCCCTTTCTCTCCGATGCTAGTAGTAGGTTGTTTTTTGCCATTCCTATCAGCCATTAGAACCTGATTTAAACTATAGAACTTACTGATGTAGTTCAAAATCTTGACAAAACAATCGTTTCAGTTTTGAATTTTTTAACTTTTACAGGATTTTCAGATATCTCTTACCCCCACTCTTCCTCTTCTTTTTCTTTATCCTGCTTATACACCCGCTTGCTTAGCACAATACTGAATTCGTAAAGCAGCAATAGCGGAACCACAACAATCACCTGACTCATCCAGTCGGGACTCGGGGTAATTACTGCAGCAAGAACCAGCAAAGCCACAAAAGCGTATTTCCGGTATTCCTTTAAAAAAGCGGGAGTAATGATACCGATTTTGGTAAGCACATAACTGACTACAGGTAACTGAAATGCAAGCCCGGTACCAAGCGTAATGTCTACGAGATTGCTGATATAATCGTTTAAAACCGGCTTGGTCTCAATGGCATTCATGCTTCCAATTTTAAAGTTGGCCAGAAAACTAAAAGTAAAAGGAGCCAGTAAAAAATACCCGAAACAGATGCCGAGCATAAAAAAGAAGGTTACAAAAACGATGGCGCCCCGGCTGCTTTTCAATTCTTTTTCGGTAAGAGCCGGTTTTATAAATCGCCACAGTTCCCAAAATATATAGGGGAAGGCGGCTACAAAGCCACCCACAAAGGCAATGTTGATGGCTCCCATAAACTGTCCCCCGAAGGTGGTGGTCTGCATCTGAACCTGTGGTGCCGGAATACACAGAGCGTCTCCAGCCCCAATAGTTTTCCCGAATAAACACATCCATTTGTAAGTAAAAAAGCCATCATTCAGCGGCCCGAAAATGATCGTATCCATGATGGGATCCATATATAAAAAAATAACAATCGCCATTACAATAACTGCAAGCAGCGACCGGACAATATGCCAGCGGAGTTCTTCGAGATGGTCTACAAAGCTCATTTCCGCGCCATCTGCGTTCTGCTTGTTTCTTCTTTCTATCAGCTTAAATGCCACGATGTGCCTAATTGTTGTTTTTATAAATGCGCTGCAAAGGTAAGGGCCCGGGCCTCGTTGCCCCGCAGCAAATATTTGGTAATTCTGCCGCTGTATTCCTACAATTACCTGGTAAAAGGGTTTACCGCTTTACAATTTGTTGCAGCTTTTTACCAATCGGGCAATCCGGACTGTGCGCACCGGGCAGATAGCCGGTACTCATCAGAAATTCATTCACTATTTCTCCACCGGTGAACCGGAAGGTCTTTTTAAAAAGCTTTACCCACTCTTCTTTGGATAAAGGGTGATGGGCATCGAGCCAACCTTTAAAACTGCCAAAAGCTTCCTGAAGAGCGAGCACCCGCTGCGCATTGTAAATGGCGGCGTCCACTTTCAGCCGGTTGCGTATGATGCCTGCATCCTGCAAAAGCCTTTCGCGGTCTGCTTCCCCGTAATTGGCAATCGTCTCAATAGAAAAACCGTCGTACGCTTTTTCAAATTGGACTTGTTTTTTCAGAATCGTGGTCCAGCTAAGTCCGGCCTGATTGATTTCCAGAATCAATCTTCCAAATAAACCGGAATCATCCTCAATGGGAAAACCATATTGGGTGTCGTGGTAGATTTTGTGCAGCTGATACGCATCGGTATCGCCGCCTTTGGCTATAAAGTCACAGTAACTCATGTTAAATATTTATGCGAGGTTAGGAAATCATTCACTTATTTAAAGCAGCCGGGTGGTTTTTGATTTTGGGGTAATGTTATCTTCTTCCAATCCGGTCAGATGGAGCAATCCGGGATTTTTCCCTTTGCTAAGGTCTCCCAGTTTATCTTCCATACCCAATGCTTTAGCTCCATTCAAGGTGGCCATTTCAATAAGATAACCCAAATCGTGGAGTTTTCCTTGTTTTTGCAGTAGCCGCATTTCATAAAGAGGATTGAGGAAATAATTTCCGGCAAGGCTATCGGTACCCAAACACAATTGCAGCGGATATTGGTGCCGGAAACGGTGGATGGCAGGCATGGTATAATTGATATATTGATTGGCACCGGGGCAGAGACACCAATGGAGTTTCGACCAGTCGGCTCCTTGTGCGTCCAGCCATTCGAGGTCATGAAGACCCACTTCGGTATTATGAACCAATAGCCAGGGTTTATGCGACTTCATAACTGGCCAGAGATGCCGAAGCGGATTCTTGCCGGGGGCCTCAAAAAAATCGAGCCGGATCCCAAGCTGAGCATACAACTGCATGAAATCGCCTTGCTTATCGCGGAAAAAATTCAATTCTTCCTCACTTTCCATTAAATGAAAGCTGAGTAGATTGCCGGCTGCGTATTCCTGTAAATTTTGCAACAGCACCGGAGCTACCGAATAGGGGGCATGCGGGGTGATGGTAACCGGCGCATTGGGGAAAGCCTCCCTGAATGCTTCCGCAACCGCAGCACCTGCAAGAAAACGGTCCTCAGTCGTAGCAGGCACAAACCCGCTGATCTCAATAAAGTGATGAAACCGGATATCGGTGGTTGATTTGGGTACAATGCTATCTGTTGTATTGCTGATGTCTCCAACTGCCACAATCCCGTTGTTCCGCATTTCGCGAAGTGCTTCCATCATAGCTGCTTCTTTCTCCTGCGGCCTGAAGCGTTTTAATTGCATGACCTGCTGAATAAAGGGCACCATTCCACATCGGGGCGGGATATGCCCTTTCAGGTGACTGAGTTCAAGATGACAATGGGCATTTATAAAACCCGGACAAAGCAGTCCTTCAAAATATTGGATATCCAAACCGGCCTCTGCTTCTTTGATCCAGCCTTCCACCATTCCTGATGCATTGGTTACCAATACCTCATCGGGTTCCCGCCATTGCATCCCATCGTGCATCCTTGTGCCTTTCCATTTTTGAAACGCCATGTTTGCAAGGTACTAAGCCCGGTTGTTTTGGCCATCCTTTTTTGATTTTTCCCCATATCCCATAAAAAAAGCCATTGAAGAATCAATGGCTCTGATGGCTGTTTTACAGCCTGGTTTAAGATGTTTGTAGGAGGTTAATCGGGAGGGATTATCTTCCACGGTACTTGTAAGCGGGCTGATTGGCAGGACAGCCAATTTCGCGGTAGCTTGTGCAAGAAACGAGAGAGAAAACAAAACCTGCTGCGATAACGATCATGAGAATCTTTTTCATAAAATAATTTTTTTGGAGGTGATTAGTTATGCCATAGTATATCCAATCGCTGTGCCAAAAAATAGAATAATTGATAATCAATGAGTTATGTAATGTGCTTATAATTGGGTTTCCCATTTTGGTAAAAAAACATGGGAAAAATCTCTATTGTGGATGGAAGGAGCTTTGGCAGGGGTATCCGTCTGAATGCTTTCAGGGGATTTCGGCAAAAAGGCTCCGGTATTTTTTTAAACCTTCCCAATTGCTAAGTATTACTTTTGCAGTTCTGTTTTAAGAAGAAAAAGGGGGGTACAATCGGAAATCTTAAGGCGTTTTCCATTACAACCTGCCTGAAAATGGTGAATCCTTATTTGAAACTGCCACCAAACTTCTTACAAACAAATTTGGAAACCATTTTATGATAGACAAACTAGAGGCTATTAAAGGCCGTTTTGAGCAGGTAGGTGTTGCTTTAACCAATCCGGAAATTGTAAGCAATGCAAAAGAATACAGCAGACTAAGCAAGGAGTACAAGCAACTGGAAAAGATTGTACAACCTTTCGAACGATATAAAAAAGTACTTGCGGATGTGGAATTCAGCCGGGAACTGTTAGCGGGGAATGATGCAGAGATGCGGGAACTTGCCAAACAATCATTGCCGGAGTACGAGGAAGAAATGGAGCAACTTGAAGCCATTTTGCGCAAATTGCTGATACCCAAAGATGCGCAGGATGATAAAAATGCAGTGCTTGAAATACGTGCCGGGACCGGAGGCGATGAGGCGAGTCTTTTTGCCGGAGATCTGTTAGATATGTACCTGCGCTATTGTGGTAAAAAAGGCTGGAAAACAAGTATCATCAGCGAAAGTGAAGGTACGGTTGGCGGCTACAAGGAAGTTGTGGTAGAAGTGGTGGGTGAAGATGTATATGGTACCCTGAAATTTGAAAGTGGGGTACACCGGGTGCAGCGGGTACCAAGCACCGAAACACAGGGCCGGGTTCACACCTCTGCTGCCACAGTGGCGGTGATGCCCGAGGCCGAAGAAGTAGACTTTGAACTAAATCCCGCTGATGTAAAGATGGAAACGGCAAGAAGTGGGGGTGCCGGCGGGCAGAATGTAAATAAGGTAGAAACCAAGGTTTTACTTACACACCTTCCTACGGGTGTGGTGGTTGTTTGCCAAACAGAGCGCTCACAGCTTGCCAACCGCGAAAAAGCTATGATGATGCTTCGCACAAAATTGTATGAGGAAGAAGTACGTAAGCACGAAGAAGCGATTTCGAGGCAGCGGAAAACACTCGTTAGTACCGGAGACCGTAGTGCCAAAATCAGAACCTATAATTTTCCGCAGGGCCGGGTTACTGATCATCGGATCAACCTGACCGTATACAACCTCGATGCGGTTATTAGTGGCGAGATCGATGAATTTATCGATCAGTTGCAAATGGCAGAAAATGCGGAGAAAATGGCCAATATGAATTAATGTCGGGTTTTTTGCTGGTTTCTTACAAATTTTCCCGGAAAATCGTTGGATTTAAAAAAGGAATGCAGTAGTTTTCCGCATAAATACAACGATATGCTTGATCAGTTGCTCGCCATGATTAAAGAAATTGGTAAAGAACAGGTAGTAGACAATAGCCTGATCCCTAATGAACAGAACGATACCGTCATGGCTACGGCCTCAGAATCTGTGCTTGCTACCCTGCAACAAGCGATTGCTTCCGGTCGGGGAGAAGAAGTGCTTTCCATGTTTAAATCGAATAGCTCCGCAGAAATTATGTCGAGTCCGGTAGCACAGGATATACAAAGTGGATTTATGGATAATGCGCAGCAAAAACTCGGGCTGAGCAAAAATGTTGTAGCAGGTCTTGCCTCTACTATGATCCCTATTATCATCAGTAAGTTGGTTAAAAGAACCAATAGTCCTGCCGAACAGGATAATGCCTTTAACCTTGAAGGATTAATTGGTGGATTAATAGGAGGTGGTAAGGGCGGTAATGGTAGTGGTGGTTTAGATATTGGTTCGCTCATTGGTCAATTTACAGGAGGTGGACAAAATGGTGGTGGCGGTCTTTCCGACATTATTTCGCAATTTACCGGAGGAGGTAAAAAAACCTCAGGTGGCAATGATATGATTGGAAATCTTGTAAAAGGGTTCTTTGGAAAATAGCTTTATCACCTTGTTTTGTTAAGGAAAAGATAGGATGTTTCTTTTTGCTGTTAAATCACCGTTAAGCAGAGTTATAGAATAAAAAAGACAATAAAAATCGAGTCATCTTTGTAACAGAACAATAAAACAATGCTCTTTTAAGTTATTATATTTGATTACAGATCTTTTAACATTTTAATTGTATACTTTATTTAAAGAAAAGCGTCTTATATTTACTAAACGATATTTATCAAACTTTTTCTCATAAGCAGTTAGTTTTGGTTTCGGCCCTTGTTTCCACAAGGGCCTTCTTTTTGCGCTTTATAAAGGAAAATTCCTCCTTTTTTGTTACTCTCCATTTTTGGCATAGGTTTGTTGCCGAACGACTCCACCACAAAATTTTAGCCTGTTGCAAACCACACTTTGTATTGATTTTGGTAATACCCTTCAGAAGGCGGCTTTTTTTCGGGGAAATCAATTAATTGAGGTCCTGCCGTTCTCCTCCGATTTGTCGGGTTCTTTGCATCAAATGCTGGATACCCATCATCCGGATCGTTCCATTTTATCTTCTGTCATCAATCATCCGCCTGAGGTTACGGAGATTTTAGCCGAAAAAACCCGGTTTCACCTTTTGGAAGCCGGAATAAGCAAACTGAGTTTTTCAACTCCGGTAGGTAAACCCTCCACAATTGGTGCAGACCGATTGGCGCTTTGTGCCGCGGCAGTCATGATGTATCCCAACCAAAACAACCTGATTATTGGTTTAGGAACGGCGGTAACCTATAATTTTATGAATGTGCGCAACGAATTTATGGGAGGTGGCATTAGTCCCGGTATGTATATGCGTATGAAGGCTTTGAACAATTACACGGCAAAATTGCCGATTGTAGCCCCCGACTGGAACGTACCACTGATTGGATACGATACAAAAACAAATATTCAAAGTGGGGTGGTGCTTGGGATGGCCTACGAAATAGAGGGTTTTATTGACGCATACCGAGGGAAATACAAGGCATTTAACGTGCTTTTAACCGGAGGGGATAGTGTGTATTTGGCACCACACCTTAAATCACTGATATTTGCCGACCGCGATTTATTATTTAAAGGACTTTATGCGATCT
>JBGSNV010000183.1:0-6873 GCA_041739485.1 Chitinophagaceae bacterium
GGAATTGGCATCGATCCTGAATTTTTTGATAAAATATTCATCATCTTTCAGCGACTTCATAATAAGGAAGATTATGAAGGAACCGGCATTGGGTTACCGATTGCTAAAAAACATATAGAATCCTGGGGAGGTCGTATTTGGTTAGAATCAGCCCCGGGAAATGGAAGTTCGTTTTATTTTACAATAAGTAAAGGGTAAATTTTGCAGATTCAAAAAATGGAAGAAAAACTCCCTATAATAGGCATCGGTGCATCGGCAGGAGGCCTTGAGCCTTTGGAAGAATTATTCGGTAAAATGCCTGTAAATACAGGATTTGCCTTTGTAGTTTTTCAACATTTAGCGCCCAGTCATAAAAGCTTAATGGATGAATTGCTTTCCCGGCATACCAAAATCCCAAAAAAGATCATCAGCAATGGATTGGAGATATTACCAAATCATATCTATCTCAATCCTCCTAAAGAAGTAGTAGAATTAGTGAATAGCCATTTTCTTCTAAAGGAAAAAACTGAAAACCGGCTTTCCTTTCCTATCAGTACTTTTTTTGCTTCGCTTGCAGAAAATTCTCAAATGATGGCCGCCTGTATTATATTATCCGGAACAGGGAGTGACGGAGCAGAAGGCATAAAATTTATCAAAGAGAAAGGGAGCCCTGTCCTATCTCAGGAACCCGGAAAAGCCATATTTAATGGAATGCCAAATAATGCCATTCTTACAGGTTCAGTAGATAAAGTACTGCAGGTAGCAGACATGGCAGATGAATTGATCCGCTTCTTTAAAGGGGCGAAGGCATTAAATGAAAGCGAAGACAACTTCATCAAAAAAAAGCTGGTACAAATACTTGTGCAGGTAAAGCTGCATGCCGGGATAGATTTTACAGGATATAAATTTTCTACAGTACAACGAAGAATCCTTCGAAGGTTAAGCATTACCGGCATCCACACGCTGGATGAGTATCAAACATTTATTACAGACAGTCAAACAGAAGCCCGGCTTCTTGCCAAAGAATTGCTGATTGGCGTTACCCGCTTTTTCAGAGACAAAGATGCCTTTGAAGCTATCAGGAAAACGGTAATTCCTAAAATTATAGAGAAAAATAAACAAAGCCGGGAAATAAGGGATTGGGTACCGGCTTGTTCTACCTGTTAAGAAGCGATGGAAAGATTAAATTCGAAATTTCAGATAATGGAATCGGGATTGTTGAAGACAGACAAAAGGAAATATTTAAGATTTTCAACAGAATAGAAAAAAGAAGTGACAATAGTGGAATAGGGCTTTCTGTATGTAAAAAAATTGCCGAAATTCACGGTGGTGAAATTTGGGTTGATAGTGAATTAGGAAAAGGTAGTACTTTTCATTTTGAAATACTAAAATAGTATAAAGCTATGGCGTTAGAACCCGTGCATATTTTGTTGGTGGAAGACAATGAAGGAGATATCCTGCTTACAATGGATGCCTTCGAAGAAAGTAAAATAAAAACGAATATCAGTGTGGCAAGAAATGGTATGGAAGCGTTGAATTTTGTATTTCAACGTGAAAACTTTGTCAATGCCAAGAGACCTGATTTGATTTTACTCGACATCAACATTCCTGTATACAGCGGTCATGAAGTACTGAAGATAATAAAGGAAGAACCTTTATTGAAAAAAATTCCTGTGATTATGCTCACTACTTCTTCTCATAAAAAAGATATTCATCAGGCTTATGAAAACCATGCGAATAGTTATGTAACCAAACCCATTGATATGAATGAATTTATCAATGCAATTCTAAAAATTGAGGAGTTTTGGTTTCAACTGTCCCGATTAGCCAAATAAATCATATTACTTACAAACTATATTTTTCGGGAAAATCCTTTCGGGAAAGTATTTCCCTTTGCTTTTGAGCCATTGAAAAATGGAAAAGAATTTGCGATATTTATAGATTTCTCCTTTTCCTTTTAGCTGTAGTGCTAAGTGTATACAAGACGGTGCAAAAACCGCTCAGGTAAGACTCCCTATTTCATCCTTTTGCATAGGTCCACGAATTTAACTGTTCGAGAAAAACAACTTACTCAATTCAGCCGAAAAACTCCAGGTCTGTTCGCGAATGCTTTGTAACTGCTGCTTCAGATTCTCCCGGGTAAGACTATTTACATCGGTATACTCCACCAAGCTACGCAGTCTTCCGAATTGTCTTTGCAGCGCTACCACTTCCGGCAAAGGATTGTCTTTGGTAACATCACTCAGGTATTTTTCAATACGAAGCAGGCTGTACAGAATCGATCTCGGGAAATGAGGATTAACCACCACCTGTACAAGAATTTGCTTTGAATGTGCACTTCCCCGGTTCGATTTGAGATACAACTCATAGCCAGATAAAGACAACAGCAGCCTTCGCCAGTATAAAAGATCTTCGGGTCCGTCGAGATTATAATCAATAGCCTTGTAGTAACTATCGGTAAGATTTACCGTTTGCAAACAACGCTCTAAATATTTGCCGATGTTCATAAAACTCCAGCCAATACCCCTTGGCATGGTGCTGTCCACAATGCCATTGTACAGCAAACACTGACTTTGTAAATAATCAATGGTAGACAAAGCTTCTGTTTCCGAAAGCTTTTTATTAATGTCTTCTGCCCTGAGAAAATGATACATCCCATTTACCTGTTCCCACAACTCCTTGGTAATTTTATCCTGAGACCCCCGGGCATTTTCGCGGGCTTTGCTGATGAGGGAGCGCATGGAATTGGGGTTGGAAGCATCGGATACTACATATTGCAAAAGCTGTGGCACATCTTGTTCCAGTTCGTCCATTTTTTCATCCTCGGTCATGGTAAAAGCATCCAGTAAGGGATGGTACCCGGTAGTGCCATAAAGGTCTTTATCAAAAGATAAAATATAGGTATTGCGAAGCGTGAGGATAAGTCCGTCCGTTCTTTCCATATACCGGTGCAGCCAAAAAAGACTATCTGCAATTCTACTCAACATCGACATAAAAAAATATTTTAATCGGCAGATGAAAATTTATTTTTTTGATAAAACAGGATGTGGTTTTCCAATGAAAACTGTTATTGTAATAGAGCAATGGATAACCATTAAGAAGCACCATTGATGACCCATGTATCCTTACTACCCCCGCCCTGTGAAGAGTTCACAATCAATGATCCTTCACGCAAAGCCACCCTGGTTAACCCACCTGGAACAATTTTTATACCATCGGGACCACAAAGTGCATAAGGCCTGAGATCAACGTGTCGGGGCACCAGTTTGCCATCTACCAAACAGGGCACCGTACTCAATTGAATGATGGGCTGAGCGATGTAGTTCCGTGGATTGCCAACGATACTGATCTTTACATTGTCCAGTTCTTCTTCGGTGGCTTTATTGCCCATCACCATACCATAGCCCCCACTTTGATTGGTTTGCTTTACCACCATATTTTCGAGGTTAGCAAGTACATGTTCCCGCTCATCTTCCTTTTCCATCCGGTAGGTAGGTACATTGGGTAAAATCGGGGTTTCGTTCAGATAATATTTAATCATATCCGGAACGTAAGCATAAACCGCTTTATCGTCGGCAACGCCATTTCCTACCGCATTTACCAAGGCTACATTGCCTTTACGATAGGCACTCATAATACCGGGTACTCCCAGCAAACTATCAGAACGAAATACAGTTGGGTCCATAAATTCATCGTCAATACGACGGTACACCACATCTACCTGCTGTAATCCGGAGGTGGTCTTCATATACACTTTATTATTTTCAATCACAAGGTCGCGCCCCTCCACCAAAGGAATACCCATTTGCCTTGCCAAAAAGGTATGCTCGTAATAGGCCGAATTATAAATACCCGGCGTGAGGATAACTACATTGGGCTGATCTACGGCTCGTGGTGATAATGAAGCCAGAATATTATTCAGTTCAAGTGGATACGTATTGATCATTTTCACCTGATTGGCCGAAAGCATTTCAGGGAAAATACGTTTGGTAACCTCCCTGTTTTCGAGCATATAACTAACCCCGCTTGGTGTCCGCAGGTTATCTTCAAGTACATAAAAAACTCCATCAGCCCCGCGAATCAGATCGATCCCCGCAATGTGAACATAAATATCATGCGGCACCCGAACTCCAACAACTTCTTTTAAAAAATGCGGACAGGTGGAAATCAGACTGGCAGGAACCACGCCATCCCGGATGATATTCTGGGAAAAATATATATCTGCCAAAAACATATTCAATGCTTTCAGCCTTTGTTTGATCCCATCCGAAATATGTTGCCACTCATCATGGGTAATAATTCTTGGGATAATATCAAAAGGAAAAATGCGCTCTATGCCCTTGTTATCGGCATAAACAGTAAAAGTAATTCCCTGATTCATGAAGAAATCGGCCGCTTGAAGATCCTTCTGATTCAGAATTTCTACAGGCAAACTGAGCAAAGAATCGAAGACCTGCTTATACCGATCCCGCACCCCGTCAAAGGTGAACATCTCGTCCCATCCTTTAAAATCAGTCATCGAGTTAATTAAAGACATAGAATTCTGGTATAAATGAAAAGTAAGAAATCGGATTACTTTCAAATATGAGGAAAAAATCAATAAAAACAAACATAATAAAAATCAATATACGAAAATTACCATCTTTTGTCCTTCTGACTCCTCTTTCTATGGTCTAAAATACATTATTTCTTCCTTACCCGAATAAAAAAAGGATAATGATTTTTTCTGAAAAATTTGCACGACAGATCGCTTAGGGGTTGCTGCCTCCTGAAAATAAATGAGCATACTTCTTCAAAAATGCCAACCCAATCAAAACATGAGCTACTAAAAGACTTCCAATAATAAGTATCACATTCAATACTGTGGCAATAAGGGTTTTGAGATTGATTTTAGCCATAGCCTCAGGTCCTATTTGCTTTGACATTGAGGCCATTTGCCGTTGTACCTCTTCCATAAAGGCTTCATTTCCCCGCAGGTAAATCCCCTGAAAAACAAAGGACGCACCAAAAAAAAGGGTTACAAATGCATTGACGCGAATCCAGTCTTTCATGCTTGCTTTTACAGGCATGTTTGGTAATACCCCCCTATGAATAAAGGAGAGGCTTGAAAAAAGATAAATAACGGTAGCTCCGACAATAAACAGCGGTAGCAAGGCAGAAATATTACCAAAAGCAGTTAATAAAAGTAAAGCCGCCATAAAACTTAAAAAAAGAGCAAATGGCAAAAGCAAATAACTGAGAACCCGATACAAAGTCAACATATATGTAAGAATGAATGCGGGCAAAAATACCTCAAATACAGCAAGCAACCATCCTGCGTTCGGTATCGGTAAAAATACCCGAAAAAAAAGGGTATTCAACCCACTTGCATATGCCTTATTAAAAGAGTACATTAGTGCTGCCTTATTTTTTTAAAACTTAAAACGATTGTCATGGAAAAAATCCTTGTTGATTTTGCATTTAAAAGTATGCAGGTATCCAATCCGGATGGAAGTATTCCTCTACAAATAACCGGATGTACCGAAGCACCGGGGCCGGGCGAAACGATAGCCGGCACCTTTCCTAAAAGTATCTCAATGGGAAGCGGAGGACGTATGAAAGCGGGTATGGGAAATGCCCCGGTAAATGCCAAACAGTTTTGTATCCGCATCATATTTAAAGCAGATGGTCCGGTATTGGGTCGGCAAAATCTGGTGGAAAGCACCCAACTACCTTTCTCCATTTTCCTGGATAAAAAAGGAGCCGGTGGCAATCAATTCCAGCTACAGGTTTCCTGTGCACCGGTTGCACACGGCTGGAGCGGAACAGATACAGAATTCTTTATGACCCTCAACACCGGCACCTGGTATGTAGCAGATCTTGTGTACGATATGGACACTCTTGGTCTGTTTATTGATGGAAATATCGTGAGTGTGCATGCCTTTCCCAGTGGCCAGATTAATATCAATGCAGGAAAAAAAGATTTTTTTATTGGCACCTGGGTAGATGGCAACCGCAACCGTTTCAATGGGGATATTGCCTGTTTTCAATGGTACAGCGGGATTCCTTTGGCACTTGAAACGCAATTGGACGAAAGAAGAAGTCAGGCAGAATGGTTCATCAGCTATAAAAACAACAGCATCAAAAAGACCCTGAACCTTGGTGCCCGAACCAAAAAATATTACTTCAATGGTTCAAGCAATGGCTATATTCAGGAGTATCAGGCTGGCCTTATTATGTATAGTCCGTCTATCGGTACTGCCTTTGAAATGCATGGAACAATCTGGACCTATTACACAAACTTTACAAGAAAGTCAGAACTCGGATATCTCATCAGTGACGAAATCCATGCCGGGGTATCGGGTGCCAGGAAAAATCTATTCCAGAAAGGAGGTATCTATTGGAGTGGAGGAACGGGGGCAAGAGCGGTTACCGGTCAAATGTATCTGGATTACGAAGGCCATGGAGAATTTAAATGGATTGGATTGCCCAATGGGGAAATGCAAACCATATCGGGGGGCCGGCAGCAAAGCTTTCAACGGGCAAGACTTTACCATAAAAACAATGTGGGACGTGCCTTTGAAGTACATGGTTCCATTCTGAATAAGTATCTGGCTACAGGGGCTACCGGAAAGTGGGGCTTCCCCGTAAGCGATGAAACTGATATTAAAAACGGCTCTTCTGTTATAGGTAAAATGAGTGAATTTGAGGGCAGTGTGATTTATTGGAGTGGTAGCACCGGTGCCTTTGAAGTGCATGGAGACCTGCTTGCAGAATATAAGGCAATGAACGGACCGCTCAGCAATCTGGGTTTTCCTACAAGTGACGAAAGCAACACTCCGGGTGTAGGTGGCGCAAAACATAATACTTTTCAAAAGGGTACTATGGTATGGTATGGCAGCAAAACCTCCATAC
>JBGSNV010000220.1:0-6982 GCA_041739485.1 Chitinophagaceae bacterium
CAATCAGGATAATCAACCACTTAATATCGAAGGTGTAGAAGTTCTCGGATACTATTTTGAATTGGTAGCCCGTTTTGAACCTGGATTTACTTATTATTTAACCTATGGAAATCCTTTGGCAATGTCACCGGTTTACGACCTTGATCGATTTGTAAGCAAGATCCCGGAAGCGCCTGCCTTATTAATATTGGGTGCAGAGCAATACATGCCCAAGGAAGCAGAGAAAGGAAGTGAGCCACTTTTTAAAAATAAAGGTTGGTTGTGGGTGCTCATGGGGGCCATCATTTTATTGCTTGGCGGGTTTTCCATCAGCATGATGCGCAAGTCATAATCATTTCCGGGATGAAATCCTTTGGGGTTGCATGAAAAATGCAAGCATTATTTTTTCTCAGTGCTTGCAAAGAGCTTCTTCAGAAGCCGGAAATGACTGTCTTTTCAACAATTATGTAGTCGGGTTTGCAACCCAATTTTTTTTTCGATAATATAATATTAAAAATACGCCGACTATATATGTGTTGGATAAAAACAAGCTTATTTTTTCCAAGAATATCAGCGCTAATCAGCTACCCCAAATAGTTGATTTTTATTTAAAATAAAACCGTAGGGCGTATTTTCCCGTATTTCTGTTTGTGCTTTTTCTAAACTTGTGGCTTATTTTTTGAACAGAGATGTCCGCTACATCATCCACTGAAAATCCAGCATATAATAATATTATTTCCCTTGAAAATGAATTACTATTGTTATTTATATTTTTAGTGAGTGGCACGTATCTATAGTGAATGGAATACATTTTTGTTTTCCCTGGCCGATAAATAAAGGGAAGTTTTTTTTGACTTATCTAAATGAACAAGGCCGTTTTACAAGATGATATTAAACGCAGGGATAGCGGAAATCAAGGTATCGGAACTCTTTGTTTGTTTTGATAAAACATTTTTTCTTACAAATAGTCTTTTGTGATTATAAGTTATAATTAATTAAAACCGTCAACCAAATGGAATTATCCCTTGATATTTCAAAAAGTGCCATGCTCCGGTATTTGCAGGATAAAAACTGGATGGAGACGCATGAGAAGGTGCTGGGACTTGAAAAACCTGGAGAAGGAAATATGAATGTAGTAGTGCGGGTGATAGGGGATACCAAAAACCTGATTCTGAAACAGTCACGATCCTTTGTCAATAAGTATCCTCAAATACCGGCGCCCATTGAAAGGATTGGTGTTGAAAGCGAGTTTTATAAATTGACAATGCCTATCATAGGCCTGAGTAAATACATGCCAAAGGTGCTGGGATACGATGGCATGGAGCATATTTTATTGCTTGAAGATCTGGGTAAAGGCGCTGACTACACTTTTGTTTATAAGAAAGAATCAAATATGACTTCCGAAGAACTGGAAGCAGCGGTCGAATTTCTTAAAGTGCTTCACACTACTTCTTTCGACAAAGAAGCATCGGCCGGATTTCCAACCAATTTGGCTCTTCGAAAATTGAACCATGAGCATCTTTTCGTCTACCCGTACATGGAAGACAATGGATTTGACCTCGATACTATTCAGCCCGGTCTTCAGGAGCTTGCCTTGGTGTACAAAACAGACAGGAAACTTAAAAAGGCTTTAGAGCAATTGGGAAACACTTACCTGGGCAGTGGCCCCACCCTTCTTCATGGCGACTACTATCCGGGAAGCTGGCTTCGGGTGGCTTCGGGCTTTAAAGTAATAGATCCTGAGTTTTGTTTTTTTGGCCCTGCAGAGTATGATTTAGGCGTCATGCTGGCCCATTTGCGCATGGCACAGCAGCCGGTTGAAGATATTGAACAAGTGTTGGTACAATATGGTGGATCTGCCAACCGTCAACTTACTGAGCAAATCGAAGGTATGGAAATTGTCAGGCGGGTGATTGGACTTGCCCAACTACCTTTGGATTTGTCATTGGAAGAGAAGGAAGAGTTGCTAACTTCTGCTTCAGGAAAAATATTATCAAATGCATAGCATCAAAGATTCGCTCACTTTTGTTGGAATAGTCATTTTGGGGGGCTTGTCGGCTTGCCAGCCACAGCAGGAAAACCAAGCCATCACTTTCCCGGGTCCCGGGGCCCCTTCTCAGGCAGTATCCACCGATTGGCCCGCCACATTAAGCAAAGAAGCCTACTACGACAAGGTGCTTGGCATGCTGGTGGGCTCGGCCATTGGTGACGCCATGGGCGCTCCTACAGAGATGTGGCACCGAAGTGCCATCCAAACACAGATTGGGTTTGTTGATAGTTTGGATGCTCTGACCCGGGAAGGTTCACCCGAAGGCCCATGGGAAGATAACCTGGCAGCAGGTGGCACTACTGACGATACCCGTTGGAAATTGTTGACAGGAAATTACCTGACCAGCCAAAAAGGCGCCGACTCACTTGATGACAAAGCGTTTGCGACGACAATCATCAGCCTTTACAAGGCTGAAATGGATAAGGTAAAGAAAGTGGAGGCTTTTGGTCCCGAGTCGATGGAACGACAGCTTATGCACATGACCTGGCTGCAGGAGTGGGCGAAGGTGGCCAAGCCCTATATTGAAAATGACTTGAATGGATACAGTTATGCCCTTAGCCGTTTTTACGGCGGTGAGATGGCTTGTGCCGGGATGCTCTATGCTCCCTCGATTGGTGGATTTTTTCCCGGTCAGCCCGATAAAGCATATACAGAAGCGTATCGATTGGGCATCTTTGATCACGGCTATGCACGGGATATTACCGGGCTCACAGCCGCCTATGTAGCCAAAGCCATGGAGCCTGGCGTAAAACCGGATCAAATTGCATTGATTACCAGAGAAGTGGATCCACTCAGGTATTTTAATAGCAGACTGATTGGCCGCCTTGCCTATTCCAGCTATACAGCAACAAAGGAAATAGTTTACAAAGCAAAGCAACTGAATGCAAAGGATGTTGATGCAGGTTTACGGCTACCTAGAAATTTCAAAGGAACTCCACTTGATTTTGCGCAGTTGTCCAGAGCCTATGAGTTGATGGATGAAAGGCTACAGGATATCCCTTTTCATGCAGGTGAAATTCATTTCATCAACCTGATGGCATTGGAGTACTCCGAAGGAGATTTTCAAAAGACCATGGAGTTTGTGGTGAATTATGGGCGGGACAATGACACGGTAGCAGCTATCACGGGGGCTATTCTGGGGGCCTATTGGGGCTACAATAAATTACCAAATGCGCTGGCGGAAAAATCCTTGAAAGCAACGAAAGAACTTGTAGGGATTGATCTGGAAGATTTGGCGAGGAAAACGACAGATGCGGCTTTCAGAGGAAATTAGTTCAATTGATTTTACCTGTGTACAAATGCCAAATCAGGGACATCAGATCATAGTCCATCCGGTTGAGGTTGCCGCCAACGATTTCTAACTTCTTACATAGTTCCTTTGACGCTTTGCTTGGGAACTGAAATGCCATTCCTTTGATATGTAAAAATGAAAGCCGCAGCTCCTTTCCACAAAAGTCCCCGTCATTTTGGAATACAGAAAAAGAAAATCAGGCTGATTTCTATTTTAATCGTAATATTGCGATTGAAATAAGAAGTATGGGCGCAACAAAATCAGAGGAGTTTTCAGTAAAAGACAACCGCGTAGCCAAATATGCCAAAGCATTATCGCATCCGGCAAGAGTGGCCATATTAAAACTTTTACTCAAAAAGCAAGCCTGTGTATGCGGAGATATTGTGGAGGAGTTGCCTTTATCTCAAAGCACCGTTTCGCAGCATTTAAAGGAATTAAAGGCAGCGGGCCTGATTAAGGGGGATATTGAAGGGGTAAGGGTTTGTTATTGTATCGACGAAAAGGAATGGCAACTCGCTCAACAGGTTTTCCAGGATATGTTTTCCGGTATAAAATCGACAGCCTCGCTTTGTTGCTGATATTTTTTTCCCAAAATCTATCGGTATTTTACGATAAAACATTTTAAATAATAATCATGCAAACAGAAAATCAATTGAAAGAAATCGTCCGGCAGAAGTATAGTGAAATTGCACTGCAGGACAAGGAAACCAATCAATCCTCCTGCTGCGGAGCCGGGGGATGCTCAACGGAAGTGTACAATATCATGAGTGATGATTATACCAATCTTGAAGGCTATAACCCGGAAGCTGATCTTGGTTTGGGTTGCGGGCTCCCTACGCAATTTGCAAAAATAAAGAAGGGAGATGTTGTCATTGACCTTGGCAGTGGTGCCGGCAACGATTGTTTTGTGGCAAGATCTGAAACCGGTGCAGCCGGTAAGGTGATCGGGATTGATTTTACCCCGGCAATGATTGATAAGGCAAGGCAAAACGCTGAAAAGAGGGGATTCAATAATGTGGAGTTCCGGCAGGGCGATATCGAAAAAATGCCGGTGACCTCCCATACAGCCGACGTCATTGTAAGCAATTGTGTATT
The DNA here is from genome assembly GCA_041739485.1 of Chitinophagaceae bacterium. GTDB lineage: Bacteria > Bacteroidota > Bacteroidia > Chitinophagales > Chitinophagaceae > Phnomibacter. Next base: position 4,416 of record JBGSNV010000220.1, read on the forward strand.
GAATCTTGTTCCGAATAAGGATGGCGTTTTTAAAGAGATTTTCAGGGTATTGAAACCCGGTGGTCATTTCAGTATATCGGATGTGGTATTGGTAGGCAACCTACCCGAGGCATTGCGGCAGGATGCTGAAATGTATGCCGGTTGTGTATCAGGTGCTATACAAAAAGAGGTGTATATGGAATTGATTGAGGCCAATGGATTTGGAAATATCCGGATACAGAAAGAAAAGGCCATTCATATTCCGGATGATATCCTGAGCAATTATCTCGATGCGGCATCACTTCAGGATTTCCGTATCGGTCATACCGGTATTTTCAGCATTACGGTCTATGCCGAAAAGCCGGTAGAGAAGCCTGATTGCTGCGAACCCGGATCGGGATGTTGTTAACGCGGCGGTTCTGTTTTTGTAAAATGGAAAAACAGGAAAATCATTTATAGTAAAATCCTGGCTTTGCCAATTGGTACCCTTTTTTAAAAAAAACGAGGGTTAGCTGACTGTATGGGGTGGGAGAGCCTTTTAAATCAATCATTATGAATCTGATAGTACCCGGTATAAAATCCGGTTTTAGGGAAATGTCGGGTTCGGCGTAGTGGGATTGCGTGAAAAAGCAGGTCGCATGCATGGGATTTGGCGCGACACTTTATTGCTTGAAAAACGCAGTACGGTGGTTGGGGTTGAATAGTCTTCTATATTGTTTGCTTTCCCGGACAGGTGTTGTGTTAAACACCTGTTCTGCATAAAGAAACAAAGTGTATCCTGTTCGCTTTTGCTATCTGCAAACTCATTTTTAAAAGAACTTTAAACCTGAAGAAGCCTGCCTTCATAGCCTGCCCTCATTATTTGGCTTCCGGCTTTTTCCGGCTCGATTCCCGAACGATCAACTCGGGTAGTAACATCCTTTTTTCAAATTCAACAACCGGTCTTTTGCTATCAATCAATTGAAGCAGCAGTTCTATAGCGGCTTTTCCCATTTCAAAAGCAGGTTGGCGGATGACAGTGAGGGGGGGATTCATCAGCGAGGCTAAATCGTTATTTAAAAAACCGACAAGACCCATTTCATCGGGTACTTTGATGCCTTTGGCTTTCAGCACCCGCAAACATCCTGTGGTGATTTTATCACTCAGGCAAAGGAGCGCATCCGGTGTTTTTTTATCAGTGAGCATCTTTTCAAGCCCGGTTTTTATTTCTTCTTCCTCCGTTCCGGCATGTGTGCAGTACAATATATTATCTGAGCGTTCAGCTACAGAATTTTCCTGCAGTGCTTTACGGTATCCGGCCAGTCTATCCTGCATAGTGGTTAAAAAAGGAGCGCTGCATATAGCGGCAATGTTTTTATAGCCCATTGCTATCAGATGTTGTGTAGCATCATAAGTTCCCTTCGCATTGTCGAGCATTACGGCATGAGTATCTACTTCGGTGGCGGTCCGGTCGAAGAATACGGTAGGGAGGCCTTTGTTTTGAAACTGGCGAAAATGGGAAAAATCATTGGTCTCGATACTTACACTCACAAGCAAACCATCAATAGATCGGGAGGCTAAAAATTGTAAATCTGCTAATTCGCGTTGATAAGATTCACGGGTTTGGGCTATAACAATATTGTAGCCTTTATTATAAGCAATCGATTCAATGCCATCAATTATCTGACTAAAAAAAGGGTTGGCAATTTCGCTGACAATGACTCCGATGGAGCGGGTTTTCCGGGATTTTAGTCCAATGGCAAGCGGATTGGGCTTGTAATGCATCTCCCTAGCACATGCCTGAACCCGATCCTTGGTTTCTTTACTTATTTCATGGCTATCCTTTAGCGCACGGGACACTGTAGAAGTGGATAAATTGAGGGCTTTCGCAATATCTTTTATGGTGGTAGCCTCAAATTTCATGACAATAGCAATAGTTAGGGGTAAAGATAATCCTTTGTGCTAAAGTGGCTTGTACCTATTCAGACGGCAAAAATTTTGCCATCTTTCCATGGTTTCCTAAAGGAAAGACTTTGGGAACGTTTGCGTAGAATTTTACGGTAACGGATGCTGCAGGCAGGATATATTGGGTAATTTTGAAAAGTGATGCCATTTGGAGGATTCTTTCTGAGGTGTACCGATAAAATACAGATGTACAGAACAAGGATCGGATGTAAACAGACAAATACCCTGCGGGTAGGATAAGGCAAAATGATATTATCTGTAGATAGAGCTCATGGAAAGACTTACAAAATTAAATGCTGAAATCATGCATTCCGCAGAGACAAAGGTTTCTGTGGAAGCCATTTTTAATCTACCCGAAAGAGTGCTTCAGTTTGGTACCGGCGTATTGTTGCGTGGGCTTCCTGATTACTTTATTGATCAGGCTAACAAACAAGGCGTTTTCAATGGCCGTATTGTGGTAGTAAAGTCCACAAACCGGGGAGGGACCGATGCTTTTGACGAGCAGGATGGTTTGTATGCACATTGGATCCGGGGTTTAAAAAATGGGGAACCTGTAGATGAGTTGTTGATAAATGCCTCCATCAGCCGGGTATTCACTGCAACAGAGGAATGGGATAAAGTACTTGAAACAGCGAAAAATCCAT
>JBGSNV010000264.1:0-5123 GCA_041739485.1 Chitinophagaceae bacterium
TTTCAAATCCTTTTCTGATGCGGCTAAATGCAATCTGAACATCAAGGCGGAAGGCGACAATGAACATCATAAGATAGAAGCTATTTTTAAGGCCTTTGCTAAAGCCATCAAGATGGCGGTAAAACGCAATCCTATGAAAATGGAATTGCCGAGTACCAAGGGTGTTTTGTAAAAGAAAAGGAGACCAACCAATATGGATGTAGCGATTATAAAATACAATGCAGGCAATATTCGCTCGGTATTGTTTGCCCTCGAAAGACTGGGTGTTGAAGGACAGCTAACCGATGATGTGGAAGCCATACAAAAGGCCTCTCATGTTATTTTCCCGGGTGTAGGTGCCGCCAACAGTGCAATGCCTTATCTGAAAGAGAGAGGACTTGATTATGTGATTCGTTCGCTGAAGCAACCTTTTCTGGGTATTTGCCTTGGCATGCAACTGATGTGCCGGCATAGCGAGGAAAATGATACCCCTTGTTTGGGTTTATTTGATATTGCTGTAAAAAAGTTTGCTGATACGGGTTTGGAACAGCAACCCATTAAAATACCGCATATGGGCTGGAACCGGCTGGATGACTTGAAAAGTCCCTTGCTGCAGGGGTTGCCCGAATCGGCTTTTTGCTATTTTGTACATAGCTATTATGCCGAAATAAGCAGCGAAACGATTGCCACAACGACCTACGGGTTGCCGTTCAGCAGTGCCTTGCATCGGGATAATTTTTACGGCGTTCAGTTTCATCCTGAAAAAAGTGCTGCGGTTGGAGAAATTATTCTGAAGAATTTTTTGTCCCTTTGATTTTAATACGATTAAAAAAAATAATATGTCTTTTATTCCGGTTCCCGCTATTGATATCATTGACGGAAAATGTGTACGATTAACCAAGGGCGATTACAGTCAGAAAAAAATTTACAACGAGCATCCGCTTGAAGTGGCTTTGGAGTTTGAAGATGCTGGTATTCGCCGTTTACACCTTGTGGACCTTGATGGTGCGAAAGCAGGTAAAGTGACTAACTGGAAAGTACTGGAGACGATTGCTTCTAAAACCGGCCTGATCATAGATTTTGGTGGTGGCATCAAATCGGTGGAAGATGTATCAATTGTTTTTGAAAGCGGTGCTGCCCTCGCAACAGTAGGAAGTATGGCCGTAAAAGATGCCGTATTGTTCGAAATGCTCTTGTTGAGTTATGGAGCAGAAAAGTTTTTACTTGGTGCCGATGTTAAGGGTGAAAACATTGCCATTCATGGCTGGACCGAAGAGACCGAAGTGAATATCTATGCCTTTTTAAATCAATACCGGGCAAAAGGTGTGACGCAGTTTTTTTGTACCGATATTGCTAAAGATGGGATGATGCAAGGTCCTTCTACCGATTTATATAAAAATCTTTTGAAAGCGGAACCCGGCATGCAATTGCTGGCAAGCGGAGGTATTCGCCACATGGCAGATGTAGTAGAAATGAAAGAGATTGGTATGCATGGCTCTATCATTGGCAAAGCCATTTATGAAGGTCATATTTCGCTAAAAGCATTGGCTGCTTTAACCGCTTAAAAAAATTACAAACATGCTCACCAAACGTATAATACCCTGTTTAGATATCAAAAATGGCAGAACCGTAAAAGGGATCAATTTTGAAAATATTCGGGATGCCGGCGATCCCATAGAACTCGCACAGCGATATGTGGTGGAAGGCGCTGATGAACTCGTATTTCTCGACATCACCGCAACCAACGAAGACCGGAAGACTTTTGCTTCTTTGGTATACGATATTGCGCGGCATATAAATATACCGTTTACCGTAGGTGGCGGAATCAGTTCGGTAGCCGATGCGCGGTTGTTACTCGAAGCCGGAGCGGATAAAGTATCCGTCAATTCGAGTGCCGTACGAAACCCCGGACTTGTGAATGAATTGGCGGAAGAATTTGGCAGTCAGTTCGTAGTGGTAGCAATTGATACCAAAAGGATGGAACCCAATGATACCGTAGATATGGAAAGGGTGGTAACCCACGGAGGTACAAGGCCTACCGAAAGATTTACGGTAGCCTGGGCAAAAGAAGTCTATGAGCGTGGTGCCGGTGAAATTTTATTGACAAGTATGAATACGGATGGTGCTAAAACAGGATTTGCCAGGGCGATTACCAAAGCGGTTTGTGATGCCATCAATATTCCGGTAATCGCTTCGGGTGGAGCAGGAAGCATGCTGCATTTTAAGGAAGCCTTTGAGCAAACCGGATGTGATGCGGGATTGGCAGCAAGTATCTTTCATTTTGGAGAAATAGCTATTCCGGAACTGAAAGGATATCTTAGAAAGGAAAATATTCCGGTCAGGCTTTGATAACAGTTAAGAACCAAGGAGTGTATTGGTAGCTAAGTTCAGGGAGAATAGCCTGTTGCATTGATTAATAGCCGATGATTTTTTGTATCTTACATAAAATCAACAATTATGAAATGGTTTGTAGGTATCCTCGCAGCAATCGGTTCGGTTTTTTATGGTTTGTATCAATTAGGACCGGGCTTGAATAAACGGAGAGAAAAAAAGAAAAATGAAGCATGGACCCGCAAGTGGAAAGACATGAATGGTGGGTCAAAAAAATAACGAATATGGAGATTGATTATAAAAAATATGCAGACGGATTGGTGCCTGCAGTGGTGCAGGATGACGCAAGCAATACTGTATTGATGGTGGGATTTGTAAATGAGGAAGCCCTTGAAACAACCCGTCAAACCGGGCACGTTACCTTTTACAGCCGCAGTAAAAAACGGCTTTGGACCAAAGGGGAAAGCTCCGGACACTTCCTTGTTTTTAAGGAAATGATGGTGGATTGCGATGGCGATACATTGCTAATAAAAGCCAATCCGATCGGGCCTACCTGTCATACCGGTATGGATACCTGTTTTGGAGAAACTTTACCAAAATCAGACGGAGATAAGGCCTCTTTGCAGCAAAGTCCGGCCGAATTTTTAATGCATCTTGAAAGCGTGATTGCCGACCGAAAGGCAAATCCATCGGATAACTCTTATACTTCAAAACTCTTTGCAAGGGGCATCAACAAAGTAGCACAAAAAGTAGGGGAAGAAGCGGTGGAATTGGTGATTGAAGCCAAGGATGATAACCGCGACCTCTTTTTGGGAGAAGCTGCCGACCTGATGTATCACTATATTGTATTGCTGCAAGCTAAGGGTTTTGAACTGAATCATGTAGTAGAGGTATTAAAGCAGCGGCATAAATAATGCAAACAGCTCTTTGAAAAAGCCTCAGGCAAATTATAAAAAAGCAGGTTGTTTCTTATAAAGAGACAACCTGCTTTTTTAAAAGAGACTTTTATGCTTCAGTCCCCTCAGAATCCTTCTGTTTGCGAAGCATGATAAACCTGATAATACCGATAAGAAGTGCAAAGGGAGTGATGATCCACCAAAAAGTGTTCATTTCACCATCCGGCTTAGGATTAAGCAGGTTGTAAATACCAAGACAAACAATCCCTGCTGGAATAATTAATCGGGTGTAATTGAATCCTTTCATTTCAGCTTATTTTAATTTTTTACAGCAATTCAATGACCATCGCGCTTGCTCCTCCACCGCCATTACAAATACCGGCACCACCAATTTTTCCTCCCTGTTGCTTTAATACATGGATGAGGGTAACAATGATGCGTGCACCACTGCAACCTAAAGGGTGACCCAAAGACACCGCGCCACCATGAACGTTTACTTTTGCCGGATCAAGTTTCATTTTACGGGTATTGGCAACACCTACTACACTAAAGGCTTCATTGAGTTCTACAAAGTCGAGATCACTCATTTGCAGGCCTGCTTTGGCAACTGCCTTGGGTAAAGCAATAGAAGGCGTCATGGTAAACAATTCAGGAGCCTGTTCCGAATCTGCATAGCTCAGGATCTTGGCAATGGGTTTTAGCCCTTTTGCTTCTGCATAGGCGCGGCTTACAAGCACAAGCGCAGCAGCTCCATCATTCATGGTACTGGCATTGGCAGCGGTTACCGTGCCCTCTTTTTCAAAAGCCGGACGCAATCCGGGGATCTTATCAAATTTAACATTCCAGCATTCCTCATCTCTGGCAAACACAACGGGGTCGGCTTTGCGCTGAGTAATACTAACCGGAACAACTTCTGCATCGAACAAACCTTCATTCCATGCTTTTTGGCTGCGCTGATAGCTTTCAATGGCAAAAGCATCCTGTTCTTCCCTGCTGATATTTTCGTTACGGGCACAGAGGTCAGCGGAACAACCCATCGCCTTGCCATCATATACATCCACAAGCCCGTCTTTGGCAAGTCCGTCTATAAAGGAGGTATTGCCATATTTGTGGCCCCAACGCATGCTTTCAGCGTAAAAGGGAACACTGCTCATGTTTTCCATGCCACCGGCTACCACAACATCTGCATCACCAAGCAGGATACTTTGAGCTCCTTGCATAATCGTTTTCATGCCGCTTGCACATACCTTGTTGACGGTGGTGCATTGTACACTGTCGGGCAGTCCTGCAAATTTAGCTGCCTGCCGGGCAGGTGCTTGGCCGAGGTTGGCCTGAATCACACAGCCCATCAGTACATCCTGCACTTCTGTACCTGCAATGCCCGCCTTTTCAAGGGCTCCCTTGATGGCAACAGCGCCAAGTTGGGTAGCAGATACATCCTTTAAACTGCCTCCGAAACTTCCGATAGCGGTACGAACCGCACTTACGATATAAACTTCCTTCATATTTAATTTTTTTATTGCTTCGTTATTTTTTTGATTTAACCGCTTATTTCAGTTTTTTACTTTTATTATTTACCTGCATGCTGGAAGTCAGGTAATCCCTGTTATTCATTCCTGCTGCTTGTATGCCAACAGAGAGGAGTGTTCGCCCGTTCATAGGGATCTCTGATTCAAGGTTGCCTCTAAACTGACGAGGTACAATTATCTGCCGGAACAATAAAGGCAAAGCTGATGTTTGCCCAATGTTTAGCCATAATGGATGACAATCGTTTTAAGCAAGCGGTCAAATTTACAAACATTATTCGGGCAAGGGTGGCTCCGGGTTTACAAACTATTATTATTTATGAAAACAATCTCCTTTTGGCGCTTATCAGCCATCGATTGCTGCTAATTATTAGCTTTTATATGTCGGATT
>JBGSNV010000339.1:0-26545 GCA_041739485.1 Chitinophagaceae bacterium
TCAAAAAATCTACCCATTGCTCATTGGTAGCTTCATACTTCATACAGTAAAAGGCTTGGTAGCCCATAGGAAATGTAGCCGGAATAGCAGGACTGCCAGAATAGAGCTCGCCACCGGTAAGCCCACTCACCTGCCTTGCAGCGGTAATGGTAATAGGGTTGAAATAAGTAGCTGCACTTATCAGGCCATCTCCTGCCTGTAAGGTATCCTGCGTAGCATACACCACTTCCATACCAAATACTTTAAAATTAAAAGAACCGGTACCTACCAGCGGCCCCATATTGAGCGATACGGTTGCATTGGAAATATTGCCTGCACCCGGTGCACTCCTGCGAATAAAAACACCCATACTGTCTGTAGTGGCTTCTACCTGCAGTGGAGCTCCGCCGCCGGTAATACTATGCTGAGCAGCACTGCTACTTAGTTTGCCATGCTTCCATAAGTTATCTATCTGATTTTGGTATTTAATAAATACCCACACACCATCCCAGTTGTTGGGGTACAGCGGATTAATGTTGTTGGTAGTATTCCAACTATTGTCCCAGCTTAGGGAAAATTGAATGTTATTTCCGGAGTGGGAAACATCGGTAATCTTTAGGTTATTAGCCAATACGGTCATGGACCATAATGCACTAAGCAGACACAAAAATTGCTTCATCTTTCAATAATTTTATAAGCAAGAATAGCGACTAACCAATCTGAAAAAAATACCCGCTAGCACGTATTTTTTTAGGTTGGCGGCAGGCTTGGGTTGCACGGTAAATGTAATTAACAGGAAAATTATAATTAATGTACACGCTTGAATACCCTGAAATAATCAATGTAAAACTTATTTACAACACCGTTCTGAGTAAAATCATTCTTGTGTAGATCGCCATCCACCCAATTGTTTTAGCCAAAACAGCTACCCGATAGGTAAAGTATCTTATAATTTCCCGACAGTAATTTCAGTCAATAGCCTCACTCTATCAACAATTGAATTGAAACCACTTATTAAATTCAATTTAATGTTTAGTCCTATATAACCAAATTTAGTACCTAAACTAATCTCGCCAGAAACATGTTTGGCAGCTATCTTTTGGGAAGTACGTCCATCAGATATTTTTTTTATCAATGGTAGCAGAGGGATTAAATGAAATACTCCCCGAAAGAACAAAACTTAGTTGCTCAAAAACCGGATTTCAGATATAAAAAAAAGATAAAACCGCATTCGTTTCCCTTACGGTTTTATCTTTTTTAATTCACTAAAACTAAAGCGATTCTATAGAAAGCTTGGTGGATTTTTCTTTTGTGTCCCTTTCCACGATCATGATAAACCCTTCCTTTGCCGGGAATACCTCCAAAGTGGTTTTTCCTTCTTTTTTAGGAATGGTTCTGCTTATCCTGTTTTTGGATACATTAAATAATAGGATATTTTTTGAATCATCTATAATAAAAAACGGATCGCTTGACGACCCTCTTGTGGAAGTTATTTTCTTTCCTGAATTTAAAGGTGCAACAGGATGAAAGGCCGTTGATTTTTGAACCTCTATTGTATTAACCGTTCTGATTTTCCCATCCTTATCCATTTTAAAAATTTGAACATCAGTGCCTATGGCTTTGGTATAACCTGGCGCATAAACATAACGACCGTAGGTAAAAGCAATGGAGAGCCCAGGACACCAAAAGCAACTGCACCGAACCTTATTTTGCGCTTCATAAGTGTTGTTGCAAAATAATCATTTCCTGCATTATCGTTAAAACTTGAATGAAAATATGGGTATGCCTTTAGTTCGATAATTCTTCCTTTTCTGTCGAAATAACCAAGATTTTTGTCATCAAGCCAATAAGAATATTTCGATTTAAACCCATTTTTTTCCATTTGGTTGATTTCAATCGAAAAAGCACCTAAATAAGGCCCCTTGAAATGCGATCTGGCACTTATAGGCATATACTTTTTTTCTGAGTTATAAATTAATCCATTAATTATCAATTGATTGGTTACCGGATTTTTTGAAAAGGCTAAAATCCTGAATTTATTTTGCTTATTGTCCTTTAAAGGAATAGGTTTAAGTGATTTACCCTCCTCAAAATCATAACTTAAAACTTCAGAGTTATAACTATTTAATTCAAATTTGGATTTTAACCCATAAGAAGCACAAAGCAGGTGAACCCCGGTATTTGCAGTTTCCAATACATAATCATCATATTTTTTAACATTTACATCCCATGCTATCTTACAGGAATTATCTATAAAACAAAGCTTTCTTTTTTCAGGAATACCATAAAAAATAGTGAACCCTTTGTCAGGTACATTTTTAAGCTGAATAGCATGTGGTAAGTTCTTCCGCATGTAAATACGTTTTTTGGTTGAAAGCCAATCCTTTACCTGTGACTCTTCGGGAATCAAAAGGCTATTTGTAATTTTTCCTTCCAGGTTAATATACTGTATATATATACCACTTTCCTTTTTGTATTTCTTACTCAAGTCTTCATACTGATCTACAGTTATAGCTGTACTTGTTCCATTTTCCATCCCGGATCGTAGGTAAACCAAACAAATCTGCTCTCCTTCCAATGATACAGCTTGCAACTCAAGGTTCAAATCTCTGAAATTAACGACCCCGATATCGTTCAGGTTTTCATCCAAAATGGTAATTCTGTAGTTACCCGAGTCCATTGAAATTTTCTCTAATTGTGTAAATACCAGATAACCTACCAATTGATTGTCTTGTCTGATATCGACCACCTTTGTTTCAATTCCTTCATTTACCTGTTTAAAGACCCTCGATTGAGCCTTTGATTTGAAGGATAGTATGCATAAAATAAACAGTATGCTATACAAAGCACTTTTTTTCATTCTGTAGTTTTGTTTTGATTTTTAAATAAAAGGCAGATTGTGAAATGGAGAACAGGATAGGATTTTGAAAATTGATTTGAAAATTTCGGATGGTTTTTTTAAGGGTCACTTTTCCAAAAAATACTCGGTAAACTCCCGATATAAGCTTGAAGGAAATTGCTTGCTGAATTGCTGAGTATCAGATTTAAATTTAGACTCAGAAGCATCATCTGATAATGCATAAAATTGCAGAAGGTTTTTCATCTCTAATTCGGGCCTGCCTAATTGCTTCCAAAATTCACCTTTACCCAATTGCCTTGCTATGGCTTGTAATTGCTCCCTTGGTATTTGCTCAAGAGCTGTTTGCAATTGATAGTATTCAGTAGAAATCATTTCTTTAGGCACAATTCCAATGCCTCTTGATCTCGATAGTTGCTTATCTAAATAATATAAACCCGCCATTGCATTGTGAAACATGAAATCATACCATGGGTCATTATTTCCCCTGTCCTTTTCCCGAAAAATCCGGTAGATGCAGGCTGTCATTCTTTTATCGTCAAACAAATTCCAAAGCAACATTTTATTTGCCTTATTATAAACCCAATCAGGCAAAGGAGTGGGTGATTGCAAATTGGATAAATGCTTGAATTTCTCGTAACGCTCCACACATTCAGGATGCGTTTTCAAAGAATCCGCCAATTCGCTGGCTTCTGAAAATTTATATGCCCTCGCAGACAATCCCTTGGTTCTAACCTGCGCCCATACAGGATCAAAGGGCACCTGATATGCTTTAAAATAAGCCTCAACAGGTTGCTTTAAGGGTGTGCGATAGGCGAGATCGGTTGAATCAAGCCTTAAAAAAAAATCAGCATTAAACCCTATTTTATTTTCCGCCAACATTTGAATTGCCAGAGAATCAGCTTCTGTTTCATTATAACGCTGATGTCTGCTACGATCGAATCTTACGTTATTTACCAGATTTTTTAATCTGGAATACCGCTCATACTTAGAGTCTAAAACAGAAGACAGGGACTCCTTATATTCAGAAGAAGTCAACCATTGTGCCCGATCCTGCATAGCCATCCGGGTATGTTCCAAATGGTTGTGGGCCAGCTCATGCGCCAAAATCAATGCAAGTTCTTCTCTGGATTTTACATAGGTCAGGAGACCAAGATTTACCACAATCACATTGTCGCCAAAAGCATAGGCATTTATAGCAGCACTTCGGTCAATAAATACTAATGGAACTTGCGCTTCCGCTTTTTTGGATAAAAGCTGTTTTAGAATATCTTGCAAATAGGCTAAAATATCCTGGTCATACACATATGCACGGGCTTCGAGGGAGGCTGCAAAAAAATCACTTCTGCTTTCGTAGGATTGTTTAAATAGCTTTTGGGTTTCCTTAATATTAAAAACATTGGGACATACCCAGGCTTTTTTCAATGAATCCTTTTGGTTTTTATAAAAAATATGCGACAGATTTTGATACACATAAAGTTCAGATTGTGCGGACGCCTGAAAGGAAACCAATAAAAACAGAAAACAAATACAGGTTTTGAAAACGTTAAAGTTCATAAAAGGAATTGAGCGGATGCAAAATAATGACATTCTCATAAATAACGATCAGCCTAAAAAATTATTTTTACCGATGCCGTAGTTCCTATTAATTTTCAGCTTGGTTTATTACAAGGCTTGCAGGTGATATAAATTTAGAATGCCCCTTCAAGGGTGACTTCGCGGTAGAAAACACTTGTGAAAATAGGGAACACCAATAACGGCCAATAAGATTAGACTGCTGTAGAAAACCTGTACCAAACCAAAAAGCCTACCCCTATTTGAGCTTTACAAGGCCCGATAGCCAACCAATTTATGGGACTGATACCAATGACCTCCCTGAGGCAGAACACTTGCGTCTATTGAGTTTGAGAAGTGGTACGTGAAGACACGTACCAAGGCGTAGGTATCAGGGGCGCTTAAACTAAGCCACTCACCACAAAAAAGAGCAACCGACCGGCTGCTCTTTTTAAGTATCTCAAAAGGAGAATTCCATCAATCTCCCCAAATTTCTTCTTCACCGGCAATCCAGCGTTTTACCGCCTCGGTAGTTACACTCTTTGGACGCTCCAACGGGAAGCCGAGGGCCCTTGACCAACATAAATTGGCGAGTACTCCGAGCGAGCGGCTCACCGCAAAAAGCACGGTATAAAATTCGTATTCCTTCATGCCAAAGTTTACAAGCAAGGCACCGCTATGCGCATCTACGTTTGGCCATGGGTTTTTCACCTTACCCAAACTTTCCAGAATGGGGGGAACTACTTCATAAATCTTCCAGACCGTGCGGCAAAGTTTGTCTTCCCGCATGTAGGTTTTACCAAAATCCATTTGGGCAACATAGCGGGGGTCTGTTTGACGCAGTACTGCATGTCCGTAACCCGGAACCACTTTCCCCTCAGAAAGCGTTTGCTTTACATAAGCCTCAATCTGATCGTGGGTGGGCAGGTCGGTACCGAGTTTTTCCTGCATTTCGAAGATCCATTTGATTACTTCCTGATTGGCCAACCCATGCAAAGGACCGGCAAGTCCGTTCATCCCGGCTGCATAGGCAAGATAGGGATCAGAAAGCGCAGAACCCACCAAATGCGTGGTATGCGCACTTACATTACCGCCTTCATGATCGGCATGAATGGTCATGTACAAACGCATCAGTTTTTTGAAGTTGGGATCGTTGAATCCAAGCATGTGAGCTAGATTTCCTGCCCAATCGAGCAAACCATCTGGTGTAATATCGTCGCTGTTGTGGTATTTTTTCCGATAAATGTAAGCAGCAACCCTTGGCAGGCGCGCAATGAGCGTCATGGCATCATCAAAAGTAGCATCCCAGTAGTCCTTCTTGGCCATGCCCTGCGAATATTTTTTAGCAAATACACTTTCTGTTTGCAAAGCCATTACCCCGGTTACATACATGGTCATCGGGTGTGCCGTATCCGGCAAAGCGTCAATCGTCTTAAAAACGTGATTGGGTACATGACTGCGGCGCTGCCAGGTGTTCTGAATATGAAGGGCATCCTCCATCGTAGGCATTTCGCCAATAAGCATCAGATAAAAAAGAGCCTCTGGCATGGGTTCTGTACCCCCTTCCACTTTGGGCAATTGTGCCCGGAGTTCGGGAATAGAATATCCCCGGAAACGAATGCCTTCCTGCGGATCGAGCAAGGAGGTTTCACTCACCAAACCGGTCATGCCACGCATTCCCTGATAAATCTGAGATAAATTAACCTCCCCGATTTTTTTATTTCCATGTTCTCGGAGAATGGTTCTGATTTCGGCGGCCGCTTCGTCTGCTTTGGCCTTAAACTTGTCTTTTAAAACACCCATGTAGGTAAATTTTTATATAATAAATTGGCAATAATCTTATCGTGCCAAAGTTAACTCAAACCATTAAAGGAAACATGCATAAGTTGCCCGAATATTCAGCCTTAAGAAAATTTTCAGAAATAATTGAATGATTTGTATAGAAAAACAGCCTAATTCGAAACTCCCGTGTTTTTCCGGGCAATGTCACAGGCTGCTGTATAACCCGAGGTCCAGGCGTGTTGAAAATTGAACCCACCGGTAATCCCGTCCACATCCATAATTTCTCCGGCAAAAAACAAGCCGGGATGCAACCGGCTTTCCATCGTAGACGGGTTAATTTCTTCGAGTGGAATGCCCCCGGCGGTTACAAATTCCTCCTTAAAAGTGGTTTTTCCTTTGGCATCGAGGGCATAACTACATACATTTTTGATCAGTTTGTTTTGCTGTGGTGCGGGTAGGGTTGCCCACCTTTCTTCGGGAGAAATACCGGACTCTTCGAGCAAAAAAGCCCAAAGCCGGGCAGGCATTTCCACCCAATCGCTGTTGATTACTTTTTGGGTACCTTTTTGTTGGCGGTATTCGAGTATCAGATTACGCAACGAATTTTCATTGAATGCAGGCATCCAGTTGACTAAAATACTGAATTGATAATGGGCACCGGCCAAAAACCGGGCAGCAAAGGCTGAAGTGCGCAAAACCGCCGGACCACTTAATCCCCAATGGGTTATCAGTAAGGGCCCTTCGGATTCGAAAGCAGTACCTGCCACTTTTACATTCGCAGGCGTGGCTACACCCATCAGTTTGGTAATGCCATGGTTGGGGATATTAAAAGTAAAAAGCGAAGGAACCGGTTCCACCACGGTATGCTTTGTTTCTTTGGTAAGCCAGGCAAATTGCTCCACTTTGGGGAAACCACCGCCGGCCACACAAACATAATCTGCTCTTTCTTCCCGGTCACCCGAAAGCTGCAAACACCACCCCGACGCTTCGGGCCGGATGGAAACCACGGTAGCATGCAATTGAATGTTTACTCCTGATTTTTCAGCTTCCCGCATCAGGCAGTTGATGATGGTCTCACTGCTGTCGGTATTGGGAAACATACGTCCGTCGGCCTCGGTTTTGAGCGTTACGCCTCTTTCTTTAAACCAACTGACCGTATCGGCACTTGCAAAATGATGAAAGGCTTTTTTCAAAAACTTCTCTCCGCGTGGATACCGTTTGCTAAGCGCACTGATTTCGAAAAGGTGATGGGTTGTATTGCAGCGTCCACCGCCACTAATACGCACTTTTTGTAAAAGCTTCCCGGTTTTTTCGAGCAAAACCACTTGCAAGTTGGCATTTTTTTGTGCAGCATTGATGGCACAGAAAAATCCGGCAGCCCCTCCCCCTATTACAACGAGTCTTTTTTGTTTCATTACAGATCAAAATCAGATTATATACCCAGACTTGCCTTTAGCCTCGGATAACCTGAACGGCTTACCGGGATCTTTTGGCCATTTCTGAGAACGGCTACAAAACTATCCTTTTCATAAGGATCAATCCGGGTAATCTCACTGATCTGAACAATATAAGAGCGATGGGTACGCACAAAGTCGGCTGCATCGAGGGTTTCTTCAAAAAAACCCATGGTCTTATTTTTAAGGAACGCCCCGTTTGCGGTATGTATTTTCACAAAATCATCGGCGGCCTCGAGATATTGTATTTCATGCACCGGAATGATTTTGATGATACTTCCCTGTTTTACCACCACACGTTCGCGCTGCATAGGCTGATGCAGGTTATCATAATCTTTTTCAGACTCCGCATCCTGTGATTGAGGTAATGCATGATTCATTCTTTTCCATCTTTCAATGGCCTTTACAAAACGCTCCTCACTGATGGGTTTTAATAAATAATCGATCGCATGGGTTTCAAAAGCCTTGATGGCGTATTCATCAAAGGCGGTTGTAAATATGACATCGGGCTTTTCATCGAGTAACTCCAGCAGTTCAAACCCATTGATCTTGGGCATTTGCACATCCAGAAAAATCAAAGGAGGCTGATGCTGCTGAATGGCTTTTAACCCTTCAAAACCATCTCCGCATTGGGCTACAATCTTAAATTCGGTAAAAGGCTCTAAATATTCAGCCACCACACCGCGGGCCAATGGCTCATCATCAATTATTACAACAGGTATCATTTTGGTTGTGGTATCATTAATTTGGTTATAAAAATATCCCCTTCCCTGCTTGTTTGTAAAAGGTCTTTCCGATGAAAAACCAGATCAAGTCTGCGCTGCACAGAATGGAGTCCGTAACCGGTTCCTTTTTTCCGGATGCCTGTTTCCGCATCGAAGGGGTTAGAAACCCGAACCCAAAGCATGCTGTTTTCTAAGCCGGCTTCTATCTGTATGTTCACCGCATCAAGCGTATCATACAAACCGAATTTTATGGCATTTTCAAGCACAGGCTGTAAAAGCAATGCCGGGACTTGTAAAGATAAAACTTCATCCGGGATCAACAATTCAGTATTCAAACGATGCCCGAAACGTACTTTTTCTATTTCAAGATAAAGCTTCAGAATTTCCAGTTCCTGCTCTAGGGTAAACCATTGTTTCTCATCTCCGCGAATTGTATTCCGCAAAAAATCGGACAACTGCTGCACCATTAGCCGGGCTTTCTTAGGATCCTGACCAATAAGTGCCTGTATGGAATTAAGACTGTTGAACAGAAAGTGGGGCTTCAATTGTTCGCGGATGCGATACAGTTCCGCATCTGTGGCCAGTTTTTGGGCTTCGGTATCGCGCTTCGTTACCATTTCCTGTTGCTGTATACTGTACCAAAGAACGTGCATCAATATAAATGTGACTATAAGCAGCAAACCAAAGGCAGCCCGCACAGGCAGCGAAGCAAAGTAGAAATCCTGATAAGCATCGTTTGCATACATCAGGAAAAAGATGAGGAAAGAAGAAGCCACAAGCCAGAGAAAACCCGTAAAAAAAGCAAGCGCCGATAAATAAATATACCGGTTTTGCTCTGGCAGATAAAACCGCAGGGTATTGGCAATCAGAAAAAAAACGGCAATTAAAACAATATTTCCTACCACACTTTCCTTCATTGCAATGATCCAGCTAAACCCGAAAAGGGTTACCAGCCAGGCCTGCAGAAAAGCCCAGCCGGTAATGGTAACGACAAAGGCTACCCGGAATTTACCATTTGAAAAGAGCGAATTGTACAATTGGCAGGAATTGGAGTGATAACAATGGCTGTTATTTTAAAAAGTCTTGATTTCCAGGCCTCCCAATAAACAGGTACCGGTAAGAATCAATCTTTTACTGCGGTCAATCAGATCGGGTTGTATGCGGCGCTTGTCTTCCACTCCGCCGAAAATAGCCACCATTTCGCTTTGAACATCCCAGTTGGAAGGAACCAGCAATTTGGTACCACCCAGAATGTTGGTTGCATCTATCTTTACCACACCCCGGATATCCGCATGGGTCAGGTCCACTTCGGCTCCTCCAAATACAGAGGTAATTTCCCCACCCAGAAAATTTTTGGAGACCACGGTTCTTTTTACCCCGCCAAATACAGCAGTCAGACTAATCATATCGTCTGTAGTACGATCCTCTTCGCTTGGTTTCGCCGTTTCCGAAATGCCCGGAGTATCCATTCTTTTAAAACCCGTAATACTATCGGTATCCATTGAATCCATGATACCGGAATTCTTTCCGATAGCATTTACCTTAAGCCCTTTAAACAGGATAATAAACCCGATTGCTATGATGATAGCCGGCCAGGCAATTCTTCCAAAAGACAGATACGGAAATATATCACCGATCAGGAATACCCCGCCAATAACGATGGGAATCATCCAGTTCAATTCTTTGAATCCGCTGCGGAATCCTATAAAAAAACCAAGGGCGATGAGCAGGACTTTCCAACTTAATAAATATCGGGGAATGGGTGCCCCAAGCTTATTCAGCAAAATGCCAACACCAATCAGGAGGATAAAAGCTCCGGTGTAAATCTGAGAATTTTTGTTTCTGGTACGCATATCAAAAGGATTTGATCTGTTTTTAAAATCGAGTGTGTGTTGATTTTCCATGGTAACTGTATTTGTGTGATTGATAGAGCAAAAATACCCTGCTATACTACGCCGGGCAAGTGTTTATCGCTGTAAATACCCCACAAATCGGTAAACGGCGGATATGCTACGGTGAATGGCTACCCCCCTTTCAACAAAATATAAATAGACCGGATACTCATAACAGATAACATAGCAGTAACCACCCAACCACTGATAACCAACCATCGCGGATGGTGATAACCCGCGGTTTTTTTGCCAAAATGAATGGATAATAAGATGACGCTCAGGGCAACAGGCAATACAAGTCCATTCAGCGTACCCGCTCTTACCAGCAATTGGGTTGGATTACCCACCAAATAAAATATTGCCGTGGATACCCCGATAAACCCGATTATGCCAGTACGCTGATGCTTTTGTAAAAAGGGATGAAGCGAAGCAATAAAACTTACGGACGTGTAGGCTGCTGCCACCACCGAAGTGATAGCCGCCGACCACAGGATTACGCCAAAAATCCGGAGACCAACATCCCCTGCTGCTGTTTGAAAAATAGTAGCTGCCGGATTTTCAGCGGGTAATATGACCCCCTTTGCCACAACACCGGCTACCGCCGCAAAAAGCAAAATGCGCATAAAACCGGCCAGCAAAATGCCGGTTACTGCTCCGCGGTTCACTTCTTTCAGATTTTGGGTGCCGGTAAGTCCGGAATCCAACATACGATGTGCCCCTGCAAAGGATATATACCCACCGACTGTACCACCTACAAGCGTAATAATGGCGACCACATCCCATTTTTCGGGCAAAATACTGTGTTTGATCATGTCGCCAACCGGGGGATTCGCCGTAAAAGCTACATACAGCATTAAAGCAATCATAACAAAACCGAGCAATCGGGTAAAAAAATCCATGGCTTTCCCAAATTCCCGGATCAGAAACAGTATCACCGCCAGGCCACCACTCACTAAAGCGCCATTGCCAAACGACATACCGGTAAGAGAGTTGAGGGCGAGCCCGCACCCCCCCACATTACCGATATTGAAAATAAGTCCTCCTATACTAACCAATGCAGCAAGCAATATACCCAACCCGGGAAACAACCGGTTAGCAAGCACCGGTGCCCTCAGCCCGGAAACCGCAATTACCCGCCAGATATTCATCTGAACCACGATATCCAATACAATGGAAATGAGAATAACAAAACCAAAACTCGTAAATAACTGATTGGTGTAAACTGTCGTTTGGGTAATAAACCCCGGTCCGATAGCTGCTGTGGCCATTAAAAAGGCTGCCCCGGTAAACTTCCCCGATTTTTTAAATGGATTGAATGCGAATGCCACCGGCGCTGATTGATTGGTTGATTTTTCGGGCAAAAGATACAGCATGCGCCGCATCTCCATGCAAACAAATGGTTTCTGCTACAACCGGAATCCATTTTCCGGAAAGGGTTTGTACCTGTTGCCGTTCAATAAAGCCCTTTACCTGCGTCAAAGCAGTCTCCGTATCCTCAATCAGGGCACCTTTCAGCTTTCTTGACGTAAGGCTCCCGTCTTCTGCATAGGTGCGATCTGCAAACACTTCGGAGGCTGTTTTCAACCCTGCTTTCCGGGCCTCCGAAATGGAGTGACTGCCACTCATCCCAAACAAAACCAACGAAGGATCGAAGGCGTAAACCGCAGCAGCAATAGCTGTGGCGATCCGGATATCGCGGGCACTTTGGTTATAAAGTGCCCCATGCGGCTTTATATGTTGCATGCCCGTGTTCAGGGTAGCACATCCTTGTTTAAAAACAGTCAGTTGCCTTGTAATTAGGTCAAAGAGTTCCTCATTGGTCAAATCCTTTTCTACCCGTCCAAAATTTTCGCGATCGGCATACCCCGGATGTGCCCCGATAGCGACCTTATTTTGCAAACAGAGCCCAATCGAATGCAGCATGATTTCCCGGTTGCCGGCATGAAATCCGCAGGAGATATTGGCCGAACTGATAAACGGCATCAGGGCCGCATCGTTTGACAACCCTTCCCCGAGATCTGCATTTAAATCAATGGAAGTGCGCTTCCCGGTTTGCTTTATATTCATTATTATAGTAAGAAAATTATTTATATAGATGATCCTGCAGGTTTAGCTTGAAACTGCATACCGACAGCTACCTGATGCAACCAATTTTGCTGACTTTGCTTCAATTGAATGGCAGTATCCATTTCCAGAAAAGAAAACCATAGACTGTCTCCGGTTCCCAGTTGTGCTAGTCTTGGAAGATCTACTTCCGCAATCTGCAAAATGCGTGGATATCCACCCGTAGTTTGTCCATCAGCCATCAATACAAGCGGCTGACCATTCGGCAACAATTGGATGGTTCCCGGGAGTACCGCTGAAGATCGCATTTCTTTTTGGTGAAGCCGTTCCAGCTCGCTGCCTGCCAACCGATACCCCATACGGTCATTGGCCGGAGTAATGGTAAATGCGGTTTCCATCAATTGTTTTTGAGAAACCGGCGAAAGCTCATTCCATTCGGGTCCCGGAAAAACATGAAAAGGGGCTGCCCGGTACCAGGTATAGGGAGCTACAAAATAAGGAGCTATGTTTACTTCGCTAAAAAAAAGCGGCTCTTTTGATTTTAAAGGAACCAGATCTTTCTTTTTCAGCGCCCGTCCCTCCCAACCTCCAATTCCGGTTTTGAGCAACGTACTGCCGCTGTTTAAAACAATTGGTAAATCCCACCCGCCTGCAACGCCAAGGCAACACCGTTGCCAACTCTCCTTCTTTTCGAATATAAGCTCACTGTTTGCCGGAAGGTGTATCTGACGATTGATAGGAATAGAGATCCCCGCTACAGTAGCAGCAAAGTCCGCACCGGACAAGGCAAGGATGACGGCTTTTTCAAACCGGATCTTAGCCGCCGGAAAATGCATTTCCAAAACGGGTTCTTCCATCGCATTGCCCACGAGTATATTTGCCAAAGAAGCGGCCAAAGAGTCCATGCAGCCTCCGGTTCCCATACCCAAATGCGCCAAACCTTGCCGGCCATGATCCTGAAAACTATCCAATAGCCCTGCTTTACAAATTTCCATAAACATCGGCAATCATTTTATTATATTTTTTCAAATTTATTGCCTCAAACCGCAATCTTTGTCCGGGTTGCAAAAGCGCCGGCTCCATGCGGTTTATGTCAAACATCTTTAAAGGTGTGTAGCCAACAATCTGCCAACCTCCTGGACTATCCACCGGGTAAATACCGGTTTGATTGCCGGCAATGCCAACCGCCCCTGCCTTTGTGGGTACCGGTTGCCGTTTCCGGGGCATTGCTATGCTTTCCGGAACAAAACCGAGGTACGGGAACCCGGGCAAAAACCCAAGCATACAAACCCTGTAGGTGGTTGAGCTATGTGAAGTTACGATTGCGTCAGTAGTTAAACCCAGAAAGGCAGCCATTTTTTCAAGATCGTTCCCAAGAGTGGAATCGTAGCAAACCGGAATCGTACGTTCAGCATCTTTTTGATCCTTTCCCTCAAATGATTGCTTTTCGATTTGTTCGATCAGGGCGTTTTCAATTTCGGGAATCCATTCTGCGTTGATCATAGAAAGGAGTAAACTATCATATGAAGGAACCCTGTTTTTAAGAGCCCCTCCAAATTGCTCCTGACAAAATGCATCGAGGGCATGAATGATGGGGTTGACTTTTTCTACCGGCAGTCCTTCCAACTGAAGCAGAAGACTACATTCCTGATAACGATGGATCCGATAGGTAAACATAGCAATAAAGATAAGAGATAAGACGATTTTATCATATATCAGCCAAAAATCAGCTTGACTAAAACAATTTAAATTCACAAAAGTTATTAAATTATTTTTTTTGACAAACTGTTTGAAACAAATTCCTTTATTTCACACTCAAAATATTTTATTATCAAATTGCCCAACCCTACAAAAAGGTTACTTTTATTTTCTTGTTATGAACAAATCCGAAAACACAAAACCAATCGGGTGGGATTGGGATCATTCTTATATCCATCTTCCAGAAAAATTATACTCCAAAATCAGGCCAACACCGGTTTCTAATCCACAACCGGTTATCATCAATTATACCCTTGCTTCTGAATTAGGTTTGGATACATCCCTCGAAAACCTTTCATCTTTGGGACAGATTCTTTCAGGAAATGACGTGCCCGAGGGAGCAAACCCTATTGCAACGGCCTATATTGGTCACCAATTTGGCTACGCCAACATGTTAGGAGATGGTCGGGCTATCCTGCTTGGAGAGCATCTGACCCCATCCGGAAAAAGGTTGGATATTCAGTTAAAGGGATCCGGCATTACTCCCTATTCGCGAAGAGGAGATGGCCGGGCAACCCTTGCCTCGATGCTTCGCGAACACCTGATTAGCGAAGCGATGCATGGGTTAGGCATTCCTACTACACGAAGTTTAGCTGTGATAGCCTCCGGCGATCCGGTCTATCGGGAAAAGCCCGAAGAGGGTGCAATACTCACCCGGATAGCCTCGAGCCACATAAGGGTAGGCACTTTTGAATTTGCAAGCAGAAATTTATCTAAAGAGGACTTTCAGAAATTTTTGCAATATGTAATCGAAAGACATTATCCTCAATTGCAAGGGACAGTGAACCCTGCTATTGCCTTGCTTGAGGCAGTTATGCAAAAACAGGCCTATCTCATCAGCGAATGGATGCGGGTTGGCTTTATTCATGGGGTTATGAATACGGATAATATAAGCATTGCCGGTGAAACAATCGACTATGGCCCTTGTGCCTTTATGAACCGATATGACCCTTCCACAGTATTTAGTTCAATCGATACTTCCGGACGATATGCCTATGCCAACCAACCCTCTATCGGGCAATGGAATCTTGCTGTCTTTGCAAGCACCTTACTCCCATTGATTTCAGAAACCGAAGATGATGCCGTAGAACTCGCTAAAGCCTCCATTCAGGAATTTTCTTTGATGTATGCAGCAGAGTGGAAAAGAGTGATCCGGGAAAAACTCGGGCTGTTTGGATATCAACCGGATGACAGGACCCTTTTTGATGACCTTACGAATTTCATGTACAAACAAAGAACAGATTATACCAATACCTTTTATGCGCTTTCACTGGGCAAATTACCCGAAGATCCTATATTTCAGGAAGAGAGTTTCAAACATTGGTTTAACCGTTGGCAGAAAAGGCTTCAGGAAAATGAAATGCCGATTGAGGAGTCCTATGCTTTGATGCAAAAAGCCAACCCGGCTTTTATTCCCCGGAATCATCAGGTGGAAAGTGCACTTGAAGCAGCGGTACTTGGAAAGGAATTTGCCCCTTTTCACCAAATGCTTACGATTGGTGCAAAGCCTTATTTATATCGTGGGGAATATGCATCCTATATGGAGCCACCTCCTACTGAGGCGGGTTACAAAACCTATTGCGGCACCTGATGTGTCCGTTTTTCAAAAGTCGTTTTTCAAAAGGTAATTTCGTCTTGCAGAGAAGTTTGATTTTCAAACTTGCCAATGCGCATCTCTGAAAGCCTGTGATGCCGTTCTCTTATTGCCATAACCTGCTTTTTACAAGAAGTAAAACCCGGTTTTATAAAACTGAAATGTTATTCCTTAGCTGTTTCAAAAGCCTCCCCTTTAGACAGGCCCTGATTTCAGAATCTTTTTATAGATTTTTATAGATAAAATTTGAATGCTATTTTTATTTGCCACAAAATATATTACCTTGTTTTCTGAATATCTAAGATAGGGTCAGACAAAAATAGCAATATATAAGTTTAATGAGAATTCAGTTTAAGCTATCCCGGTTATGCTCTCCTGAACTTTAATTTTATGTAATGGAAACTGTAATTCTAATTCCAGTATCGCAACTCATAAAACAAAAGCAGATAGAAACCCCTTTTATTTTAAATTAATAAATACCAAATCCATGAAGAAAATTTTTATGGTAGCTATGGCAGGAATTCTTTTTTCTACAGTAGCACAAACGCAAACTCCCGAAACAGATCAGAAAATAAAGGAAGAGATAAGCAAACTTGCCTTTATTACAGGAGAGTGGACAGGAGAAGGATGGATGATGGGTCAGGACGGCACGAAAAATAGTTTTACCCAAACTGAAAACCTTCAGTTTAAAATCGATAGCACGGCTTTGATGATCGAAGGACTTGGAAAAACAAATGGGAAAGTAATTCACAATGCTCTCGCACTTGTGACTTATGATAAAACAGCAAATAATTTCAATTTTATATCTTTTCTTTCATCCGGAAGAAACGGCTCTTTTAAAGCGGAACTCCTTGAAGAAAAATTCTATTGGTATCCCTCAGAAAACATTCGCTATATCATTTATATAAATCCCAAAGGGCAATGGTACGAAACCGGTGAAATGAAAAGACCGGATGGTTGGTTTCAATTTTTTGAAATGACCCTGAATAAAAAAAAGTAAGGCCTCGTTTCCAAAAATAGTCGGTCGCCCCCTTATAGAAATGTATACCTTCCATTGCAAGCATTTTGTCCTATGTTCATTCGCTAAAACTTTGTCCTTTTGAAAGCAATCCTTGTTCATAAATACGGGCCGACGGATTCTTTAAAATTAGAAGAAGTGAACAAGCCGGTTCCGGGTGAAAAAGAAGTGTTGGTAAAAGTATCCGCTACGGCAGTAAACGATTATGACTGGAGCCTTGTTCGTGGTAAACCCGGATTATACCGTTTGCTTTTTGGATTATGGAAACCTAAGAATAAGATTCCGGGGATGGAACTTTCCGGGTTAGTGGAATCGGTGGGATCGCTTGCTGACAATTTCAAACCCGGAGATCGGGTGTTTGGAGATATCTCACAATATGGCTTTGGCAGTTTTGCAGAATATTGTAAAATTCATCAGGATGCGTTAAGGCGGATGCCGGACTCAATGTCCTTTGAAGAAGCGGTTACCTTTCCACATGCTTCCCTTCTTGCTTTGCAAGGGTTGCAAAAGGCCGGCGAATTGAAACCCGATTCAAAAATACTGATCAATGGTGCCGGAGGAGGCGTGGGAGGTTTTGTACTGCAAATGGTAAAGCAACAATCCGGCGAGGTTACCGGCGTGGATACCGGCGACAAATTAAAAAAAATGCTACAGGATGGATTTGATCAGGTGATCGATTATAAAAAGGAAGACTTTACAAAATCCGGAAAACAATACGATCTCATTTTTGATTGCAAAACCACCCGAAGCCCGTTCGCTATCAGCAAAGCATTGAAACCGGGAGGCGTATATATTACAATTGGCGGAAATATTTCAACGCTTTTGTTACATTTATTTACCGGAAAAATCGTTGAAATATTTAGCCGTAAAAAAATGAAAATTCTGGGTCTTAAACCTAACAATGGACTCGAGGAGATCAACCGCCTTTATGAGCTGGGAATGATCAAAGGATTGATTGACGGCCCCTACCCACTTGAAGAAACCCCGCAGCGTATTCAATATTTCGGAGAAGGCATGCATTATGGAAAAGTGGTGCTGACAACGGAATCGGGAAATTACAGAGCACCCTTATAAAGCAAAGTTTACTGGTATTCCCTGCCTTATGCCCTAATCTGCGAGTCTGATTATCCCCCTTGAATCAGGGCTTTCTTTCCCTTTTAAAAAAACGGAAAATGCTGAAATCAGCCTTTGAAGACGAAACAAAATACCTTGGAATTGTAATAGCAGGCAGCTCCCGACAAGAAAACTAAAATAGAATAGGACTTCCATCGGGAAATGATTTATTTTATCAATTATAAAATCAGACAGGAATGAAGGCTAAAAGACTATTTTGGATAATATTAGGATGGACACTAACAGGCATGGCGCAAAAAACAGATACCTACCTGCTGTTAAAACCGGATCGCGTTTTTGATGGAGAACAAATGCACCCCAATTGGGTGGTGGTTGTAAAAAACAACAAAATTGAAGCTGTTGGAGAAATGCGCTTTAAGCTCCCGGACGGCACAAGGGTGATAGACATGAAAGGCATGACCCTATTACCAGGATTGATTGAAGGGCATTCCCATTTGTTTTTACACCCTTACAATGAAACACCCTGGAATGATCAGGTTTTAAAAGAAACCCGTACTGAAAGAAGCCTGCGGGCAGGTAATCATGCAAAAGCGACGTTGTTGGCCGGATTTACAACCGTCAGGGACCTCGGCACCGAGGGAGCGATGTACGATGATGCAGGACTGAAAGAAGCGATTGAAAAAGGTGTCATTACCGGGCCAAGAATGATCATTGCCACAAGGGCTATTGTAGCCACCGGCAGCTATGGCCCCAAACTTTCACCGGATCATGAAAACAACCTCGGTGCTGCCACTGCCGATGGCATGGATGATCTGGTCCGCGAAATCAGAACGCAGATTGGCAAAGGGGCTGATGTAATCAAACTATATGCCGACTATCGTTGGGGTCAAAACAATGAGCCTCGCCCCACATTCACCCTTTCCGAACTACAGAAAGCCGTTGAGGTGACTACCCTCAGTGGCCGCAAGGTAGTAACCCATTCTGTTACCCCCGAGGGGATGCAGCTGGCGGCGCTTGCCGGGGTTTCCACCATAGAACACGGGGATTATGGTACACCGGAAGTATTTGCGCTGATGAAAGAAAAAGGCGTAGCACTGTGCCCCACCCTTGCTGCCGGAGAATCGGTATTACAATACAATGGCTGGAAAAAAGGCACAGGGACCGAACCCATTCGAATCACCGAAAAAAAGAAGAGTTTTGAAGCAGCCCTGAAGGCAGGAGTCACTATATGTATGGGAGGCGATGTAGGCGTTTACACCCACGGAAACAATGCAATAGAAATGGAATTGATGGTTGAATATGGTATGAAGCCCCTCGATGTACTACGATCTGCCACTTCGGTAAATGCAGATGTTTTTGGCTATGCCAGCCAGATAGGCCGAATCAAACCCGGACTTTTCGCCGATTTGGTTGCTGTTGATGGCGATCCCTCTGTTGATATTCAAAAAATCAGGTCGGTAAAATATGTACTGAAAAACGGAGAAGTGGTAAAAGAACTTTGAGGGATACAGAAAGATGGTACACAGATGGGAGATGATTGGATAAATCTCCGGTGCGAAGCTAAATCAACGCACAGCATCAGAATGCATAGATTAATTCTCACACTAAATATCTGATCTGGAGCAACACCCAATAGACAGAACACGGAATCCGCTGCCTTTTCATCCCGGCTATATTTTTTCATCCCCAGGGATTTCTTTGGAAAAAGTCCCAAAAAGCGCTTATTTGCCTAATCCGATACATAATGTTTGGCTAATCCAATAATTCCGCCTACTTTTGCCGCCCCAAATCAGGTAGAATGGCCTGATTCCACGCCAAAAGCGTGGTCCATTGGTAACATTTTTAAAAACAAACAGGGATCATGAACAATTATGAACTTATGGTGATCTTCACTCCTGTGCTTTCTGACGATGATTACACCGCTATCCAGAAGAAGTATACCGACTTCATTAAGGAAAACGGAGGTACTATTGAATCAGAAAACCCATGGGGATTGAAATCACTTTCTTATCCAATCCAAAAGAAAACCACTGCCTTGTATTGGGTAGCGGAATTTAAGGCTCCTTCTGAACTGAACGAAAAACTGAAAATTCAGTTTTTACGCGACGACAGTGTGATGCGCCACATGGTGGTTAAACTCGACAAACACGCCGTTGAGTACACAACCCGTAAAAGAGTGGGCGTTAAATCTTCTGAACCCCAAAACTCGGAGGCATAAATCATGGCAAGACAAGAAATTAAATACCTGACCGCTCACAAAGCGGAGAAGCGTGCGAAGAAATATTGCCGTTTTAAGAAAATGGGCATCCGTTATGTAGATTACAAGGATGCTGAGTTTTTGAAGAAATTTTTGAACGAGCAGGGTAAATTGTTACCCCGTCGCATCACCGGTAACAGCCTGAAGTTTCAGCGTAAAGTTGCCGATGCTGTAAAACGTGCCCGTCAAATGGCTTTGTTGCCTTACGTAACAGATCTGATGAAATAAACAGAAAACGAAAATCGGTCTATATCGGTTTTCGTTTTTTCTCTTTTGTAACCATTCCCTAATCACGCAAAGGCGTGAGACAGCGCAAGCTGGGCTCTGGGATTCAAATTAAAATAAAATGCAAGTTATTCTTATCCAGGATGTCAACAATCTTGGTGGCATCAACGAATTGGTGTCTGTAAAAAGCGGATACGCCCGTAACTTTCTCATTCCACAAAAAATGGCCGTGGAAGCTTCGCCTTCTAACCTGAAAATGCGGGAAGAAAAGCAGAAAGTAAAAGCTAAGAAAGAAGCCAAACTGATGGCTGAAATCAAAGAAGTAATCAGCAAGCTGAAAGATGGCAACATTACCATTGGCGCTAAAGTAGGTACTTCCGGTAAAATCTTCGGAGGCGTTACTTCCGTACTGATCAGCCGTTCCATCCGCGAACAAAAAGGCTACGAAATTGATCGCCGCCGCATCACCATTCTTGATGAAGTAAAAGAACTCGGAACTTTCAAAGCAAATATCGACTTTGGTAATGGCAACACTACCGAAATTGAATTTGAAGTAGTGGCTGAATAATTCAACCTCTTTTATAAAAAACCTCTTCGTTTGACGGAGAGGTTTTTTTATGCCCGGAACCGAAAAGGGTAAAATGATAACCCATCCTGACGACTAAATCGGGGTTTGAAGTGCTTTAAGAACAAAAGATAACTCTAATGAAAAAAGCATGCCCCGAAGAGACATGCTTTTAAAAAGAAGAGGTACCGAGCGGATTCAAACCGCTGTACGAGCTTTTGCAGAGCTCTGCCTGATCACTCGGCCACGGTACCAGATGGGAAACAGTAGGTATAACAGAGTATCAGGAAAAGCCCGGATATCTTGTACCATTCTGCTGCGCAAAAATAGGGAATTGCCTGCAAATGCAGAAAACGATTTGCATTTCCTTGCATATTTCAATTGAAATACATGCGTACCTTTACCCCATGTCAATTATTGCAGAAAGCGAGCTGATTTTAAACAGCCGCGGAGCTATTTATCACCTCGATTTGCTCCCCGATGAACTTGCTGAAACCGTTATAACCGTTGGAGACCCGGGACGGGTGCCGCAGGTTTCCAAACACTTTGATGTAATAGAAGTAAAACAGGAACACCGCGAATTTGTAACCCATACCGGAAGGATCGGCAACAAAAGAATTTCAGTCCTCAGTACGGGAATCGGAACTGATAATATCGACATCGTATTGAACGAACTTGATGCATTGGTAAATATCAATTTGAGCACAAGAACCGAAAACCCAATCAAAAAAAGTCTTCAAATCATAAGAATCGGAACCTGTGGCAGTCTGCAGGGCGATGTACCGGTAGACGAGACGATTGCGGGTACGCATGGGCTTGGTATTGACAACCTGCTCAACTACTACAAGATGGAAAACAATGAGGAGGAAACCCTCCTATTGCAACAGTTTACTACACAAACCCAACTCAACAGTCAGTTTTCCCGGCCCTATATCGCTACAGCAAGTATGCATTTGCTGAAAAACTTTGTAGATGATTTCCATCAGGGGATCACAGTGACCTGTCCGGGGTTTTATGGCCCGCAAGGCCGGGTATTGCGGCTTGGTCTTCGTCAGCCTGATCTGATTGATTCGCTGACCCACTTTAATTACGGAAAACACCGGATCCTCAACTTCGAAATGGAAACGAGCGCTATTTACGGCCTCGGAAAACTGCTTGGACATCAGTGCGTAAGCCTGAATGCCGTGGTTGCCAATCGGGTTACCCGCACCTTTAGTAAGGATGGATTGCTTGCCGTTGAAAACCTTATAAAAAAAGCACTCGTAATTATAGAAAAACTATAACGAATACTTTCTTTAGAAAGCCTGCGTTTGTATTAGGATAAAGCCAGAAGATCAAAGTACAAAACTGGAAAAAAGACGGAAAACTTTATGGAGATTTCATTTTCAAAATATCACGGAACCGGCAACGATTTCATTTTAATCGATAACCGGCAGAAAAAATTTTCATTGTCTGAAGCAGACATTGCAAAACTTTGCCATCGAAAATTTGGCATCGGAGCCGATGGGTTGATGCTACTTGAAGAGGAGCCTGATTTCGACTTTAGAATGGTGTATTTCAATGCAGATGGGCGCGAAGGCAGCATGTGCGGAAACGGAGGGCGGTGTATCGTTCGTTTTGCCTATGATATTGGTATCAAGCGAACGGCCTATCATTTCATGGCTGTAGATGGGGCCCACGATGCCACCATTGAAATGAATGGAAAAATCCGTTTGAAAATGAAGGACGTAAACAAAATTGAAAGCCATACGACATTCGATTTCCTCGATACCGGATCTCCGCATGTGGTAAAACTCGTTCCCGAATTATCCGATTATCAGGTATTTCAGGAAGGCCGCATGCTTAGAAACTCCCCTACCTACAAATCAACCGGTGTAAATGTAAATTTTGTGCAGCGGATTGACGATTACTCGTTGTTTGTACGTACCTACGAAAGAGGGGTAGAAGACGAAACACTCAGTTGTGGTACAGGAGTTACAGCGGCAGCCTTGGCCAATGCACACAACGACCGGGGCTTCAATCATATTGAAGTAAAAACCATCGGCGGTAAACTCTATGTAGAATTTGAAAGAACCGGCGAAACCAGTTTTGAAGACATCTGGCTTGCCGGTCCCGCAGTACATGTTTTTACAGGAAACATAAAGGTTCCTGCTTAAAAGTTATGACAGGTTTGCAAGGGCCTCTTTGATCCTGCTGAATCCTTTTTGCAGATCGTTGCGGCTTGCAGCATAACTGATACGAATACAGTTTGGTTCTCCGAACGCCCCACCGGTAACTGTACTTACAAAGGCCGTTTCCAACAAATACATGGCGAGGTCATCTGCATTGCTGATCAGTAGTGGTCCGTTTTTCTTTCCAAAATAAGAACTTACATCCGGAAAAACATAGAAAGCGCCATCGGGTTCAGATAATTTCAGCCCTGGTATTTCAGACAACATTTTCAGCACCAATTGTTTTCTTTCTTTAAACTCTGTCTGCATTTCAAGACTTGGTGCAATGCTTTCGTTAAGAGCAGCTACCGCACCCTGTTGTGTCGCAGCATTGGCCCCGCTTGTAACCTGTCCCTGTATTTTTTCGCAGGCCTTTACGAGGGAGTTATCGCTGCAGGCAATATACCCTAACCGATAGCCTGTCATGGCAAAGCCTTTACTCAATCCATTCACTATAATGACCCGGTCTTTCAAATCTGCATACTGAGCAATAGATTCGTGCTTCCCAACATAATTGATGTATTCATAAATTTCATCACTCATGATCCAAATATTCGGATGTTTCCGGAATACTTCCGATAGTCCCTGAAGTTCGGCTTTGCTGTAAACCGAACCGGTGGGATTGTTGGGGCTCGAAAACATAAACAAGCGGGTCTTTTCAGTAATTGCTGCTTCTAATTGCTCCGGCGTAATTTTAAATCCGGATTCCAGAGAAGTACGAACCATCACCGGTGTAGCTTCTGCCATCCTGACTACCTCGCTGTAGGAAACCCAGTAAGGCGTTGGAATAATCACCTCATCCCCGGCTTCTACCGTAGCAAGAATCAGGTTGGCAATGCTTTGTTTTGCTCCGGTACTTACCACAATATGTTCCGGAAGATAATCAAGGTCATTATCGCGCTTCAGTTTATTACAAACTGCTTTACGCAGTTCGGGATAACCTGCCACCGGCGGATAGTGAGAGAAGTTATTATTGATCGCATCAATAATCGCCTGCTTGATATGCGTGGGGGTATCAAAATCAGGTTCCCCAAGACTTAAACCCACAACATCGTTTCCCTTTTCTCTCAGTTCACGGGCGAGCTTAGCCATTTTCAAGGTTTCGGGTTCATTAAAGCGTGTAAGACGGGAAGCTAACTGCATATACTTTAAAAATCAATAGGATGAAAAAATAGGTAGAGCGAAGATAACAGAGTAGCCCCAATTATCCCTGCCCTAGTATTGTAAAATGTCGCGAAGAAAATTATGATACTGAGGAAAAGACGGCAAATTATTGTGACCTCCGCCCGAAATTTCGATCAAGGTGACTTTACCCGGCATGAGTTTGGCAAGCTGTTTGCTTTGCTTAACTGGAATCAGCCAATCTTTAGTACCATGAAGAATATAGGTATGACAATTTACGTGTCGTATCCAACGATCGGTTCGCAAATGATACCGGAGTATCCAACGATGCGGTAAAATGGGGAGGAATCTTTCGGCTACTTTTAAGAAACTGTAATAAGGCGCATCCAAAATCAAATACCGCGGCTTATTATCGCTTGCCAGTTTACAGGCAAATCCACTCCCAATACTTCGGCCGTAAACAATAATCTGATTTTCGGGCATGGTAACCGCCAGCGAATCATATACAAACTGCATATCGCGTAGCATGGCTTTTTCGCCACGCTTGCCGGTACTTTTTCCAAATCCGCGATAATCCACAAGTACTACATCATACTGATACCTATAAAAATCCCGGGCATATTTGGCCCATCCCTTAATGCTGCGGCTGTTTCCATGAAAATACAAAACAAGCCCTTTCGGATTTTTTACATTGAAATGCAATCCATTGATGCAAACCCCATGCTCCACTTCAAAATTGATTTCTTTAAAGGGTGCATCGTATTTATAGACAAAGTCTTGCGGAAGTTTTTCCGGTTTAAAAATAAACCGGTCCTGAATAAAATAAACCAGAATTCCGAGCACCAGATAACCCAGCAAAAAATACCACCACAGGCTCAATAAAAATATTCCTGCAATCATTGTGGTAGTGTAACCCATGCTAAATTAAAGATACAGGGTTCTTTCTTAAGAAGTATACACCCTAAGATAATGTTGCGACGCAATCTCCACTAAAACTGCATTTCATTGTCCTGATCATAAGATACCCTTGTTAATTGCAAATCACTCACCGGTGCTACTATCAACGGAAACTTCTCAATGTTTACATAGCTCGTATCGAGGCCAAAACCTTTTTCTTCGCTCAGGCCCGCCGATTTGATCATAAAATACAGCTTCATAATCACCTTTTCGTAAAAAGGAAGGTCATTATCCGCACTCAGGTATTTTTCCATCACGATGAACTGAAAGTCTCCCACCACATTGTTGCGTTCAAGACTTTCGTAGCGGCTTGTGATGTTCACTTCTTTATTGGCAACGAGCTCTTCAATTACCTTACGGAACATCAGGTTGATACGGGGTTGCACCCGAAATCCTAACCGGAATTCTACACGGATAATGTCATTGGGAATAATATGATCTACATGGTATTCGCAAGTGTACGGATCATCGAGCGTATCAACGTGAATGATCCAGTATATATCTGCCCGTTTAGGTTTACGGTTCAGGATACTATAAATGATTTTATGCTCTATCTCCTTGGGGTTATTGGCGCTTGTGAGATAAATCAAATGGGTTGCAAATTTAGGTACACTCTTGTCGTTGCTGAGTTCCTGTATTTGTGGTATATAATTTTCAAGTCGTACAAATTCAACATATCGGTTTTTAATTTTCCGGGAACGATAATACACAAACATCACCGTAAACAAAACAGCACCAATAATCAGGGTAAAGTACCCCCCGTGCGGAAACTTCTTCAGCAAAGCCACCATAAACAAACTTTCCACCAACAGGTACACGATCAGGAACGCCCATATATAGAGTTTCTTTACCCGGTGTAATACCATGTAATTGGCAAAAAGAATGGTAGTGGCAAGCATGGTAATAATAATCGCCAAACCGTATGCCGCTTCCATTTTTGCTGATTCCCTGAAATACAATACAACGCCTACACATCCCACAAAGATGATCAGGTTCAGGCTTGGTATAAACAGTTGACCCCTTGTTTCGGAAGGATAACGTACCCGCAACTTGGGCCAAAGGTTCAACCGCATGGCTTCACTGATGAGGGTGAAGGAACCCGAGATCATAGCCTGACTCGCAATAATGGCGGCCGTTGTGGCAATAATAACCCCGGCAAGTACAAACCACTGAGGCATCAAATCGTAAAAAGCATTGATTTTCAACTGATCTCTTGCAGCCTGATCCACCAACAGACCACTATGATGCGCAAGCAGGTTGGCGCCTTGTCCGAAGTAATTGAACAACAAACATATTTTTACAAAGACCCAGGAAATCCGGATATTTTCCCGGCCACAATGCCCGAGATCACTGTAAAGGGCTTCTGCCCCGGTTGTACATAGAAAGACTGCCCCCAACAGCCAGAAACCTTCGGGATAGTTTACCAGAAAATTACCCGCATACCAGGGATTGAAAGCC
>JBGSNV010000364.1:0-9039 GCA_041739485.1 Chitinophagaceae bacterium
CCAAAAAACTGATTTACCAAAAGATAGCGATCAGCGAATCGCTTGCCAGACAGTTTGAAAGCATGGTGATTGTTACCGGAAAAGGGCGTTTTGAAGGAGAAGTATCAGGAAAACCCTTTGATATGGAACTGGTGTTTACCGAGGTTTATCTGAAACGAAAAGCCGGATGGAAATTGGTCAGCCGGCAATCGGCCAAATTATAAACCAAGCGATTTCTTTGCTTTTTTGCTTCATCCGTTCAAATTCATTTTCCTTTGCGGCATGCAGGAAATTTGGGAGCAGTTTTTAACCGGATTGCGGGCAACCGGCCCATTGGAATTCATTGCCGTGATTGCAGGAATTGTCAGCGTATATTTTTCCCGAAAGGAAAATATCTGGGTTTACCCAACGGGTTTGATCAACACCTTGCTTTTTATTTATCTCAGTATTAAAGGTTCTCTTTTTGGCGAAGCAAGTGTCAACTTTTACTATACCGTAATGAGTATTTACGGGTGGTGGATGTGGACCCGGAAAGATGACCGCAGGCAGGTAGTACTGCATATCAGTCCAAGTACCCGAAAGGAACTATTTTATCAGTTTCTGTTTTTTGGTTTTTTCTATGCATTGATTTTTTTGGTATTGAAGATCCTTCAAAAGGAATTTGCTCCGGATGCCATCCCCTGGGCCGATGCTTTTGCAAGTGGAACAGCTTATACCGGTATGTGGCTGATGGCGCGTAAAAAAATTGAAAGCTGGTACTGGTGGATCGCTACTAATATTGCTTCTATACCGCTCTGGTTTGTAAAAGGGTATGTATTTACAAGCATTCAGTTTGTGGTGCTGCTGATACTTGCTGTGGCAGGATTAATAGAATGGAAACGGCGGTACCGGGCAGCGCTTGTAGCTTGAGGACTCCAGTCCTGCTGTAACCGGTATTCCACAATCATGTAGGCATTGTAGGTACGTCCTGTTTTTTCGTAAGCGGTCATAATCACCACTTCCTGTCCGGGGCTTGCCGGCGTACCTTGCTTTATGGTAATGGGATACAAGGTGGCGTCAATAGCTGTTACAGGCAGGTCGCCTTTTATTTGATCGAGCGGAACGGGTTTTAGTACCATGATATTGGTATCTCCCAGGGGCAGGCGGCACAAGGCCACCTGTGCATTGAGGTCCTTGTATTTTTGGATTGCGAAAGCCTCCGTGGCTAATTTGGAAAACTCTGCTACAAACTGCCGGATGATTTTTTTGGAACTGTCGGTACTTTCTTCGCTGTTGTCAATATAGCTGCGGGTAGCGCCCGGCCACATAAGCCTCGATTCGTATTGCACCGTTTCGAACCGCCAGCTGCCCATTACCTGATAGCCATGACTGCCCCGGCCTCCGGAAAGCATGAGGTTATCAAACTGTCTTTCGCTGGCGCTAAAAATGATCTCCCGGATGGCTGCGCATTTCGAAATGCCCGGTTTCAGGTCCTGCCCCTGCGACAGGGCCACTTTTTGAAACAGGCTTAATGCCATCAATATAAACAGGCGGTACAACACCTGATAAAGATAGTAAGATCTGCTGAACGGGGAGGTACTTGCGAGGGCTGAGAAACAGATCTTCGTCAGCCCAACTACCTCAAGCTAATTTTATAATTAAAAGTTGATTATTTGCATATAGTTAAGTTAGCAATGTCTTGCCAGAATTGAAGCCGAACTAAAAAAAAGTTGAATCACTCCCTTCTGTCCGCCCGGGTTTTGCATCGTAAACCTATGTTAGCCGGAGTTTTATTTCACTACGTTAAAATTTGCATTTGGAAGTTCTATTTGGAGCTTCACTTTTGCTTTCAATGCAGTAAATACTTTCATCAAAGTGTCAATGGTTACATTGCTTGCATTGCTTTCAAGTCGTGAAATTTGTGCTTTTTGAACACCAACAAGTGCTCCAAGTTGTTCCTGTGTCAATTTGCGTTCTTGTCTGCTTTCTTTAATGGCTTTACCAATCAAGTCCATTTGCAACTCATACTCAAACTTGTCACGGTTTGGAGTTCCTTTTTTACCGATTATTTTATCTTGAACCTCGTCTAATGAGTAAGTTTTCATAAACTACTTTTTTAATTGATCATTAAAATATTTTTTTCGCTGTTTTTCGGCTTTGACGATTTCGATGTCGGGTACTTTACTTTGTTTTTTTACAAAACCGTGTGTCGAAATAACCAAAGTGTTTGCCTTATCTGTCTTGTCCCAAAATGCCAGAAGTCTATACTGTAAACCCTGATAAAGTGTCCTGAATTCCCAAATGTCACTACTAAGTTTTTTAAATAGTTCCGGGTCCTGCTTTTGTTGGACTTTTCTGATGTTGTAAAGTATCTTATTTGAATGTTTGTTGTCAAGTGACTTCAAAAATTCAAATGCTTCCCTCAAAAAAACAATCTCAAAGAAGTTGTCCATGTTGCATTTTGTCTAACTACTCAAATGTAAATAAAGTTTCGTTATAATGAAACTTTATTTTGGGAGCGTGTTGCCCGATAATCAGAGCTAACGGTTTAGTTTTGCTAAGCAAGGGTTATTTTCGCTTTTATGGTAAAAAGAGTGGTCATACTCGGTCCGGAAAGTACGGGGAAAAGTACGCTTTGCCGGATGTTGGCGGAACATTTTAAAACCCTGTGGTGTCCGGAATATGCCCGGGAATATCTTGAATTGCATGGAACCGCTTACCAGTTTGAGGACTTATTGAAAATTGCCAAAGGACAACAGGTATTGGAATCCGGCTTTCTGGAGCAGCTTATGAAAGAAAAAAGCGGTGACAAAAGAGAGAAAAGCAACTCATTGTTGTTTGTGGATACGGATCAGTATGTGATGAAAGTATGGTGCGAATATGTTTTTGGAGACTGTCATACCTGGATTCTCAGGCAGATTGCTTCCTCGTCGGGAGCACTTTATTTATTGTGTAAGCCAGACCTGCCATGGGTTGCGGACCATTTACGCGAATATCCCGATGAAAAGCCCCGGCAGGAACTATATCATATGTACCGCGATCTGCTGATCCACCAAACGGTACCCTGGCTGGAGATTTCCGGAAATTATGAAGAAAGATTTCAAATGGCGAGTAAGGCTGTGGAGGTGTTATAGATAAATCGAAAATTATTTTTTTGTCGTGTGGATAACGTCCCTCATATTTGCATACAATAATGAAAACAGTACAACATAGCATTTGGTGGTGGCAGACTGAGCGGTAATGTCGGAGCTATTGTGTTATGTGATTATACAAACTAATTGCTTATATGCCCCGACGAATATGTCGGGGTTTTTTATTTTTCAAAACTTCATTAAACGATGTCAAAAAAAATTACCATTGTAACCGAAACGCAAAAAACGCTGGCGGATATTGTGACGCCGGTGGGTATTTATTTGCGGCTTCGGGATCGTTATCGCGATACGATTTTGCTGGAAAGTTCTGATTTTCATGCAGCGGAAAATAGCTGGAGTTTTATTGGGGTGAATGCGATCGCAGGTTTTGAGGCGGTGGATCTGCAAACGGTTGAATACAAGTTTCCGGGATTGCCTCCTGAGCAGGTTAAAATGAAGTCTCCCAAAGAGTTGGTACCCATGCTCAGCAGTTTTTTAAAGCGTTTTGAGTCAGCAGGGGATCAGACGGTTAGAGCGGCCCAATGTTTTTTTGGATATACAAGCTATGATGCTGTTCAGTTTTTCGAAACGCTAAAGTTCAATGAAAGTAAGCGCTCTACAACTTCCTCGCATTTATTACGATACCGGCTTTATCAGTATGTAATAGCCATCAATCACTTTAAAGATGAATTGTATATATGCGAAAACAAAATAGAGGGCATTGAGGGGGATCGGGCACGTATTGTTTCGCTGATTCAAAGTAAAGATGTACCGGTATATCCCTTCAATAAAAGCGGGGAGGTATCGAGTAATATCAATGATGACGGATACCGCGACATGGTAAAAAGCGGAATTGAAGCCTGTATGCGGGGCGATGTATTTCAGATCGTACTCAGCCGGCGGTTCGGTCAGGCTTTTACCGGGGATGAATTCAATGTTTACCGGGCACTCCGGAGTGTGAATCCATCACCTTATCTGTTCTATTTTGATTATGGGGATTACCGTTTATTTGGCAGTAGCCCCGAAAGTCAGTTGATCATCGAAAACGGGAAGGCAATTGTACACCCTATTGCGGGAACGTTTAAGCGGACGGGTGACGAGGATACCGACAAGGCCGAAGCTGAACGTCTGATGGGAGATGCCAAGGAAAATGCAGAGCACGTTATGCTGGTAGATCTTGCCCGAAACGATCTGAGCAGGCATGCCGATGAGGTTACCGTAAGCAGTTACCGCAAAGTGCATTATTACAGCCATGTTATTCATCTGGTAAGCGAAGTAACCGGTAAAGTGAAACCCGGTGTAGAAGCTTTTGAGATTATGGCAGATACTTTTCCTGCCGGAACCCTCAGCGGGGCACCCAAATTCAAGGCTATGCAACTGATCGATCAGTTGGAGCCCACCGCAAGGGGATACTATGGCGGGGCCGTGGGGATGCTTGGATTGGATGGTTATTTTAACCATGCGATCATGATCCGTACTTTTATGAGTCGGGGCAATACGCTTTATCTTCAGGCAGGCGCCGGAGTGGTGGCAAAAAGTGTTCCTGAAAATGAGTTGCAGGAAGTAAATAATAAATTGGGCGCACTGTACAAGGCCATCGAAGTAGCTGTGAATCTATAACCATTCTTACAACCATTCTAATAATCTGCATGCGTATTCTTGTTTTTGATAATTATGATTCTTTCACCTACAATCTGGTGCACCTGGTAGAAAAGATCACCCATATTCGGGTAGAGGTATTCCGCAATGACGCTATTGCGCTGGAAGCTGTGAAATCTTATGATAAAATCATCCTTTCTCCGGGGCCGGGGGTGCCCTCGGAAGCAGGATTGCTGATTCCGTTGATTCGTGAATATGCCGCTACCAAACCCATTCTTGGGGTTTGTCTGGGGCATCAGGCCATCGGAGAAGCATTTGGTGGCTCACTGATCAACCTTTCAGAAGTTTTTCATGGGGTGGCTTTGCCTTGTATGCAAACTGCGGTAAAAAGTCCGCTTTTTGAAGGGTTGCCTGATACATTTGAAGTAGGGCGTTATCACAGTTGGGTGGTGGCCAAAGAAAATCTGCCGGCCGAACTGGAAATTACCGCAGAAGATGAGCAGGGGATGATTATGGCAATGCAGCACAAACAATATGATGTGCAGGGCGTGCAGTTTCATCCGGAAAGCGTGTTGACGCCGGTGGGTGAAACCATCATCCGCAACTGGCTGAAACAATAATTACCAAAAGCATGCAAGGCGAGCATTTGTGGGTTGATTTATTTTAAGACGCTTAAAGAACCCTGTTTGTACGCCCTTTTTTTAATCATAAAATAAGCCTAATCCCGGCCAAGCCGGACCTTCATTAAAACTGAAATTATGAAAAGAGTGCTGAAAGATCTTTTTGAATACAAAGCCCTTCCGAAATCCAAGGCAAAAGAGGTGCTGCTGGATATTGGCAAAGGCGTGTACAATGAGCATGAAATTGCTTCCTTTATTACCGTGTATCTGATGCGGAGCATTACTATTGATGAATTACAGGGTTTTAGTGAAGCATTGATGGAACTTTGTTTGATGGTGGAACTCGAAGACCCGGATACCGTGGATATTGTGGGTACAGGCGGAGATGGAAAAAACACTTTTAATATTTCAACCCTTGCTTGTTTTGTGGTGGCCGGTGCCGGACAAAAGGTAGCGAAGCATGGAAATTACGGTGCTTCCACAATCAGCGGATCGAGCAACGTTATGGAGTCGATGGGGTATCATTTCAGCAACCAAATTTCTAAAATACAGCGCGAAGTGGAGGCAACGGGAATCACCTTTTTGCATGCCCCGCTCTTTCACCCTGCCCTGAAAATTGTAGCTCCTGTCAGAAAAAATCTGGGGGTCCGTACTTTTTTCAATATGCTGGGACCTTTGGTGAATCCTGCGAGTCCTTCCTTTCAGATCATTGGTGTATTTTCGCAAGAGATGGGTCGTATTTACAATTATCTTTTGCAACAAAAGGAAAAGACCTATACCATCATCCACAGCCTCGACGGATATGATGAAATATCGCTTACGAACGATACCAAAGTAATAACCCGCGATGGAGAAAAGATTATGACTCCGGAACAGCTTGGGAAAAGACTGGTGCAGGAGGCCGACCTTCGGGGAGGAGATTCTGTAGAGGATGCCGCCCGGATCTTCAAAAAGATCATTAAGGGGGATGGTACCTGGGCACAGAACGCAGTGGTAATTGCCAATGCAGCGATTGCCCTGCATGCTACCGGCAAGTACGGAAATTATGAACAAGCCTATCTGGCAGCGGTAGAAAGTCTGGAAAGTGGCAAGGCCTATCAATCTCTTAAAAATCTAATGGAAATGCAATGAGTAACATTCTTGAAAAAATAGTAGAAACGAAGAAGGGCGAGGTAGAAAGAGCACGGGAAAATCACGCTATCGAGGATTTCAGCAATTTTCCTTTTTACCACCGGGTCTGCCATTCTGCGGTACAAAGTATCCGCTCGGGCAGCAATAGCGGGATCATTGCAGAATTTAAACGACGTTCTCCTTCCAGGGGATGGATTAATCAGGATGCCTCGCTTGCTGATGTGGTAGAGGGTTATCATAGCGGCGGAGCAGCAGCAATCTCTGTGTTGACAGATACCGACTATTTCGGGGGCTCGCTGCATGATTTGGGTATGGCAAGAGGGTTTTCGGATCTGCCTTTACTGCGGAAAGATTTCATGATTGACGTTTATCAGATTCATGAGGCGAAAGCTGCCGGAGCTGATTTGATTTTATTGATTGCTGCCATTCTGCAGCCCCATGAGGTGAAAACGCTGGCCGCCGAGGCAAAGGCATTGGGGTTGGAGGTTTTGCTCGAAATACATGAGGAAAGCGAGGTGGGGCATGTGTGTGATGAAGTAGATCTGGTTGGGATCAATAACCGGAATCTGAAAAATTTTGAAGTCAATATCGAACAAAGCATCCGTTTACAGCATTTGTTGCCTGTACATCTTGTAAAGGTTGCAGAAAGTGGGATTCAATCCATGGAAACTGCGGTGTCGCTTCGGGAAAGTGGATTTGAGGCACTTTTAATGGGCGAATTTTTTATGAAACAAAAGGATCCGGCCGAGGCTTTTGGAGACTTTGCAAGTGCATTGCAGCAGGAATTGACAAATAAGGCCGGATCAAATGGCAATATATGAGGCTAAAAGTATGTGGAATGACACAACCGGGGCAGGTACAAGCGCTTGAAGAACTTGGCGTGGCCTTTTCAGGTTTTATTTTTTATCCCAAAAGTTCGCGGTACGTGCTCCGGCATATGACCACCCAACAGATCAAAGGGTTTAAGAACATTAATAAGGTCGGGGTGTTTGTAAATGCAAGTTCAGAGGAAGTATTGCATATGGTGGATGAATGCCGTTTGCACATGGTGCAGTTGCATGGGGATGAGACCCCGAAATATTGCGAAAGGATCGCAGATTATATCTCGGTGGTTAAAGTGTTCCGGATTGGCGAACAGGATAATATTGCCTGGAAGATCCGGGAGTATATGGATGTATGCGATATGTTTTTGTTTGATACAGCAGGTGCGGGGTATGGGGGCACTGGGCATAAATTCAACTGGGATGTTCTGAAAAATGTTCCGATTGGCAAACCCTATTTTTTGAGCGGAGGTATTGGTCCGGATGATGTGGCTATGGTGAAGGATTTTGAACGTTCCCCGGCAGGGAATGGACTTTTTTCGCTCGATATCAACAGTAAATTTGAAACAGCGCCCGGTATTAAGGATATGAAAAAGATTAAAGATTTTATAAACGAACTCAAGTGAAGATGGAAACGGAAATCAGGAATTTTAGTCAGCCTACCCAACAGGGCTACTATGGTCGTTTCGGTGGCGCTTATATCCCCGAAATGTTGCAGCGGAATGTGGAAGAGTTGAGAACCCGTTATCTGGAGATCATGGCAGAGCCCGATTTCCGCGAGGAGTTTGATCAATTGCTCCACGATTATGTAGGCAGACCCACTCCGCTTTTTTACGCGGAGCGGCTGAGCAAACAATATGGAACGCAGATTTGGCTAAAGCGGGAAGATCTTTGCCATACCGGTGCCCATAAAATAAATAATACGATCGGGCAGATATTGCTGGCACGACGTCTTGGGAAAAAACGCATCATTGCCGAAACCGGTGCCGGGCAACATGGTGTAGCCACGGCTACGGTTTGTGCCCTCAAAGGCATGGAGTGCATTGTATACATGGGGGAAAAAGATATTGAACGGCAGGCCCCCAATGTAGCCAGGATGAAGATGCTCGGTGCCACAGTGATTCCGGCAAAAAGTGGCAGTAAGACCCTGAAAGATGCGACCAATGAAGCGATCCGCGATTGGATCAATCATCCGCACAATACCCATTATATCATAGGAAGTGTGGTTGGTCCGCACCCGTATCCTGATATGGTTGCCCGTTTTCAAAGCGTGATCAGTGCCGAAATAAAAACACAGTTGCTCGAAAAAACCGGTTTTGAATGGCCAACTGCGGTGATTGCCTGTGTAGGCGGTGGCAGCAATGCAGCTGGTGCTTTTTATCATTTTCTCGATGAACTTTCCGTAGAACTCATAGCCGTGGAAGCGGCGGGTCATGGCATTACAAGCGGTATGAGTGCAGCCACCACACAGTTGGGTAAGCCCGGCATCCTGCATGGCAGCAAAAGCCTGCTGATGCAAACCGAAGACGGACAGGTAGTGGAACCGCACAGTATTTCGGCGGGTCTTGACTACCCGGGTATAGGACCCATGCATGCACATCTTTACGATAGTGGTCGCGGTACTTTTATGAGTGCTACCGACGAGGAAGCAATGGCCGCAGCTTTTCATATAAGCCGCACAGAGGGCATTATTCCTGCGCTCGAAACGGCACATGCTTTTGCTATCCTTAATGACCGAAAATTTGGACCGGATGACCGGGTGGTGATATGCCTGAGTGG
>JBGSNV010000398.1:0-27578 GCA_041739485.1 Chitinophagaceae bacterium
GAATCAAAAATTATTTTATTTTTTGATGGGAATTGATTTATGGCCTAAATACGTGTTTCCTATAAAAAGGACAGTGCGCAAACAGGAAAGAGGCTACATATTTAATTTTTGTAGCTTGTTTTCAATAGGATTTAAAAAGGAATCCCCAAATTGTGATAAATTTTCTTTTGTTTGGGTTACTATTGCCCTTAATAAGATATAAAAATTGCTAACAGTGAGGTCTGAAATTCAGGAACAGGAAATTATTGAAGGAATTGCCCGAAACGATAGCGCCTCTTTGGAAAAGGTTTACAAAGAGAATTTTGGATTGATCCAGAATTTTGTTTTAAACAACAATGGTAGCTATGACGATGCCAGGGATATATTTCAAGAGGCTGTTTTGGTCTTGTATGAAAAAAGCAAACAAGCCGATTTCGTACTTACCTGTAAGATTAAAACTTTTCTGTATTCTGTTTGCAGGAGGCTTTGGTTGAAAAAATTACAGCAAAACAGCCGGTTTGGACCTCCGA
Organism: Chitinophagaceae bacterium; assembly: GCA_041739485.1. Classification (GTDB taxonomy): domain Bacteria; phylum Bacteroidota; class Bacteroidia; order Chitinophagales; family Chitinophagaceae; genus Phnomibacter. The sequence continues at coordinate 510 of JBGSNV010000398.1, forward strand.
TTGAGCAAATGGAAGAAGTAGTGCCGGTAGAAGATATTTTGGAAGAAAAGGAACAACTTGACATGGATTTTGCCCTCATGGACAGTGCCTTGAAGAGTTTGGGAGAGCCTTGTAAAAGTTTGCTGGAAGCTTATTATTTTGAAAAGAAACAAATGGTTGAGATTGCAGTACAATTTGGATATACTAATGCCGACAATGCCAAAAACCAGAAATACAAATGCCTGATGCGATTAAAGAAAATATTTTTTGCTCAATATAAACAAGCGGACTGATGGAGGAGATTTTATTGCTTGACCTGGTGGAAAGATATCTCAGTGGAGACCTGGATGAGTCGCAACGTTTTCAATTTGAAGCGATGCGTCGTCAGAATCCAGAAATAGATAATCTGGTAGTGGAACAACAAATGTTTATGGGAAACCTGACCCACTATGGGGAAAGGCGCCAATTCAAACATGAACTGGCAGAAATCCATAACCGGCTTCTTGAGCAAAACGAAATTGTGGAGGAACCTGATGTTAAATCCATTGCTCCTATCAGGAGATTCTGGTTGCGTAACAAGCGCACCGTTGCTGTTGCAGCTTCTATTGCCGGTATAACGGCACTTGCCATTTCAGGACTGATGCAGGGTTTTGCCCCTAAAGGAAGCCAATCCTACCTACAGCAACTGAACCGTAAGATGACTCAACTCGAAGGCGTTCAACGGGAACAAAACAAAAAAATTGATCAACTGATTGACAGTACAGAAACTACCACCAAAGTGCCGGATAAGGTTCAGGTAAGCGCAGGTACCAGTTTTTTGATTGACGAAGATGGATACCTCGCCACCAATGCTCATGTGGTGGAAGGTTCTTCTACCCTGATTGTTGTCAATAACAATAAAGAATACATTGCCCGTAAAGTGTACGAAAATGCAGAAAATGACCTTGCTATTTTAAAAATTGACGATAAGGATTGGAAGCCGGTAGGTAAACTACCTTATAATGTGCGCAGGGGCTCAGTAGACTTAGGCGAAGAAATTTATACCCTCGGTTATCCACGCAACGAAATTGTTTACAACCGGGGTTATATGAGCGCCAAAAGTGGTTACCGCGATGATAGCATGAGTATTCAGATTGCCATCAGTGCCAACCCGGGAAATAGTGGCGGACCCGTTTTGGACAGAAACGGTAGCATCATCGGCATTTTGAGTACAAGAGACCGTCAATCCAATGACGTTGTTTTTGCTTCAAAAGCCAACAATCTTACAACCGCTGTAGAAACTTTGAAAAAAGATACTGCTTATAAAAACCTCAATCTTCCCAAATACAGCAATCTGAAAGGAATGGATGTTGTGAAGCAGGTTAAGAAATTACAGAATTACGTATTCATGGTAAAAGGATACTAAGATACCAACAACCAACAGGAAAAATCGGGGAAAGCAAACCAATGCTTCGCCCCTTTTTTTTTGAACAACCTTTTTTTCAGGGAACCAACCAATTGCATTCGTTCAACATTCCTTCTTTATCATAAGAAAACAACGCCCTCCGTTGTCCTTTGGCATCAAGCCATAACCAATCAATAGCCATTGCCTGTACTTCTACCACTACAAAATACGGCCAACCTGCTTCCGACTCTTCGGGTGTAGGATCCCGCTGTGTAAAATAATACGGCAGGCCTGCATCTGCCGATTCTGAGATGGTGGAAGGAATGCCAATACTTAAATAAGACCTTCGGGAGCCCAAAGGTGTTTTCTCCCAGGCCTCTTTTGCCAGCGCATTCCCATTATGCAGGATAGATTTGCCCCGAATACTCATCTGAATTTTTGCGGAAACGTCGTAAAGCAAAACAGAAATCCGCGGATCTTTTGCCAGATCGCCGCACTTTCTGCTGCGTAAATCAGTATGAAAAAACAGTTTCTTTTCTCCGGGTTTTACAGAACGCAAAACAACCGTTCGTAAACCGATTTCCTCCCATTCGTGGGTGGCTACAGTCATCAGGTGCAAAGGGTCCCGGGATTTTACCGCCCCGTTCAGCAAACGCAACCAACAATCCTTTTCCAGGGCCTTCAGGTCATAAGCTATATTTTGTATGGTAACTGTTTGCTGCATTTGACGATTGTTTTTTTACCCGAAAGATTCATGCCATAAAGTTCGGTATAAAACTACGGCAGGTATTAGCAGGTTTTCATGAAGAAAGTATCTTTAGTATATGATTTCCTGTTGTTAGTTACAAATAATTGACATGAAAGTTACCCGGTAATTGAAAAAGAAAGGAGCCACTACCCTACTACCTCCGTTTCCGGTAATACTTCCTGAGGAATCTTTTGATATCGACGGGCGAAATTACTAAAGCCCAGCCCAGTTATAATACATAAAAGAATGAGTGCAACCCATAACCAAACAAATCCAAAATGTTCAGCTATATAGCCGCCGCCACTTGGTCCAATGATCTGAGCAAAAGACCAACTGAGCGTAATTGCTGTGGCATAGGAACCGCGGTTGTCGGGGTTTGCCTGCGACATGATATAACTTGTGATAAAGGGGAAGGCAAGCATTTCACCTATGGTAATGGCAATAATAAAAAATGTAGCAAGTACCAGACCCGAAGCCCAGGGCAATAACAGAAGCCCATAACCGATCCCGCAAAAAGCAGTACCTAAAACGATAAACCGGATGGTGTTGCCATACATCTCAAGCTTCCTTACAAGCACCATTTCGGAAAATGCAATGATGATGCCATTCAAACCAAGCAACAGACCAATTCCCCGTTCGGAAATTGCCCATTCTGCTTTCCAGAATACAGGAACCAATCGAAAAACCAAAAAGAATGCCGTAGTGAAAAGGGTTGCAAAAAGCATAAATCTTAAGAATACAGGATTTACCCAGGGATGCGTTGTACCCGCATGGCGTTCTACTTTCATGGTAAATTTGCGAACTGAATTTTGGTTTGAGGGTAATAAAACTAAAATCATCAATCCGGCAAGTATATTGGTTCCCCCTTCTAAATAAAACAACATTTGATAGTCGATAGCTGCCAGCAATCCCCCCAGTGTTCCTCCCAAAGACCAACCCAGATTGATGGCAAGCCGGTTAAGAGAGTATGAACGGGTAAGGTTTTCGCGGGAACTATAAGCTGCAATTGCTGCATGATTGGCAGGCCTTAAAGCATCTGCAACCAGACTCAAAAACACGGTAAGGATACACAGGATCTTAAAATCGGTGATATAGCCATATCCAATAAAAAGAAGACCACTAAAAATTGCAGAAACAATTTGTACCCATCTGAAACCGATCCGATCAGTTAGAAATCCCCCGATCAACGCTCCTAAAACTGATCCAATACCAAATAAAGTAATGATTAAACCAGCTTCTGCCAAAGAGCGGCCGAGTTTGAGGGTTACATACAGACTCATAAAGGGGACTGCCATGGTACCTGCCCGATTTACAAGCATCACTGCACTGAGAAGCCAGGTCTCCCGACTTAATCCACTAAAGGACGATTTGTATGCCTGAAAAACACGTTGCAACATGGGGAGTTAAAAGAGCGGCAAAGTTATAGCGAAACCCAATGCTAATACAATCCCATGTCCGGTAGATTTTTCCAATAATGGAATACCCGCAGGGCTTCGGGCATATCGATCTTCACCATTGGAATCCTTTGATCTGAGTGATCTCTTTTGTCAATCTGCGCATAAATAAAGGCATCATCAAACCCAATGGCAGCAGCATCATGCCGCGAATTGGCAAAAAATATCTTATCGGGTCTTGCCCAATACAAGGCACCAAAACACATAGGGCAAGGTTCACAACTACAATAGACCTCACAACCCTCGAGTTGAAAACTGCCTAAATGCTCGCAAGCAGCACGGATAGCAACGACTTCTGCATGTGCCGTAGGATCATTGGAAACCAATACCCGGTTGTGCCCTCGCCCAACTACCTCGCTCCCCTTTACGATGATACAGCCAAAAGGGCCTCCTTCTTTAGCCTCAACACCTTTGAGTGATTCCTCAATGGCAAGGTACATATAATGTTTTTCGCGATCTGTAATCATAACTGCCATTTTGGATACTTGCAGGCATTATAAATTTAAAAATTAGCAAATTAAAGATAATGAGGATTCACAACAGGAGCAATAACCTTTGGGGAAAGGAACTAATGATTGTACAAAGAAGATTCTGTTTTTAAGTATCCCAGCAGAATGTAAGCTGAGTTTATAAAAATAGCAGCCATCTTGAAACCTACGAAATCCGAAATCAAAAAAATCAAAGAACCTCTTTCAGTTTTATTAAGACCTGATCGATCTCAGCCTTAGTATTTTGCTTGCAAAAACTAAAGCGTACCGCTACCTGATTGGGGTTATTGTTGATAGCGCGGATTACATGGCTTCCCTGATCGGCTCCGCTTGTACAGGCACTTCCCCCACTCACACAAATCCCGTTGATGTCGAGGTTAAAAAGCAGCATTTCGCTTTTTTCGGTTTTGGGAAAACTTACATTTAGTACTGTATATAAACAACGACCAGTAGGATCCCCGTTAAAATGAACCCCTTTGATTTGCTTTTTCAATTGCTCCATCATATACACTTTCAGGGTATGGATATACGCACTGTCCTGCTCATAATGAACGGTGGCTAATTCGAGAGCTTTGGCAAATCCTACAATTCCATACAGGTTTTCGGTACCTGCCCGCATATTGCGCTCCTGGCTACCGCCATGTATAAAGGGCTTGATGCGTACATTCTCGTTTATATACAGGATACCTGCCCCCTTAGGACCATGAAATTTATGTCCTGCACCGGTAATAAAATGTACCGGAGTATTGCGGAGGTCAAAGGGAAAATGACCGACGGTTTGCACCGTATCACTGTGAAAAATGGCCCCATACAATTTACATAACTCCCCTACCGCTTCAATATCCATCATGTTGCCAATTTCATTGTTGGCATGCATCAGTGTTACAAGGGTCTTTCCATCTATTCCTGCCAGCAACTCCTCAAGATGTTCCATATCAATATGGCCATCCGGTAGCAACTTTACATAACTTAAAGAAGCTTCCCCGTTATTGTACAGATATTCAATGGTATGCAGGGTTGCATGGTGTTCAATGTGAGAGGAGATGATATGTTCGCAACCAAGATGCCGTACGGCTGAAAAAATGGCCGTATTGCTGGCTTCGGTTCCTCCGCTGGTAAAAAAAATTTCAGCCGGATGAGCATTCAGAATTTTTGCCACCGATTTACGTGCTGTTTCTACCGCCAAACGGCTTTCTCTTCCATAGCTGTAAATACTCGATGGGTTACCAAACTTTTCGGTGAGATAAGGCATCATTGATGCAAGTACATCACTATCAAGCGCTGTTGTAGCTGCATTATCCAGATAAATACGATCCATTCCTGTATTATTTTTCATATAGGTTGGTGCAAAAGTAAGCATCTGCAGGTTATGGAGAATTAGCCCCGTTTGGAAGAACCCGTTTTGGCCTTTTTGCTGGGCTGAATGGCCCACCCTACCGAAAGCCGGTAATTCCGGGTAAAGGATGCCCTGTAATTCTCAAGTCTGAAATTATTCGCCGTCGTTATGGTTTGAATTTCCTGTCGGTTTATAGGATCAATTGCGGTCATACCCACGATCAATCTTCTTTCAAAAAACTTATACTGTCCTCCAACCTGCAGAGACCAGTTGCTTCTCGACCGTCCTTGAGGGTCTGCAAAGGCATTGTATCGCACACTTCCATCAAATCCCATCAGAGGTGTTGCTGTGTAATGTGTATTCAGATTGAGATTGATGGTGCTGCCATCCCGGTAACGGTAAAGCTTTTTTTCACGCTCCCCGTATTGATTATAACTGAAAACGGCGCTTGTATTCAATCTCCAAGCATCATTGAAACTATATCCACTCCAAACCCCAACCTCATATTCGTTTCGGTTAGCAACGTTCTGATAAAGCGCATAGGTTCCTCCATCGGGTTGCAAAGTTCTTATACGATTGATGATATTGCTTACCCGGTTAAACCCAACCGACCCGTTTATAAATCGCTTATTGGTATTCCAGCTCATATTGAGGTCAAACTGATGGGCAGTAGCGGGTTCTAAGGCGGGATTACCGGAACGCAGGTTATAAGGGTCGCTGTAATCAATAGCCGGATTCAATTCTCCGGCACCGGGGCGACGGATCGTTTTGCGGTATACAAGACTTGCATTAGCCTTTTTATTGATCGTTTTACGGAGGTTAAAAGAGGGCAACCAATTCATGTAATCGTTGGCCGCATTGGGTAGAGCCGTTTTGAACTTAAAATCAAAATGTGTTCCTTCCCATTGAAGATTAAGGGCCAATCGCCAGGATTCAGCAAACTTGTAATTAATACCGGCCCGCAAAGAAAGTACCTGTTGACGGAAACGGTTATCTGTACTCAAACGATCATTTATTTCCTGCTCCCCCGTAGTTTTATTTAAGGACATTGTTTGCAGCATATTTTGCTGCATGCTAAGCGCATAAATGGCTCCTGTCGTAAAAGTCAATTTATCTGAACCAAGCGGTTTCTGATAATTCAAACGAAAACTTCCATTCCCACTTTCATTCCGGTTTGATTGCAATTGGGTGCTATCAGCAAAAGCAATCTGCGTATCCGGATTTAGGAACTCCTGAAAAAACAAGCGATCGTTTTCTGACTGTCCGGGGGTGAAAGCGGCAATCAATTGTAGTTTTTCTGCCTTGGTTTTGCCAAAACGGGTGAAACTAATCTGAGGTTGTATACTAAAGTTTGCTCCCTCCGTTGTATTATTACGGTAGCTTAAACGCCAAACTTCATCCTGAGCATTTATATTGGTATATCCTGTGAGACCATCCTGATTGTATAAGCTTGCATTGCCTTGCAGCGAGAAAGACAACTGTTTTTTTGAAGTGATATCATAAGAGCCCTGAATCCTGAAGTTAGGACGGAGATATTTATTTTCGAAACCACCATCCGACAAAAATAGATTGGAAGAATCTGCAAAAAGATTTTCGCGCCGGGATTGATTATACCCCTGCAACTGCTGTTGATTTGTTCCCAAAACCACACTAAAGGTTTTCTTTTTGTCGCGATAATTCAGGTTTAAGGAAAGACTTTTCTGGCCAATCGTTCCGGCGGTCACAGTAAAACGACCCATCCATCCAAGCGACCCTTTTTTGGTAACGATATTAATTACCCCACCCTCACTCCCGGCGTATTCAGGCGGTGGATTTTGCATCAGTTCAATTTTTTCGATGGCAGATCCGGGTAAGCTTTCAAGCAAATCAGACAATTGCTGTCCATTCATTTCAACCGGCTTTTCATCAATTAGAATTACCGGAGGTTTTCCTTTTACCAACACTTTACCTTCAGGATCCGTACCTACCATCGGCAAATTCCTCAGCAATTCAGCGCCGGTGCTGCTTGCGCCTGAGGGCAAAGCATCAACATTCAGGGTAATGGTACCGTCCCGGGATTCAATGGGAGCTTTTCTGTGAATCACCACAGCATCTTCAAGCGTATTACTTACTGATAGCTGTAATTGGATGTCAGGCAGTACAAGGGTTTGGGAAGATGGCAGCATATGAACGCTGTCGAGGATAAAGGTCTCGTATCCGGTAAAACTTGCCTGCAATTGATAGTACCCTTCCCCGATATTATCCAATGTATACTGACCGGCACTATCGGTTGAAAAAGCAAGAACTGCCTGACTTTTGCCTGATATTCGTTTCCAGGTAACTGAGACATCAGCAAGGAGCTGCTGCCTTTCATTTACCACTCTTCCGGAAACAGTTATTCCCTTCAGGTCCTTTTGGCTGAATGCCATGGAACCTAACAATACAAAACAAAATAATGAAAGAAGTGTTTTCAATAAAATATTATTGGATAGTAATTACTTACATGGGACGGTAAAGAAATTGAATTCCTTTGGTTAATTTGATTGGATCGTTAAAAATCAGCGTCAGAACTGATCAAATCTAAACATATGTTTATTTAGACTTAATTTTGAAACCGATTATTTGTCGTATTTATGGAAACTTACGGACGCATTCTGATTTTTGCCATGCCAGCATTCCTGCTGCTGGTTCTTTTTGAAAAATGGTATGGCTGGCGCAAAGGTTTTGATACGGTTCGGAATATGGACATGGTTAGCAGCCTGAGCAGCGGAATTACCAATGTTACCAAGGACGTTTTGGGAGTAAGCATCACCATCATTGCTTATGAATGGCTGGTAGGCAAAGTAGCGATCGTAGATCTGAAAGCAAGCTGGATAACCTTCCTTATAGCTTTTGTAGCCCTCGATTTTGCAGGTTATTGGGTACACCGTCTGAGTCATGAGATTAATTTCTTTTGGAACAAACATCTGATTCATCACAGCAGCGAAGAATTCAACCTTGCTTGTGCGCTTCGTCAAAGTATTTCCTCTTTTGTAAATATCTGGACAGTATTATTAATTCCGGCCGCTGTACTTGGCGTACCGGCAAGTATAATTGCCATCCTGGCCCCTATCCATTTATTTGCTCAATTTTGGTATCATACCCGGCATATCGGTAAAATGGGTTTTCTCGAAAAAATAATTGTGACCCCCTCGCATCATCGGGTACACCATGCCATTAATCCTGAATATCTTGATAAAAACCATAGTCAGATCTTTATTATCTGGGATAAATTATTTGGAACTTTTCAGGAAGAATTACCCGATGTGCCGCCGGTTTATGGTATTACAAGACCAGTACACACCTGGAACCCAATAAAAATAAACTTTCAACACCTTTGGTTGCTTGCGAAAGATGCCTGGAGGGCTCAGCGCTGGAAAGACAAAATATTGATCTGGATAAAGCCTACCGGGTGGAGACCGGCTGACGTTGAGGAAAAGTATCCTGTTGAAAAAATAAACGATCCCTACCATTTTGAAAAATACGACCCTGCTGTTTCAAAAGGAGTTCAAATATTGGCATGGGTCCAATTGGTAACCCTGCTTTTTTTACTCAGCTACTTTTTTGGAAATATTGCAAGCATTGGACTTCCCCATATTTTTGTTTATGGAGGTTTCGTTTTCCTGACCGTTTATGCCTTCACCGACTTAATGGATAAAAATCCTTCTGCAGCCATTTTTGACTGGATCAAAAATATTGCCGGTCTTTCCATTTTGTATTTTACCGGTGACTGGTTTGGCGCAACTGCACAATTCCCATGGATCATTCCGGTACTTGCAGTTTATTTCATCCTTTCCGGAATCGTTACTAGCATTCTTGTCTGGCAACAACTTCAGGAAAAAGCAGATCAGCGGATTCCGGTTACTGCTTAAATAAAACTTTGCCACCAACCATTGTCATATTCACCTTGGTTTGCATGATTTCATCATCGGGGCAGGACAATAAATTTTTACTCAGAAAAATCAGATCGGCATATTTACCGGGTGTGAGCGAGCCTTTTTGTTTTTCTTCAAACTGTGCCATAGCATTGGCCATGGTATAAGAATAAATGGCCTGAAAACGACTCATGCTTTGTTCGGGGTAAAAGGCGGTACCATCTTTTGTTTTTCTGGTAACGGAACTGTAAAAATTAGGGATTGGATCTGCATCTTCTACCGGTACATCGGTTCCATTATTAACCAATACCCCTGCTTTTAGAAAAGACTGCCACACATAAGCACCATCTTTTGACCGCTGATCACCCAAGCGTTTAGGCACGTAAGGCGCATCGCTTGTACAATGTACACCTTGCATACTCGCAATAATGCCCCATTCCTTGAACCTCGGTACCTCGGAAGGGTTTACATGTTGAGCATGTTCAACCCGCCACCGGTGGTTTCTTGTTTTATCCCGGGCTATTTGTTCAGCAAAAATATTGATGGTTTCGCGGTTGGCGCGGTCGCCAATGGCATGTACGCAAAGTTGCAATCCATTGTCCCAGCAAAAAGTTGCAATGGAACGCAGGGTATCTATGTCGAATGTATTTTGACCATAAAAACCAACCCGGTCGGAGTAAGGCTCCAACAGCCAGGCACCATAAGACCCCAAAGCCCCGTCCAATGAAACTTTCACTGCTTTTATGGTCAGGTGGTCATCTCCTGCATTTACCAATGGCAAACGGGATGCGTTGTTTTTAAGGTTTCCCAATGTCTCCCGCAACATCATCCAATGGCGTAGATTCAATTTGTTATTGGCAGCTAATTCTTCCATCCAACCCATTTGTTCAAAATTGGAACCGGCATCTACAAAACTGGTGATGCCTTTTTTAAGGCAATCTGCTTCGGCTAATTCAATGCCTCTCTGCCATTTGGCTTTTCTTTCGGCTTCAGGTTGGCTTTGAACGAATTCCCCATAGGGTTTGCGAACAAGCCCCATCGCTCTTTCTTCTAATACCCCCACAATATTTCCGCTAGGATCTTTTACAATATCACCACCTGTAGGATTGGGAGTTTCTTTGGTTACATTGGCTAATTTTAAGGCTACCGAATTTACATAAATTGAATGCCCGCTTCCATGCGTCAATATCACAGGGTTATTGGGCGAAACACTGTCCAGAAGGTCTTTGTAGGGATAACCAAGATAATTTTTTTCAGGGGTTTTATCCCATTTCTCCTGATGCCAGCCACGGCCGATAATCCACTCACCCGGCTTAGCTAATTTGGCAGCAGAATCAATTCGGTGTAATGCTTCATCCCAATTTGCAACGGTCATCAGATTGATGTCGCGTAAGAAATCACCCAACCCGTGGATATGTCCATGCCCTTCAATAAACCCCGGCATGATGAAACTACCCTGAGCATCCATCATTTCCGTTTTATCTGTTTTGTATAGAAGAGCGGAATCGTTGGTGCCAACATATAGAATTTTTCCATCTTTAATAGCTATTGCTTCTGCCAAAGGACGGTTTTCGTCTACTGTATAAATGTCCCCATTGGTAATAATTAAATCAGCAGTATCGGTACCTTTTTGCTGACAGGAAGCAAAGAATAAAACAGAAATAATAAGGGTAAGGCCAACAACTTGTTTATACATACAATCTATATTTTTCAATGTTTCAATTAAAAGCGAATGCTTTCAAGATTAAAGTTTTCAGGAAATTTTGCCGTTTTGTCGGCATAAACAGCTTTGAGCGCGTCCACTGTTTGCTGCATATTTTCAGTGGGGTATATGGGGCCGCCAAAACCTGCTTCTTTTTTTGCATAATCAAGATAGGCCGGCATAATAGGGATATTGGCCCCAAAGGCAACATGGTACAACCCCGATTTCCATTTGTCTACCTTACCACGGGTACCTTCTCCTGCAATAAGCAGAATCATTTTTTCAGATTCATTAAATTTTTGGATAATACTTTCTACCATCCCGGTGTTTTTACTCCGCTCCACAGAAATGGCTCCTGTGCTTTTCAGGATTCCCTTCATTGGGAATTTAAAAAGCTCTTTTTTAGCCAGGTAATTCATTTTCACGCCAAATAAATGCAGGGCAGCCATCGAGTACACAAAGTCCCAATTGGAAGTATGAGGAGCAGCTACCACAATGCATTTGTCGATATTTTCAGGAATATTCGGACCTAAAGTCCATCCCTTCCATTTAAACCAGGCAGCAAACATTTCCAAAATCATGGAGGCAAGATAAGGTTTTCCGAAAAACAGGACTGCATAAAAAAACCGGTTGACTGCACAAATGCCAGCCAGCCGGTTTTCCTTGTTTTTTGTTTAATAATTATGTGCTTATTGCAATAAAACTCCACAACCATTCAGCGAACGATCGCCATCTTTTAAAACAACAGTATACGGGTATTTGCGATCATCCGAACTGTTACAGGCTTTGCTGATAACAGTCAGTTGAATTTTACCATTGAGCGATCCGAAACTGTAAACACTTTCGTTGGCATCATTGGTTCGGGGTACGTCGTATCCGAATTTACGAGGCTCTTTGCCTGGTTCGGTAAAAGTAACGGTGCTGATGCTTGGGTTAACTGTAAGCGTCCAGCTATTCTTTCCTCCTGTTGCAAAAAACTGTGCATTTTCCCGGCGGGCAGCGTTAGCTTCAGCAGTCAATTCCTTCAGATCCTGCTCCACTTTTTCAATCAGTGATTTCATAAATGCATCGATCTCTGCTGCCTTCAGGCGGATATCACTTGCAGGCTCCTCCGATACATACGGGTCGTTGGAAGCAAGGGCAAGCGCCACGCTATCTCCCCGATAAGCTACCCGGTTTCTAACAACGCGACCGTCTGCCTGTACCTCTTCCTTCAGGTAAACAATCTTTCCTGAGGTACTGTCCGGGTACATCCACCATTTACTCATATTTCCGCTGATTCCAAGTAAACGGACAACGGCAGGCTTTCCGTTCCGGTACCCTACCATGGCATTCCAATCCTTATCTGCCCATTGAAACTCAGGCACGCTTCTGTAAGCAAGTTCGCTACCTACTTTTTCATCCACCCGAAGAGCATAGGCTTCAGATTCAGCCATAAAAGTTTCTGCCGGCACCGTAGTATCCCCACCACAGGCAACTAAAAATACCAATACCAAAAAGCTAAGATTCTTCCACATCATTTTGTACTTGTTAATGATGGCGAAAGATAAAGAAACCATGAATACTACCGGCAGAAAGCTTTTTTAACGAAGCGGGTTGAAAAACAAAAAAGCTATGAATACCGGGAAAATTAGCAGAAGCGCAAAGGTTTTTGAATAAAATGCGCATGTAGAATCATTTTTCAAAAAAGGTTTAAGCCGTGGTTTTCAAAAACAACTGCCCCTTTCAAAATCGGGATTGGCTTCCTTTAAAGGCTCCGATATTTTTTTAAAACCCGACTTACGCTCTTTATTCAGGATCATCAGGCATGTTGAAATACGAATAACAGGGAATTACGATCTTTACAAACCAAAAAATAAAAGCATGCAGAAATTAACTATTCTATTGGGGTTTGGTATCTTTGTTTTCATTGGATCAGCCTATGCACAGAATAAGCTTTCGCCCCTTGAAACTGTACAGGCACAACTTGATGCCTATAACAAACAAGATATAGAAGCCTTTTCTCTTGTTTTTTCCAAAGATGTTGAGGTTTTTAATTCCCCGGGAGATACCATTCCTTCCCTAAAGGGCCGTGCTGCTGTGTACGAGCGTTATTCTGCACTCTTTAAAAAATACCCCAAAAACTATTCTACGCTCACAGGACGCATCATACAGGGTGATTATGTCATAGATCATGAATATGTTACCGGTCGCGAAAATCCTGCCCGGATCGTTGCTATTTATGAGGTAAAAGAGGGATTTATTGTGCGTTGTTGGTTTATTCGGTAGGCCTTTCCTGCCTTTTAATTTACTTTTTAGCTTTTATTTAAATAAAACAATTGCAATTCATGGTAATTTGGCGGTCTTAATAATATCTAAATTCAAATTAATTATGAAAAAGTTTCTTTTTTTAATAGTAGCAGCTATAGCAATACAAGGAACCACTATGGCACAGGGAACCGAAAGAAAGCGGGCAAGTCCGCATGACACGGTGGAAAATGATTTTGTAAGCGTAACCTATGGCCGACCCTACAAGAAGGATCGGGTTGTTTTCGGACAGCTTGAAAAGTTCGGTTCAGTATGGCGTGTAGGTGCCGATGAAGCCACAGAGATCACTTTTAAAAAGGACGGCACTTTTGGTGGACAACCTGTTAAAGCAGGAACTTATACCTTGTTTGCCATTATTCAGGATGGAGAATGGGAAATGATTCTTAATCCTGAACTGAAGCAGTGGGGTGCTTATGGTTATCAGAAAATTAAAGATAAAAATGTATTGACTGCCAAGGTTCCTACTCAAAAGACTCCTTCACCGGTAGAGCAATTGACCATTTCACCCGAAGCGAATGGTCTTATGATCAGCTGGGACAATACGATGGTAATGGTTCCTTATAAGTTTTAATTAAAAAAAATGCGGCTTTGAAAAAGCCTGAAAAATACCCGGTGGCGTGCTATCGGGTATTTTTTTATGTGTCAAAGCAGTTTATGAACATAAAGGTATTTTCCCCAAACAATAGGCAACGACTCATTAAAGATCGATCATCAACCTTAATTTATCATTCAGATAAGGTCCCCCGGGGTAATGTGCTGAATAATCAAGATTAATCCAATACTCCCCATCATGTTCATGAAAATGCAACTCCTTAATAGATTCATTTTTAAATAACTGCACCACTGCCTGTTGCAAAATATCAAAATCATTTTTATTGCCGGCATACAGTTCCGGGTACATATGTCCTTCAATAATGACCAACCGGCATTTTGCACCGATACTCATAAGGGCACTTGCCATTAAAATACTGTGATCATCACAATCACCTCCCATGCCATTAGCTATCGTTTCCCTTGGAGTAGCATAATACTCATCCCGATGGGTATCAGGCACATAGTTGAAATGATTATTGATATATTTAAAAAGGGAAAGATGTCTTGTTAGCGCTCCATAACGGTTCTGATATTCACTAAAGTTCTCTAAAGAGTGCTGTACTGCCCAGTTTCTTACTACAGAGTCTCCGATCTGCATTTTGGATCTTATTCGTCTTGTAACCTTATCCGCAGGTTTTTCAAACAAGGCAGGGTTAATACTTAGCAGATCCTTTTGCTTCATATCCTTTACCTGCCAGTTACTGAAAGCAAGCGTTTTATAATCATGCAGCACTTTCTGAAACCCATAAGTGCCGTTTACCTGACTGTACAGAAGATAGGAAACAACAAGAATGAGTGCCGGAAAAATCATGGGTCTCATCAACCAAAGAATCGCCCTCACCAGTAATAAGGCAATTAAAAAGGAAATTACAAGATCGATATTGATATCTCCCAACAAAACAGGAGGAATAAACCGGCAAATAAAAGGGGTCAGAGGAATTACAATGAGTAATCCAGCCAGATTAGAAACCCACCTTTGCACTTTCTGTGTAGTACTGCTTGAACTATTATTGCTCACTTACCAAAGTTAATACATAGCAACACCAAAAATGGCTCGATGTATAATTTATGATTTCATTCATGGTTTCTGTTTCCCCTATTACCGCTTTTTTATTTTGGAAAATCCTGTGGAGGATTTACCCGGCGCGGAGTAGTGGTAATAGAACCTAAAAACGCAATAACTGCATTGATCTCCTCATCACTCATGTTCAGTTTTTTAAGCAAGGGAGATGTTTTGGGTAAAATATGATCGCGCTCCCCTTTATATTTTGCCGGGATAGGCGAAGGATTTCCAAGATTGTAAAAAAACAACACATCTTTCAACGTTGGGAAATTACCGTTGTGCATCCATGGGCCGGAGTTAACGATTTCGCGGAGCGAAGGCGTTTTAAACTTGCCTACATCCTGTGGATTGCCGGTTACATTGTACAAACCAAGATCTTCATTTACCGAAGCAAACAACGTTTGACCATCGTTATGGAATTTATTGTCGGCAAAAAGTCCGCCATTGTGGCAATTGACACAACCCGCTTTTGTACGGAAAAGATGAAGACCCGTAACTTCCTGATCGGTAAGCGCTTCACTTTTTCCATTGATAAAAAGATCAAAACGGCTTTTGGGACTTACAATCGTTCTCTCAAAAGTAGCAATCGCTTTAAAAATCCGATCGCGGTCAATCATGCTATCGCCAAAAGCTTCCTGAAACATGACCGCATAACCCCGGTATTGCTGTATCCGCTGTTCCATAGCGTCTACATTTTCATTCATTTCCAGATGATCCTGAACCGGAAACCTTGCCTGATCTTCCAAAGAAGTTGCTCTTCCATCCCAAAACAGACTTTCGTAGTAAGCGGTGTTCCAAATAGTCATCGCATTGCGGGCACCCAATTTTCGATCATGGCCAAAAGCAACCCGCTTGCCGTCACCCCAACCCAATTGCGGATCGTGACAACTTGCACAGGCAACCTGCCCGCTCACACTCAGGCGTGGGTCGTAAAACAAATATTTACCCAGCAATACCTTGGCAGGATTGGTGGGATTATCCTTAGGAAACGGAACAGGAGGCAGATTGCCAATTTCCTGATAGGTAGCTTCCACAGAAGTGTCTATATCCGGCTTTGGCCATTTAGAGGCATCCCCACTGCTGTAAACTGCCCTTAATTCATTTACACCTTCAGAAACCGTATTCGTTGAAAGGTTCTTATTTTGCGAAAGTGAGGCGCAGCCGATTATGCCAGCAAGCAGTACACTACCAATAATTATTGTTCTTTGCATTTTCTATAATTCAATAAACTTAAAATCAGGGACGAAAACGATATTTTCTTATTACTGCAGCAGGACCTCCTATTTCGGTTTCATCAAAGCTAACCTCCACCTCAAACATCTGTGCTGCTTCATCGTAAGTTCCACTGCCTGAAATACCGATATTATAGGAGGTTTTATCCCTCCTGAAAAGCAGTACATCCTGAGGAATAACGCGTACAGTTCCCTTGATAGATCCGGGTTTTTCCGGAATAAATTCAAAACATTTGGGAATGGTTACATTATAAAAACCACTATCGGAAGTCAATCCACCTGGTAAAGCCCCGTAAATAGCGTTCATATACAAGGCATTGCTTCCTTTTCCAATAACGAAAGGATTTCCAAAACCATACTTATTGGGATCGTTGTCGTAAATAAGCGGAAAACTAAAAAAACGTCTCCAGCTTTGGGTAGACTCCAGGAAAATTTCTGAATTGGGCGTATAGAAGGCATTGGGTTGAAACCAAACCTTTACCGCCGTTGCATTGGGAGCGTAAGTAGGTTCAGCAAACTGCTTTTGGCAGGCAACAAAAATTAAAACCACAGCGACCAATGCCAGAAAAAGTAGCGATTTAATTTTGGACATATGATTCATTTATACAATTTAAAATATCGTAAAAAAACTACAGGTATCAATAAACTATTTTATTAAAACCAATTTATCGTTGAGAAGGAATGGGAACGGCAAACTTCTCATTGGGATAATTGATTGAGCAATTGCTTCCCACACAATCCAATCTGATCAGGTTCTTTTTCCTACGGGTAATATCAAATAAACCATGTCCTTCGAAACACAGCTCTCTTCTTCTTTCTACAAAGATAGAGTCCAACACCTGTTGCTTATTCGTTAAAGCAAGCGAAGGGGTTAAAGGATTACCTCTTTGCCGGATACGGTTCAGATCGGTTTGTGATGCAGATAAATTTTCGAGTTCGGCATAAGCTTCGGCACGGCTCAGGATAATCTCTGATATCCGGATAAGCTTTTGGTTATTAGCACTATCATTTCGCCCCTGATATTTTTGGGTAAACTGATAATTCTGATTGCTGACTGTTTGGGTAAAAAACATACTTCCGGGTCCTCTCACATCGCCGGGGGCAAAAACATTCAGCAGGTCGTTGCTTGCAGCGAAATAACCGAAAGTGGTATTACCAGGATTGAAATTATCTCCAAAGGAACCCTGATTTTGATCTATCCTTGCGAAAAGCATAAAAATAGCCTCATTGTCCATGGAATTGGTAGCTGACCGACGCCAACTGTTTACATAACCGCCATTGCTCATTAATGGATAGTTATTCGTAATCAACTGATTGGCGAGATCTACGACGCCCTGCCAGTTTTCCATATAAAGCAAAACCCTGAGTTTAATTGCTTTAGCGGCATCTGTACTTAGCCAGGTTTTATCTGTTCCACCCTGATAAACCGGTACACTATTGGGATACAGAACAAGTGCAGAATCGAGATCAGAAAGAATTTGAGCATAAACAGCCCCTACTGTAGCAGCCGGCTCCACAGGGTCTGTACCGAGCGTATTTTGAGTACGAATAACGATTCCCGTATGAACCCCGTTTGGAGTAAAATTATAAGGTTGAGCAAACACCCTAACCAAATCAAAATGTGCCAGAGCCCGAAAAGTATACGCATCGGCAACCATCCTGTTTTTTTGAAGCAAAGTGGCATTGAGCGCCCGGTCAATGTTGGTAATGACATTGTTAGCCCGATAAATATTATTGTAACCAATCTGATAAAAATTGGTCAACTCATTAAAGGCAATCTGATTGGTATTAGCGAAATTATAGGTATTCACCAGGATCGTCGGGTTGTTTCGGGCATACTTAATGTTGCCACCAGTTAGATCCGGATATAAAAACAAGACCCTTTCATAGTAATTTACATCTTTCAGGTTTCCATAAAGTCCCACCAAAGTAGTCCGGGCGCCTTCAAAATCTTTGAAAATATCATCGATGCTCAGCCGGTTGGAAGGCTCCTGTTCCAAAAACTTACGACAGGAAGGCAACATCAATACCGAAGTGAGGGCAATGAGGAAAAAGGAAATTTTATTTTTCAAATACATATTTACAAATATTATGTGAAAGTAATCGGGACTGTTCTCCCTACTTTCTTTGAAGCATATTTTACCAGTTAATCTGAATGCCACCGGTAAAAGATTCCGACTCAGGAAATCCAAACCGATACTCCCGGATGCCATTGCGTCCTTTTGGCGATTTTTGCCGGTACCAGTACAAAAGATTATTTCCATTTACAAAAACCCGGATGCCACTTGCTTTAATTACTTTTCTTAATGATTTGGCCACTTCATAGCTTATCCCAAGGGCAGCCAATTTAAAGTAGGTCTCATCATATACAAAACGTGAAGAATTAGGTACAAACCGGATACCGCTTCTGGCTATTCTGCTTAGTTTTGGAATATTGCTAATATCCCCGGGATTTTGCCAGCGATCCAATAGATTTACACTCTGATTGCGGTTATCGAGATTGTTTCCATTCCACTCATTGCGGAAATTCACCAGTCGCTCCCCCCCGATTGTGTAAGTAATCACCACATTCAGGGTCAATCCTTTGTAAGAAGCCGAATTGATAAACCCTCCAACAAGATCAGGAAGCCGGTTACCAATCACATAACTATTGTTGATGGCAAATAAATCGGGAGTCCGGTCATCGGCGCGAATGGTTTTTCCGGTTCTATCCAAAAACAAGGCAACCCCGGTTGCAGGATCAACCCCTACCTGTGTAAAGCCCCAAATAGCCCCGGTACTTGCTCCGGCACGCAAAGCAACCGCATTGTCTGATGAACCAAAACGCTGCCCACCAGCCTTCACTTCAAGCACTTCGTTTTTATTAAATCCAAAATTAAAAACCGAGGTCCAGCGGAATTTTTTATTTCTGAATATATTGGCACTGATACTACCATCCCAGCCTGAATTCCTCATTTTGGCAGTATTTGCAAGAATATCTCCAAATCCTGTTTCAAAGGGAACCTCTACTACAGAAATGGCATCATTTAGTATCTTTTGATAAATGTCGAAAGTGAAATTCAA
Source organism: Chitinophagaceae bacterium (assembly GCA_041739485.1). GTDB lineage: Bacteria > Bacteroidota > Bacteroidia > Chitinophagales > Chitinophagaceae > Phnomibacter. The sequence continues at coordinate 19,753 of JBGSNV010000398.1, forward strand.
CCAACCAAAAAGTTTGGTGCTGATTCCGAAATTCGAGGTATTTGTCCTTTCCCATCCAAGGTTGGGATTAGGTAAAGTAACCGGTGCCGAGGATACCTGACGATTGTACCCGGTATTGCTGAAACCATAAAGCCCTCTTGCTTCATAACTGCCAATCCGGCTATTGCCTGTTGTACCAAAACTTCCCCGGATACTTAATTGATCAAGCCACTTGCTTTTTTCCAGCCACTTTTCTTTGTGTATGTTCCAACCAAGCCCAAAGGCGCTATTGAGTGTGGTATTTACATCGGTACCAAAAATAGAGGCAGCATCTACCCTACCCGTGATATTGGCAAAATAGCGATCAGACAAGGTATAAGCCAACTGAGTGTAAAAACTATAAGCACTATTTATTTGGATACTGCTAGCTGAACTCTGTAGCGAAGCATTGCTCAATTCCCTCAGTCGGTCATAAGAAAAACCGGTTCCGGAACCCCGGAGCAATTTGGTTTGCTGACTTAATAGTTCTATACCAGAAAGAATATCGAGTTTATGCTTTTCACCAATTTGTGGCGTCCAATTGCCTTGCAAAAAAGCATTCCAATTAAAAGACTGTCGGTCGATGATCTGCAAAAATCCATTTTGAGACCGGCCGGTTTCATTGCGGGGTGATTCATAGAGGGATTGTTTATTCATTTGCAGATCGGTACCAAAATTGGTACTGAACCGCAGATTGGGTAAAGCCTGAAAATCAAGCCGGACATTTCCCAGCAAGCTTCCGCCTTCGCTGTAATTTTGATTCTGTTCAAGTACAGCCAAAGGATTGGGAACCCCTACTATCTGATAAAAAGTGCTGTCGGCATTGTAAGCCGGTAAATTGGGCACAATCGGCACCAATTCCGAATAGATATTTAAGCCATTCTTTTTGGTGAGCGTAGGCGCCAACGAAGTAGAAAGTGTAAATTTCTTTGAAAGTCGATTGTCAAGCCGGAGCCTGAAAAATATCTTTTGAAAATCATTGCCTTTTTGAATGGCTTCCTGGTTGAAAATACTACCCGATATGCGGAACGTATTTTGGGCAGTTCCGCCGCTAACTTCCAAATCATAATTCTGGAAATAACCCGTCCGATTGGTCAACCCGAACCAATCGGTACTCATTTCACTGCTGCCGGCCAAACCCTCCGCTGCTGCCGGGTTAAAACCTTCCGAAATATATAATTCTTTGGCAAGTGCATGATATTGAGATCCGTTCAACCATTTTACCCGGTTGATGGGATTTGAAATACCCGTATTTACCTGAAAACCAAATTTCGTTTTTCCCGAACGTCCTTTCTTGGTGGTGATGATGATAACTCCATTGCTTGCATTGGCTCCATATACCGCAGAGGCAGCGGCATCTTTTAATACACTGATGCTTTCAATATCATCCGGATTAATACCAGACAGCGGATTAATGAATTCTTCAGCCCCAAACTGAAAAGGTTCATCGCCTTTACGCTGTTCGGTAACCGGAACCCCGTCAATGACGTATAATGGCTGAGAAGAGGTTGTGAGCCCCTGACGGGTTCCGCTAAATACTTCGCTAATAGAGTTCTGCCCCCGGATATTGATCCGTACCGGAGCACCGAGAATGGTATTGGTTTCAACCTGCACACCCGGCACAAGGCCTTCGAGCATTTTATCAAAACTCTCGATAGGCCGGTCTACCAGAAGCTCCTTATTGGAAAGTGTTGAAATAGCGCCCACGACTTCTTCTCTCCTTTTCGCCTTTCCATATCCACTGGTAATCACCACATTATCGAGTTCTTTCCCATCCGATTCCAATGAAATATCAAACTGTGTCTTCCCGGAAATGGGTACAGAAAGGGATTTATAACCTACATATAAAAAAACCAAAGTCCCGTTCATGAGGTCCGAAGGGATCATAATGGAAAAGGTTCCATCGGCATAGGAAATTGTTTTAAGTTTTTGACCCTTTAATTGAACAGTTACCCCTTGCAAAGGAACATTCAATGCTGGATCTGAAATGATTCCCCGCACATCCGATTGACTAAAAGCATCCAATACCGCAAAAACCAGCAATGTTATACTCAGAAACCTGCGAAAAAATTTAAAGTATTTTGCACCCATAACAATAGAATATCGAAAAGCCAGAATTGGTAGATTAGATATTGGATGTAGATTTTTTCCAATTAGTAGATTAAGCGAAAATAACCCAACCTTTTGAAGAAAAGTCAAAAAAACTTAAGAAGTTTTGAAAAAAAATTAACAATATGATCGATTCCCCTAGATTTGCGCCCTAACAGACAGGCGAATGAATCAAAAACTACTAATTGCTTTGTCCCTTTCTCTAGGGGCACTATCAGGCTTTGCGCAGTGGAATCCAAGCGTTAAACAGAACAATCCGGTTGTGTTGGCATCCAAAAAAGGAGCCGCACAAGTAACCGCTCCGGTTGGTGTTTCAGACCAAAACGGAGGTATGTATATCGGGTGGATTGAAAACAGAAATCCAATGACCGGGAATGATATTTTCCTGATCCATTTACTGGCATCTGGGGTTCCTGATCCCAAATTTCCGGATGAGGGAATGTCCGTTTGCAATGCTTTAGGGTCTCAAAGCAACCTAAATATGATAGAAGACGGGGTCGGTGGCGTGGTTCTTACCTGGTCCGATTCGCGCAACAGTGCTGCAACAAGCGGTGACATTTATGCTCAAAGAGTGACTGCTGCTGGAAGTATTGCCTGGCCTGAGAATGGAGCAGTCGTTTCTTCAACAAGTGCAAACGAAACAAGCCCCTCAATAGCAAGAACATCCACTACTCAAATAGCTATTACCTGGCGCTTTTTTGCCAATAGCCTTGATCTTGCCATGAATTATATCAATCTTTCCGATGGCTCAAAAAGCCTGACTTCAGATGTAATCATTGTCAATCAATCTAATAACCAAAGTAATCAACAAATAATTGGAGATGGCAACGAGGGTTGCATTATTGTGTGGACTGACGGGCGAAATGGTAACTCTCAATCCGGTATCTACGCTCAACGGTTTAATAAAACAGGGGATCCACAATGGACTTCCACAGGAGTAGCAATCAGGGCTGCCGCCGGCTCCAACACCACGGCTCCGCAACTTGTAAATGACGGTGCAGAAGGGGCAGTCATTGCATGGTCAGACAGTAGAAACGGCGCAACCAATGCAGATATTTATGTACAAAGAGTAGACAGGAACGGAGATCCGCTCTGGACAGCAGAAGGGGTGCAGGCAACAAGTGCCACCGGACAACAGTTATTACCTGCCATCGTAAAAAGCAATAATAATTATGTAGTATCCTGGAATGACGGTCAAAACGGAGCTACCAACATTGACTTATATGCACAAGCTTTTTCCGCTACCGGAACTGCATTGTGGAATGGCGGTAGTCCATTGGCCGTAAATACAGAACCAGGAAATCAACCTGTTTTAAACAATGCTCCGGTATTGGTAGCTGATGAAAACGGTGGTAGCTTTATTATTTGGGATGACCGAAGAAATGGTGCAGGAGACGATGATATTTATTCTCAATATGTAAATGCCTCAGGTATTTTAGAATGGCCGGGTGCAGGTAATCCTATATGTACTGTTTCAGGAAGCAATCAGGCATCGCCGGTAGCTATCGCAGGATTAAATGGCAGTATTGTGGTTGCCTGGAGAGATAGCAGGTCGTCCGTTACTTATGGAGAACTATATGCATCCAATGTTCAGAAGATTGGAGTTCTGCCCTTACAGTTCCTGCAGGTTGCCGCTCAGGTACAAAACAAATCCGTCAATATTCGCTGGACAACAGCTAACAGTTTTAATGTAGATGTATTTGAAGTGGAGAAGAGTCTTACCGGACAATCCTTCAGAACGATTGGAAAAGTGGATGCGACCAATATAACTACAGCTAGAAACTACACATTTACCGATCCGGAAAGAGCGGAAGGCACCCTGTATTTCAGAATCAAGGCTGTAGATAAAGATGGCTCCATCCAGCTTTCCAACATTGTAAAAGCTTCTATAGAAACCATCAATCCGGATCAACTTTCTATATATCCAAATCCTGTAGCGAACTCCTTAAGGGTTCAAACGACCAATCTTCCCAATGGAACATATCATATAAGAATCTTCGACTTATCCGGTAAAAACAGATTGAACACCCGATTTATTCAAAGTCAGAACCAACAGGGAATCTTATCCATTCCGGTTGAAGGCTTCAATCAGGGCATCTACAAACTGCAAATTACAGACGAAAAAGGCAAGGTGATCTCAACACAAAATATAATGAAGCAATAATTGCTTCTGTCTTCCGGAGTAACCACCCGAAAGAATACAAAAAGGGACTTTCTTTGCAGAAGGTCCCTTTTTCTTAAATCCTGATTAAGGTGCATTTTAAACGCCGCCTGATACCAGATAAATCGTTGCAAATACATCATAAATTATAACGAACAACCTTATTTAAATAAAGAAAAACAGGTGCTGAATAAATCAATCAAACCTTTGTTTGGTTCAGGGTACCTTAATAGAAACGGCGTACCTGACTCTTTTTTTTTAAAAAAAGGGAAAAAAACGACCGCATACCAGGGATAAAAAAAGCCCCGTTTCCGGAGCTATTTTTTATATCGAATCGAAGATGAATTAACTTAATTTCTCTACCTGCATATAATTCAGTTCCACCGGTGTTGAACGACCAAAGATCTTTACAATCACTTTTAACTTCTTCTTTTCATCATTAACTTCTTCAATCACCCCGTTGAAGTCATTAAAGGCACCGTCAATGATCTTAATGGTTTCGCCGATGATGAATGGCTCACTCATGGTAATACCCTGATCACTCATTTCATCTACCCTACCGAGCATTTTATTAACCTCAGACTTTCTGAGAGAGATGATGTTGCCTTTAGAACCCTTACCATCTGTAAGAAAGTGCATGATATTGCTGATACCGCTTATATGTTGAACCATATCATCAGTCAGCTTTCCTTCGGCTACTTCAATCATTACGTAACCAGGATAGTAGTTTTTTTCGCGCATAACCTTTTTACCGTTCTGCACTTTATATACCTTTTCCATGGGCAGGAAAATCTGTTTCACCCGACCACCCCAGGTTTGACGAAGCAAGTCTTTATCAAGATATTCTTTTAAAGAACGTTCCTTGCCACTTACGACCCTAAGGACATACCATTTACTATCTTCTTGTTGTTCTATTTCTGGAGTATCCATTACTTAAATAAAGAATAAATCAGTTTGAGGAGATTTTCCGAAGCGATATCCATCACCCAGACCATTGCAGTAATGAGAACTGTAGCTACAATTACTATAACGGTACTTTGCTGCAACTGTCCCCAAGTGGGCCAGGTTACCTTTTCGGTAAGTTCATGCAGGCTTTCTTTAACGTAGGCGGTCATTTTGCTCATAGGAAAAAATCCATTTTATAAAGTAAACCCAAAGGATTCTTTAAATAATATTATTTGCTTGCACGGGCACGCGGATTCGAACCACGATCAAAGGTTTTGGAGACCTCTATTCTACCGTTGAACTATGCCCGTAAAACAATTAGCTAATTGGCCAATCGGCAAATTAGCTAATTGTATACAAATGTATGTGAATTACTTGATAATCTCAGTTACCTGACCGGCACCTACGGTACGACCACCTTCGCGGATAGCGAATTTCAGTCCTTTTTCCATAGCGATTGGCTGAATCAAAGTAACATGCAAATTAGTGTTATCACCAGGCATTACCATTTCAGTTCCTTCGGGAAGCATACACTCTCCGGTTACATCCGTAGTACGGAAGTAGAACTGAGGACGATATTTGTTAAAGAATGGAGTGTGACGACCACCTTCTTCCTTGCTCAATACATAAACCTCACCCTTAAATTCGGTGTGTGGCGTAATAGAACCGGGCTTGCAAAGTACCATACCGCGACGGATTTGGCTCTTTTCAATACCACGAAGCAATAAACCAGCGTTGTCACCAGCTTCTCCTTCGTCAAGAAGTTTCTTAAACATTTCAACACCAGTTACGGTTGATGTTAGTTTATCAGGCATCATACCTACGATCTCAATACCTTCACCCACTTTAATTCTACCACGTTCGATACGACCTGTAGCAACGGTACCACGACCTGTGATAGAGAAAACGTCTTCCACGCTCATCAGGAACGGAAGATCAACCGGACGTGGAGGCAGAGGAATATAAGAATCCACAGCAGCCATCAGTTCGTTCACTTTCTCAACCCACTGATCTTCTCCAGCCAAAGCGCCGGTTGCAGAACCTTGAATAATTGGTGCATTGTCACCGTCAAATCCATAAGAACTTAACAGGTCACGAATTTCCATTTCAACCAGTTCGAGCAATTCAGGATCGTCTACCAGGTCAACTTTGTTCATAAATACAACCAGAGCAGGAACACCTACCTGACGAGCAAGCAGAATGTGTTCTTTTGTCTGAGGCATAGGACCATCGGTTGCTGCAACTACCAGAATAGCGCCGTCCATTTGGGCAGCACCGGTAATCATGTTTTTTACATAGTCAGCGTGACCGGGGCAATCCACGTGCGCATAGTGACGATTGAGTGTTTGGTATTCAACGTGTGCCGTATTGATGGTAATACCACGCTCTTTTTCTTCGGGCGCTCCGTCAATATCATCATACTTTCTTGCAGTAGCCAAACCCTGAGATGCCAGGATAGTAGTAATAGCTGCAGTTAATGTTGTTTTACCGTGGTCAACGTGGCCAATCGTACCTACGTTAACGTGAGGCTTGTCCCTCTTAAAGGTCTCTTTTGCCATTTTTGATGTTTTTAATAATTGTTTACACTGTTTTAATAATCAAGAATGCCAGATGTGTGTTGACCATCCGGTTTTCTGAGCCGTTGATGAGAATTGAACTCACGACCTCTTCCTTACCAAGGAAGTGCTCTACCACTGAGCTACAACGGCGTTGCTCAGTTGGCAGCTTTTTAGCTGGCAGTTTGCAATCAAATAAAAGTATACTTGATAGTATACCTTGCTTACTGTCCAATTACAAACTGCAAACTGTAACTGAGCGGGAGACGAGGCTCGAACTCGCCACCTATAGCTTGGAAGGCTATCGCTCTACCAAATGAGCTACTCCCGCTTTTATTAACCATTTTTAAAGAACCTTCAGACTTCCTCAAAATCTTTAAACCTGTTTCAATCTTTTATCTTATTTTGTTTTAATGGAGCTGCAAGTTACAACTTATATCTACCATTTCAACATTCTGATTCCTAATAATATTGAAAAGCACTTTTCACAAAAATGCTTTTCAATATCATAAAGAACGGTGGGCAGTGGAGGATTCGAACCTCCGAAGTCGAAAGACAGCGGATTTACAGTCCGCCCCATTTGGCCGCTCTGGAAACTGCCCGTTTTTGAAAATTTCAATTTTCAAATCCCAAATCCCAGAATCTCCTTTTAAGATTTTGGGATTTTGAATTTCTGTATTTGGAAATTCCTTCGAGCCACTTGCCGGAATCGAACCAGCGACCTACTGATTACAAATCAGTTGCTCTACCAGCTGAGCTAAAGTGGCGTCTATTTTCAGGTTACCCTGAGAAATTCCTTTGACGTTTATGTCTATTTTTATCCCAAATAAAAGCTAACTAGCTATTTATCTGAAACTTAACCTGCAAAGAACATTTTTACATTTCGCCTTTGTTTTTCAAAAGGACTGCAAATGTAGTGTTTTGCAGGATGTTTACAAGTAGGAAGCAAAAAAAAATTTAAAGAGAACGTTGAAGCGTAACAGTCCGGCAAAAGTAAAGCCTTCTTCCAAATTTGCAAATTTTTAACCCTCGCCTAG
>JBGSNV010000009.1:0-9201 GCA_041739485.1 Chitinophagaceae bacterium
TTATGGCATGACCGGGCCGTGTTTCATTTTTTTACAAGGGAAAAGGACATTGATATATACAAAAAAATGGTCAGAAATATAGATGTTTCTTACCTGATTATTGGCACTTTTGCCGAAAACGGACCTGAAAAATGCAGTGGCTTCCCGGTGAAGCGTTATAATGCAAACCAATTAGCTTCGGTATTTGCCGTGGACTTTAATAAAATTGACTGTCAAACAACGAAGCATCTTACTCCTTTTGGCAACATTCAGGTTTTTCAGTTTTGCAGCTTTAAACATGGTTTAGGGATCTGATTATCTGGCATTCGATTGAATAATACCCATGCAAAAAAACCATCCGCTGTTAAAAGAAATCACAGGCTGTAATTCCAAAGCTTAGAAATCCGGTTTTTCCGGGTGTTTTAATACTTTTGAGTAATAATTTATAATCACCATCATGCTGCTACCGGATTTTGAAAGCCTATGAAAACCACCATACAAAAAATTGTAGAACAACTCGGTCTGTTGCCCCATCCTGAAGGAGGATTTTACAGCGAAACCTATCGCGGAATCAGTCAGATTTCAACGGCATCGGGCGACCGGTCAGCAAGTACCGCCATTTATTTCTTACTTACCGCCAATAATTTCTCGGCGCTGCACCGCATCAATAGTGACGAACTGTGGCATCATTATCTCGGAGACCCGGTCCATATTCATGCCATCGACCAACAGGGAAACTATCAGCAACACCTGCTTGGTATCAATTTTCCGGAAGGACAAAACCCACAAATAACCATCCCGGCCGGACAGTGGTTTGGCAGCGAATCGATAGGTCCGTTTGGCTACTCGCTTGTAGGATGTACCGTTTCGCCGGGTTTCGACTTTGCTGATTTTGAACTTGGGAACCGTCAAACACTCTTCAAAATGTTTCCCCAACATCAAGCTCTGATTGAAAGATTAACCCGATCTGCTTCCTAAGAGTGCTTCCTGAAATAAGTGATTAGCTTTTCAGCTGCCGCTTCAAGGGTCTCCTCTTTTTTGGCAAAGCAAAAACGTAGAACCTGATGGTCGGTCGCATCGGTATAAAAGGCAGAGGCCGGAATGGCAGCCACACCGGCTTCTTTTGTAAGCTGCACTGCCAGTTCAGCTTCGGTTTCGCTGCTATAACCTGCATAGCTGAAAAGTTGAAAATAACTGCCATAAGTTGGCAACGGTTTGAGTGGCGTAGATCGCATCAATGCTTCAAAATACTGTTGCTTTTTTTCAAGAAACCTGCCCAATTCCAAATAAGGCTTCGTTTGATCGAGAAAAGTACTCAACGCTACCTGCGCCGGAGTAAAACAACTGAAACAGTTAAACTGATGCACTTTGCGAAACTCTTTGGTGAAAGCAGCCGGTGCAATACAGTAGCCTAGTTTCCAGCCGGTGCAATGGTATACCTTCCCAAAAGAAAAACTGACAAAGCTGCGGGCAAATAGATCCGGATAACGGAGGATACTTTGATGCTCCTTTCCGCCAAAAATCAAATGTTCGTATACTTCATCACTTACAATCAGAATATTGGTGTCAGCTACCAAATCCTGCAGTTGCGTAATGTCTTCTCGACTCAACACACTCCCCGTGGGGTTATGCGGGGAGTTGATCAGGATCATCCTTGTTCGCGGATTGACCGCTTGCTTTACAGCTGCCCAATCAATAGTATAGTCAGGATGCTGCAATTTAATCCTTACCGGAACGCCTCCATTCAGCTCAATCGTGGGGATATAGCAATCATAGGCAGGCTCAAAAACAATGACTTCATCACCGGGATGAATGACGGAGGAGATGGCAGAAAACAATGCATAAGTGCCTCCCGGAGTAATGGTGATTTCAGATAGCGGATCCACCGTAGTACCATAACAACCGTATAACTTTTCTGCAATTTTTTCAAGCAAAGGACGATACCCAGGCATGGGGGCATACTGATTGTTTCCATCCTGCATGGCTTTTGCTACAAGCTCAATCAGTTCGGGCGACATGGGATAATCCGGGAAACCCTGACCGAGGTTGATGGCCCCGTGTTCGGTTGCCAGAGCACTCATTACAGAAAAAATAGTGGTCCCAACATGGGGTAATTTCGATTCAATATGCATAAAACTAGGATTGGGTGCAATTAAAACAATAATGAGCCAAAACCGGGAAAGCGATTACTTTTAATGGCTAAAAACAACCAAATTGATCGCCAAAAGTATTCTCAGAAGTCGCCGGCAAATCAGTCTCTGGATCATGATTGCCGTTTATCTTGCCGCAGGCATCAATCATTTTCGGATGCCTGGCTTTTATTATCCGCTCATTCCGGATTATATGGGTAATAAGCCCCTGCTCAACACGCTTAGTGGCATCGCTGAGATTTTACTGGCCATAGGTCTCATAATTCCTGTTACCCGTAAATGGGCCTGCTATGGTGTAATAGCGCTCTTACTCGCTTTTTTACCAACGCATATCTGGATGATTACCAAAAGCGATGCCTTAAAGATAGAAGGGCATGCCTTGCCAGGTTGGGCTGCCTGGATCCGTTTGCTTGTGATTCATCCCATATTGTTGTATTGGGCATGGTTTCACCGCAATACGGTAAATACATAAGTACAATTACCCTCTCTTCAATATGTAGGAAATCTCTGATACTTCGTTATGTCCTTTATTCATAATGGCAACATTGTTTTTGTATCAATCTATTTCAGGACGAAGCAGTTCTAACATTAAAAAAGGCTATCCGTTTGCAGCGGACAGCCTTTTTATATAAATCAGGTAGATTGAAAACAGGATCAATCCGGTTCGAAGCCGAGCATAAAGGTAAACCTTGTAGCATTTTTAAGGCCCTGTCCGGGTTCAAGCCGGTCGAGTCCAATACCATAGTCAAACCCAAGTAAACCAAACATCGGCAGGAAGAAGCGCATGCCTAAACCGGTGCTGCGACGTAACTGGAAAGGATTGTAATCGCGGATATTGTACCAGCCATTGGCTGCTTCGAAGAAGCCGAGCGCAAAAATGGTACTGCTTGGATTGGTACTAAGCGGGTAGCGAACTTCTGCTGTGTATTTATTAAAGATGGTAAAGTAACGGCTTGCACCCTGTTGATCAGGATTGACCTTAGGGTTGCTTGTTTGATAAACCGGATACCCTCTATGTGCAATGATATCGAAACCAAGCAAAGCAAACTGATTGGTTAAACCCGCATCTCCCACCTGAAAACGTTCAAACGGAGAAATTTCGAGGTCCTTGTTGAAGCGGCCGATAAAGCCATATTTAGCAGCAAGTTTCAACACAAACTGATGGTTTTTTTCCGCACCATGCGGACGGCCCAACGGCACATACCATTCACCGGTAAAGCGCCATTTGTGAAACTCGATCAACTTGTAACGTTCCTGTGTGGTGTTATACACTTTATCCGGACGTAACAACGACCAGGGCGGTGTAATTTGCAGCGTCGCCATAAAATTAGATCCACCTCTCGGGAAAAGTGGCTGATCCACAGAAGAGCGCTGCAAGGCAAATTTCAAACTCAGGTTATTACTCACCCCGTTGCGGAAATCTTCAAAAAACTGGTAATCCTGCAGGGTATAGCGCTGATAAGTAGCACTTACACTAAAATTGAAAAAGTCATCCGGCCAGCGCAACTGCTTACCCAAAGCAATAGTAGCTCCTGTAGTACGGATAAATGAAGATGGGTTCCGCTCAAATTGCCCGGTCAATGGATTGAAGGCATTGGAGAACTTAGTATCATATACACTCACGGTAAAAGAGTTCCTTCTTTTTCCCCCAAGCCACGGCTCAGTAAAACTGAAATTGTAGCTTCGGAATGCACGGCCGTTACTCTGCAAACGCAGGCTCAGCTTTTGCCCATCACCCGAAGGCAGTGGATCCCAGGAGTCCTTCTTAAGAATATTGCGTAAGCTAAAGTTATTAAAAGTAACCCCAAGTGTACCGGTAAGACCGATACCACCACCCCAGCCTGCAGAAAGTTCAAGCTGATCGCTCGACTTTTCCTCTACAGAATAGTTAATGTCTACAGTACCATCGGACGGGTCAGGCACAGGATTGATCCCAATGGTTTCCTGATTAAAATAGTTCAGGTTAGATATTTCACGCTGCGATCGGATCAGATCCGAACGACGGAATTTTTCTCCGGGTATTGTCCGTAGTTCCCGACGAATAACATATTCTTTGGTCTTATCGTTACCCGTAATATTCACGTTTTTGATGGTAGCCTGAGGGCCTTCAAAAATGCGGATCTCATGGTCGATGGTATCATTGTATACGGCAACTTCAGTGGCCTCGGCGCGGAAAAACAAATACCCGTCATCCATGTATAATGCACTCAGGTCGGCACCGCCCTCAGCACTCAATTGCTTTCCTAATCTTTTATCAAGGGTTTCTTTGTTATAAATTTCTCCCTTCTTGATATCCATAATCAGGTTAAGAATAGAATCAGAGTATTTGGTGTTTCCCCGGTAAATCATGTTTCCGAAATAATACCGCTTGCCTTCGTCTACCTTCAGTTCGACATTGAGGTTGCCGCTTGTGCCTTCATAAACCGTGTCTTTTACCACTCTGGAATCCCGGAAACCCTTTGAATTATAGAATTCAATCAGCTTGTTTTTGTCCTCTTCATACTTATTGTCGTTGAATTTGGCACTGCTGAAAAGTTTAAACCGGAAATAAGGATCAATGGTATTTTTAATGGTAGTGGGTTGTAAAAAGCCTTGTTTGGCAAGCAAGTCATGTGCATTAAATTTCTCTGCTACTCCCAGTAAAGGAGTATCTTTTTGCGGATACAAGGTAATTCGGCTCATCTCCTTGGTTCCCTTGAGTTGTCTTTTAAGCTTTAGATCACTGAAATTGGAATTGTTGGCAAAAAAGATATCTCCAACCCGCACTTTGCTTCCTTTGGAAACATCAAACACAAGGTCAATGCTATTTTGCACATTCAAATTTGGAAACTCCTCTATACGAACCTCTACATTGCGAAAACCCTTTTCAGCATAAAACTTTTCTACCACTTCACGGGCAATCATTTTGCTGTTTTCCGTAACAATCCTTCCAGCTACGAGACCGGTTTTGTCCTGCAATTCCTCTCCTTCCCCTTTACGGATCCCCTTGAAAGTAAACTTGGCAAGACGGGGTCTTTCCTGTACTTCAATTTCGAGATGCAGGATATTGGGTTGCTCGAGCCGGGTGATATAAACCGCCACATTGCTGAAATAACTTTGTTTCCAAAGGTTCTGAATGGCTTTGCTGAAGGCATCATCTCCGGGTAGGCGGATCTTATCTCCAACATTCAGGTTGGCAATAGAAATCAGCAGATTATTATCGAAAAAGTTATTTCCGGAAATAGAGATACTGCCAACAACATACTCCTTAGGAATCCGTTGGGAAAAAATCCCTTCGAGTTCGGGATCAATCGCTGTAACGGACGTGTCCTTTTGAGCGGATAACTGCCCTGCTGGTATAATCAAGAGAACGGAAAGCGCAAAAATGCCGATCCGCCACACGAAACGATCCATCAGGTAATTGATTTTCAAATATTTACAAAACATAAAACTGTATAGAAACGAAGCAAGTTAATTGCAATGGTTAAAAGTGTTTGTTAAAAGGGTTACAAACCCGTTAAGAAGGTGAATTTCATCCTGTTTAAAGGCTGTTTTTGATCTGTTCGCCGGTTTTGCCATAGCGTCTTTCGCGGTTCTGAAAATCAAGCAGTGCTTCATAAAGGTGCTTTTTTCTGAAATCGGGCCAACGGGTATTGGTAAAATAAAGTTCTGCATAAGCCAATTGGAAGAGTAAAAAATTACTGATGCGGTATTCTCCGCTTGTACGGATCATCAGTTCCGGATCCGGATACTGACTAGTCCACAAATAGCGCTGCAAGGTTTCCTGATTGATGTCATCGGCCTTAAGTTCACCATGCTCTACATCCCCTGCTATGCGCTTCACGGCATTTACAAGTTCCCACCTACCGCTGTAACTCAAAGCCATAATCAGATTCAACCCTGTATTTTTTGCGGTAATCTCCAGACTTTCGTTGAGTTGCTCATTTACTTCAGCACTCAACATAACCCGGTCGCCAATCACATGCAGCCTGATATTGTTGCGATTCAACGTTTCGGTTTCCTTGCGAATCGTATCTACAAGCAATTCCATCAGACCATTGACCTCATTTTCGGGACGCTCCCAGTTTTCGGTACTAAATGCATACAGGGTAAGGTACTCAATGCCTAATTCCGCGCACCCTTCCACAATATTCCGTACACTTTCCACTCCATGAAAATGACCAAATAAACGATCTTGTCCCTGCTCTTTTGCCCACCTTCCATTTCCATCCATTATAATGGCGATGTGCCGGGGAAGCGGATTTTTTTGCACAAGGGCACGTTGAGCTTCATCGCCCATAATGATGGTTCCCTGTGCCTCAATTTGATCTGACATACCCCAATTATTTATAAAACACCTGTTTACAGATGGCAAAAATAAGCTTTCAGACGGTGGTTTGCACCATTTTTTAACAGGCAGTCCTATACAATTCTTTGCATACTCTTTCTAATATTTGTTAAATACTTCCCCGTTTCCTTTTTGCTTCCCTTATTTTGCACCCCGAAATTGCGTTAAAAAAAGAAGCATGGAGTATAGTAAACTTATAGCGATTACCGGTCTTACCGGTCTTTTTGAATTGGTTTCTTCAAAAAATGATGGAGCCATTGTGAAAAATTTACAGGACGGGAGCACGCAGTTTGTCAGCAGCCGTAAACATCAGTTTTCGCATCTTGAAAGCATTGAAATATACACCAAGGCAGACAATGTGAACCTTGTGGAGATCTTTCAGGCCATAGGAGCCAACAGCGAAGAAACCCTCCCTGATACCAAAGACACCAAGGGGTTGAAGGTCTTTTTCGAAAAAGTATTTCCCGAAATGGATTTCGATCGCGTATACATGAGCGATATGAAAAAAATGGTTCGTTGGTATGCTCAGATTCAGGAAGCCGGAATTGAGCCCAAACTCCGGGAAAATGGCGACGATGCTCCGGAAGAGGAAGCTTTAGAAAGCTAAGGAGCAAAAAAGCTGACTCTTTTTAGGATTCATTTGCCCGGACCAATCTGCCATTCTTGTAAATACACAAGGTATTAGCAATATCCTCGGTCATACACCATTCCATATCTTTTTCCAACCCATAGGCCGCAAGCCTGTGGTAATGAGTCGTACGTTGGGTATAAGCCCAGGAATAGGACTTTGTGGTTTCATACAAGGTTGCAGCGGCAAGGCTTGCATCGCAATGGATGGTGTAGTGCTCCTGCAATCTTGAAACCACAGCTCCTGCAAACAAAGTATCTTCCATATTTACCCGGTCTTTCCAGGCAGCGCATCCAAGTATTACATTCTTTCCCGAGGCCAGCAAATGATCGCAAACCGCCGAAAGATTGGCAAATGCACCGGTAATTACTTCAGTGGCTCCGTTTTTCAGCGCCATATGTAACAAACGTGTCCCGTTGGTGGTCGTCAGCACAAGGGTTTTACCTGCAATAAAATCCGCAGGATATTCCAAGGGACTGTTGCCATATTGCAATCCCTGAGCTATTTTTCCATCCCTTTCCCCCGCCGTAATAGCACCAAGTTCAAGTCCTATTTCAATAGCACCTTCCACAGTCTCAACCGGTATAATTTTTTCAGCTCCGTTGTGCAAAGCAGCTGCAACAGTACTTGTAGCCCGAAATACATCAATCACCACCACAATCGAATCGGTGACATCGTACAGATGCAAAAGCGCCGGTGACATACAGGTAAATAAAGTTGGCTTTTTTATTTCACTCATGCTGCAAAGAAAAGCAAGCAGGGTCAATATTGTCAATTCGATTTTTATACGGATTTTAAACCTCTACTGAAACCTTCATGCTCACCTTCAAATGTTAGCTATTATCTAAAAGGCAAACATTCTGATTCTCTTTAACAAATACTATTGTAACATCCATCCAAGTACCGCGTACTTTTGATATAACACCAAAAATTATCCGAATATGAAACCTCTTTACACCATGCTCACCGGTCTGTTCTTTGCCTCACTTGCACAGGCACAGGAAGTAAACGACCAAAATCCGCGGTTTGCAGAAAGCCGCGATCGTTATATGAACCAACGCGATAGTTTATTGACCACACAGGGCACTACGGTTCAAAATACTTACAAAGCTTACGATTGGAGCCAAATGCGGGAAGACCATCAGTACAACCGCCGCGAAAACCGCAACGAACGCCGGTTTGCCCGGGCGCAGGCTCCGCGCTACTATAATTACCCCTGGATCAACCGGATGAATACCCCGATTGGCTGGCGACAAAATCCAAATTTCGGTTACAATACCGGGAATTGGTTTTGGTGGTGGTAAATGACTCCCCTCACATTTATTATAATTTTTTATCCGTTTAAGGCACTTCGGCTCCTAAACACGGAAGCCATAAAAATATATCTATTTCTCACATCTAAAATTCACCCATATGTTAATTAAAAATCGTTTTCTGCTTTTCTTAGCCTCGGCGCTGATGCTGCTTACTGCCTGTTCCAGAAAAGTGACCCGCATCGATCCTTCAGAAACCTCCGATATCAGTGGTCGCTGGAATGCCACCGACAGTCGCTTAGTAGCCGAAGAAATGATTGATCAGGTAAATAATTCACCCTGGAAACCCAATTTTACCCAAAGCAAAAACAAAAAACCGGTGGTGGTCGTAGGCACTGTTTTCAATAAAAGCCACGAGCATATTGATGCGGAAACTTTCTGCAAGGATCTGGAAAGAAACTTTGTACAAAAAGGCAGCATTGGATTGGTACAGGGTGGTAAAAAAAGGGAAGAAATGCGTGCCGAAAAAGCCGATCAGCAAACCAATGCCTCGCAAAGCACCATGAAGAAGTTCGGTCTTGAAAATGGCGCTGATTTTATTCTGCAGGGTTCTATCAATTCGATTGTTGACTCTTATAAGAGAAAAAAAGAAGTGTATTATCAGATCAACCTCGAACTCACCAACATTGAAACCAACGAAGTAGTTTGGATCGGGGAAAAGAAGATTGCCAAGTTTGTAAAAAACTAAAAGTCTCTAGGTTTTTTTAAAAAATACTCCCACACTTCATGCGGACATCATCCATATATTTCTTTCCCCTGCTGCTGATATTGCTGGCATTTATCCTTACAGGTTGTGCCGGCTAT